>NZ_JAIMBW010000001.1:3593924-3950886 GCF_019195455.1 Gymnodinialimonas phycosphaerae | reverse complement strand
CAGAAACCGCTGACCTGGTAGGCCCCGGTGCGCCACCGATCAAAGCGGTCGCCGATGGGCATGCCGAACCAATCGTTGGAAAAAATTTGCGTGACCCCAAGGCGCGTCATGCCACTGTCTTGCGCCAGCCCCGGCCCGGCCAAGGACGCCAACAATAGGGAAAGGGCCAGCGCCCCACGTTTCAAGAATGCCATTGCTACTGCCCGTACTTTTTTTTGGTTCCGGCATCGATGCCGGTGATTTGTGGCGTTTTTAGCACCGATTGTGGGCAACTTGCATGAAATCGGCCCAAACGCCCCGGAACGTTTCGGGCTGAGGCATCGGGGTGACACCCAAAGGGCGCTAGTCGAACAGATCGCGGAGGGCCGCGGCCTCTCGCTCAAGCGGCTCGGGGATCCGGGCCCAATGGCCACGGCGCCAGAGCAAGCGTCCCGAGGGAAGCGTGATCAGATGATCCTCCACCCGTCGGAACCGCATGTCAGCCACACTTGGAATGGCCGCAACTGCCGCAGGTCAGGCACCCCTCGACCATCCGCAGATCATGCTGCCCGCAGGCGGGACAGGCCGGGCCAGGACGCAGGCCCAGGTTCACGACCTCGGCCTGCGGATCGGACTTCAGGCCCATCCCCTCCCCCGCCAGAAAGCCGGTATGGATCATGTGTTTTTCGATCACGCCGCCAATCGCCGCCAGGATCGAAGGCACGTATTTGCCGTTCATCCACGCCCCGCCCCGCGGGTCGAAGACCGCCTTGAGCTCTTCCACCACGAAGGACACGTCGCCCCCGCGCCGGAACACGGCGGAAATCATCCGGGTCAGCGCCACGGTCCAGGCGAAATGCTCCATGTTCTTGGAGTTGATAAAGACCTCGAACGGACGGCGGTGACCCTGCAGGACGATGTCGTTGATGGTGATATAAAGCGCATGCTCGCTGTCGGGCCATTTGACCTTGTAGGTGTTGCCCTCCAGCGCCTGAGGCCGGTCGAGCGGCTCGGACATGTAGATGACGTCGCCATGGGGTTGGAGCGGTTCGGCGTCGGTTTGGGCGACGACTTCGGGGGCGTCAGTCTTTTGCATGAAGTATTCCAGATCCATGCCGAAGGCTTTGGCGATCAGCACGGCGTTTTCCGCACTTGTCGAAGATGATTTTCGGGTCATCAATTTCTTCACTACATCATGTGAAACACCAGACTCGCGCACCACGTCGGTGCCCTTTTTTCCTGAATCTGCGAGATGGAAAAGTAGGGCGTCCCCGAATGTTGCATGCATCGCAGCTTCTGCTTTCTCCTCCGTCACACTCAACACACTCCCCGTAACGTCGTTGGGGCGGTAGGTGGTGCAGCCCTTGCAGCCAGTCGCATAGGCCTCGGCGTAGACGTCCTTGAAGGCCTCGAAGCTGATATCCTCGGGCACGTTGATCGTCTTGGAGATGCTGCTGTCCACCCACGGCTGTGCGGCGGCTTGCATACGAACATGATCCAGCGGCGCCAGCGTCTGGGCGTTGACAAAATAGTCCGGCAGCGGCGTGTCACCGTGCAAATCGCGCCAGGCGGCGACGGCGAAGTCCACGACCTCCTCTTCCGTCCGCGTGCCATCTGTTTGCAGCACCTTGCGAGTGTAGGCGTTGGCGAAGATCGGCTCGATCCCCGACGAGACATTGCCCGCAAACAGCGAAATTGTGCCCGTGGGCGCGATCGAGGTCAAAAGCGCGTTGCGCAACCCGTGCTTCGCGATCAGCGCCTGCACGTCGGCGTCCAACCGTTTCACCATCGGGGCCTTGGCGTATTCGGCTGCGTCAAACAGCGGGAACGCGCCCTTTTCTGCGGCCAGCAATGCCGACGCCCGGTAAGAGGCGTTGGCGATCAGGGCCATCCATTCCTCGGTCTTGGCTGCCGCCTCCGGCGCGCCATAGCGCAAGCCGCACATGGCAAGCGCGTCGGCCAGCCCCGTGACACCCAGGCCAATCCGACGCTTCGCGGCGGCCTCTTGCGCCTGCGCCTCCAGCGGGAAACGAGAGGCGTCCACGACGTTGTCCATCATGCGGATCGCCGTGGCGGCGATATCGCCCAAGGCGTCTGAATCCAGATCCGCGTCGGCCTCGAAGGGCCGCTCCACCAGTTGCGCGAGGTTTACGGACCCAAGCAAACAAGCACCATAGGGCGGCAAAGGCTGCTCGCCGCAGGGGTTCGTTGCACAGATGGTCTCGGCGTAGTTCAGGTTGTTCTCGGCGTTGATCCGGTCGATGAAAATCACGCCAGGTTCGGCGTAGTCATAGGTCGCGCGCATGATCCTGTTCCACAGATCCCGCGCCTGCACGGTGCGGTAGACGCGATCGCCAAAGACCAGGTCCCACGAGCCGTCCGCCTCTACGGCTTCCATGAAGGGGTCTGTCGCCAAAACGCTCATGTTGAACATGCGCAGACGGGCGGGGTCCTGCTTTGCGGCGATGAAATCCTCGATATCGGGGTGGTCGCAGCGCATCGTGGCCATCATCGCGCCGCGCCGCGAACCCGCCGACATGATCGTGCGGCACATCGCGTCCCAGACGTCCATGAAGCTGAGCGGGCCGGACGCATCCGCCGCCACGCCCTTCACGTCCGCCCCCTTGGGCCGGATGGTCGAGAAATCGTAGCCGATCCCGCCCCCCTGCTGCATCGTCAAGGCGGCCTCTTTGAGCATGTCGAAGATACCGCCCATGGAATCCGGCACCGTGCCCATCACGAAGCAGTTGAACAGCGTCACACTGCGCCCCGTGCCCGCACCAGCGACGATGCGGCCCGCAGGCAGATACTTGAAGTCCTCCAGGGCGGTGTAAAAACGGTCTTCCCACGTCGACGCGTCCTCTTCCACTGCCGCCAGGGCCCGCGCGATACGGCGCCAGGTATCTTCGACCGAGGAATCGATCGGCGTGCCGTCAGCCTCTTTCAGGCGGTACTTCATATCCCAAATCTGTTCGGCAATGGGGGCGGAGAAACGGGTCACGGGCACCAGTCCTTGATCAATTTGAGCGGGGGGCGTCAACATAAACCGTATGCCATAAATGTCGCCCCTAGACCAGACGTCGTCACCGAACCCGTGTCAAATGGGCCCTACCGTGAGGAAAGCACTGTGAGTATCAAAGCTGAATTTCAACGCAAGGGCTATGCAATCTGGCCCAATCGCGTAGGGGGTGACGCCCTGGCCGCCCTGCGCACAGCGTCCGACGCCCTGATTGCAGAGCCTTCTGCGGCGGACGGCGGCAACCACGACATCAATCGCGGCGCGGATCGGCTGTTCCTGCACAAACGCCACGAAGACTTCCCGGACGTTGAAGCCTTCCTGTTCGGCGACCAGATGCGCGCCGTGACGGCCATGGCCCTGCAAGACCCGCATCTGTTCAACGAACAATTCGTCGTCAAGGGCCCACGCACCGGGGCCTCTTTCGCATGGCACCAGGACGGAGCTTACGTGCCTTTCCCCCATAAGCCGTACCTGTCGGTCTGGATCGCCCTGGACGACGCGACGTTGGAGAATGGGTCGCTGTCATGTCTTCCCCGGGACCTGAACCGCGAGGGCCACATTGACCCGCACCATTGGGACGACATCGGCAAGGAGAAGGTCGGTTACGACGGCCCCGACGCGGGGGAAGCCCTGCCCTGCCCCGCTGGCAGCATCGTGATCTTCTCGTCCCTTACCCTGCACCGGTCAGGCGCGAATACTACCGAGCGTCCCCGCCGCGCCTACCTTGCGCAGTATTCCGATGGCCCGATCCTTGATCCATCCACAGGTAATCCGCGCAACTTCGCCAAACCCCTGGCCTGAGCCCTTGCCCACAGTGCGCCACGTGTTAGCTTACCGCGCACATCATCTTGGGGGATGAGCCGTGAGCACTACCACACATATTCTGAAGCTCTGCGTCGGTGCGACCTGCGTAGAGGATCTTCTGGAGTGGCAAACCACCCCCCGCGCCAAGGGGCCCGATGGACTGCCGCGCCACGTCACACGGATGTGGCCCAAACGCGCCGATGAGGTGCTGAACGGCGGCTCTTTGTATTGGGTGTTCAAGGGTGTGATCCTTGCACGCCAACCCATCGTGCGCTTCGATCCGGTGGATCGCGGCGATGGCATAAACCGTTGCGGCATCGTGTTGGACCCCAACGTGACGCGCGTCGCCGCCACGCCCAAGCGGGCTTTCCAGGGCTGGCGTTACCTCTCGCCCACCGATGCTCCGCGCGACCTGCGGGCGGGCTCAAAGCAGGAAGAGGCACTGCCGCCGCAACTGGAAAGCGCCCTGGCCGAGATCGGCGTGCTTTAGCTGCATGAAAAAGGCCGGGCACCCCACGATGTCCGGCCTCAAAATCGTATTGCATCACCTTAGAACGAGTTGAACACCGCCGCCACGGCCGAGCGGTACTCGCCCCGTGCTGTCCGCGTGTTGGAGTTCAGCGCCGCACCAGAGCCGTTGCCGATCGGGATCGTCAGACCCACGGCGAACCGGTCCACGGTCGGATCAGTGGTGAGCCCAAGTACAGATAGGTCCAGATTGGTATGCGAGTACTCGGCACTCACGTACATCGGGATCGACGCCGCGCTGGTCAGGTCGTAAGAGGCGCCAATCGTCAGGCCCGTCGCCGTGATGTCATCGGGGGCGCCAAGGGCGCTCAGGTCGATGATCGTCTGACCGACGGACCCATAGACGGCAAGTTCGGGCGTCACGTCATATTCCGCGCCGATGGAAAACGCGGTGAAGTGCAGATCCGTGCCGCCCAGGTCGACGTCCGTGCGCAGGACGCTGCCGAAGATGTCCAACTCAGGCATCGCCTGGTAGGAGGCCGAGATGCCGTAATCGGTGACATCGGTATTGCCCAAGGCCCCCAGAAGCGCATTGTCGGTGAACTGGGACTGGCCGTAGAAAACCTCCACGTGGCCCTGACCGAAATCATAGCCACCGAAGATCCCGTATTGCGAGGTATCAAGGCCAATCGTCAGCGGCCCCACAAGTGCAACGTCAAGGTCGCCCATGCGGTAGTAGGCGCCGACATAGGCGCCGTTGCTGAAGCGGTACTCGGGCTCGATCGAAAGGCTCAGCAGATCGATGTTGATGTCATTGGGCAGCCCGGTCACTTCCAGGTTGCTGGACCCGAAGCTGAACCCAAGGCCAACGCTGAATTCATCGCTGAAGCCAAGGTCACCGTCGAAATCAAGCGAGGCACCGTTCAGGGAGATGTCGGTGCCGAGGTCATTGACGGTGGTGAAGCTGTACCCCAGGGTGGCTGCGCCGTCGAACGTGATGCCTTGTGCAAGTGAAACGGAAGGGAGTGCTGCCAGCACCCCCACAAAAATGGCAGGTCTGATCATTTTATACGTCCTTTGACCGAAAAACCGGTCTGATGAAAAAAAAGAAATTTTCGGGAAAAATCCCCGTTAAGCATGTGTGGGCTTAACTTAGGTTAACGAATGGTTAAGCCTCAAGTGCGGGATTCCGGACCTGCGTCTTAGGCGGTTTGTCTTGCGCCGTGACCGCCTTGCCACAACGGCGGAACCTGGCCTAGGTGGCGGATTATCCGTCAAGCCGCGCGGAAATTGCCGCAAGGCTTGCGCGCTCGGCGTCGCCCCAAGGGGCGGTCCGGGACCGGAACAGCGTCGCCTCAGAGCGATGGATCAACCCGTCGCCCAGAATGGCCAAGTGATTGGCCCGCAATGTTTCTCCGGTAGAGGTAATGTCGGCAATCGCCTCGGCGGTGCCATGGGCCACGGTGCCTTCGGTGGCACCTTGGCTGTCGACAAGCCGGTAGTCGGCGACGCCCTTGTCGCGCAGAAAATCCCGCACGAGCCGATGATATTTCGTGGCGATCCGCAAGCGATGACCGTGGAGTTTGCGAAAATCTGCCGCCACTGCGTCCAGATCATCCAGGCTGGTGACATCCACCCACCATGCGGGCACGGCGATGATCAGATCGGCGTGGCCGAATCCCATCTCGGCCACAACCTCGACGGCTTGATCCCAGGCGGGGATTCGCTCCTGCACAAGATCACTTCCGGTAACGCCCAAATGGATGCGCCCGGCGGCCAGCTCACGCGGGATTTCTCCCGCCGCGAGCAGGCGCAGCTCCACGGGCAGATCGGCAATCTCCGCGCCATAGTCACGGTCCGACCCGGTGCGGCGCATCTCGATCCCGCGGTCGGCGAACCACTGGAACGTCTTCTCCATCAACCGCCCCTTGGAGGGCACCCCCAACGTGATCATTGCGCGGCCTCCCGTGCGGCAAGCACCAGTTCAGGCCGGATCACCCCGCCGACGGCGGGGATTTCCCGGGGGTCTTCTCCTTGTCGGGCTCCCAATACGCGGGTCAGCGCGTCATAGCGCCCCCCGGTGGCGAGCGGCGGCTGGCCGGGCGTGGCCGAAAGGATGCCGAAGACGAACCCGTCATAATATTCCATCTGCGTGCGCCCGTATGAGGCCTCGAACGGGAGGGTATCGACGGCGACACCCGCGGCGGCCAGCGCCTCGACCCGGGCCGCAAAACGGTCGACCGCGCCCTGCAATCCCGGCAAGTCCACCGCGTAGTTCGACAGAATATTGGTGGCCTGCACCAAGGGGGCTTTCAGGGCCAGAAGCTCGGTCAGCACCTCGGCTTCCATCGCATCGATCATCGGCGCCTCGGCTTCGGCCTCCAGACGCGCAAGCCGCGCGTTGATTTCATCGGTCGTGCGCAGACCAATCGGTGGGCCCGCCTGCGCGATCATCGCCGCGAGGCCTTGCGCACGCGCGGCCGCCAGGTAGGCCTCCCGGCCATGGGGCGCAGGTGCCGCGCCGGTATAGCGATCCAGCAGCGCGCGGAATCGGCGCGGACGCCAGACGTGGCGGCGCAGGGCCGCCTTGCGGGCCTCGGTCGTGGACAGTGCCTCGATGGCCGCCAGGAGCACGCCGATATCGCCGGTGACTGCACGCGTCGGCACATCGGCCAGTGCCTTGGAGAACAGCGCGAACACTTCCGCATCGGCTTGCAAGGGCGCGGTGCGATCGAAGACCTCATACCCCACCTGCAAATACTCCGACGGCAGACCCGCGCCCACGCTTTGCATCCGAAAGACTTCGCCAAGGTAGGTGTAGCGCGCAGGCTCCGCCCCATCGCGCATGTGCATTTCGACCACCGGCACGGTGAAGTCAGGGCGCAGCATCATCTCGCCCCGGTCCGGGTCATGGGTCGTGTAGGCGCGCGCGCGGATGTCCTCGCCATAAAGGTCAAGCAGCGTGTCCGCGCTCACCAACATCGGCGCGTCCACCGGGACGGCACCTTTGAAAGTGGCCTGAAGCGCCTCGGCCTCGGCCCGTATGGCGGCTTTGTCCGTCACTGGTGGCGCGCGATGATGGCTTGAACCTCGGCCACAAGGTCTGCTGTCGCGACTTCGGTCTGGGCGGGTTGGGATTTCCACTCCTCCAAAGTGGCGTCTTGGGCCAGCTTCGCGCCAAGCACCAAGTCCTTCAACTGCACGACACCGCGCGCGGCCTCGTCCGAGCCCTGGATGATCGCCACCGGGCTGCGCCGCTTGTCCGCGTACTTCAACTGGTTGCCGAAGTTCTTCGGATTGCCAAGGTAGACCTCCGCCCGGATGCCCGCGTTACGCAGGGTCGCGGCCATGGCCTGATACTCCGCCATCCGATCACGATCCATCACGGTCACGATCACCGGGCCAGGATCCTCGCCCTTGAGTTTCCCCGTCGCATGCAGAGCGGCCAGCAAGCGATCAACGCCGATGGAGACGCCCGTCGCCGGAACCTCCTGCCCTGTGAAGCGCTTGACCAAATCGTCATAACGCCCACCGCCGGCGACCGAGCCGAACTGCACCGTCTGGCCCTTCTCGTTTTGGACGTCAAAAGTCAGCTCTGCCTCATAGACGGGGCCGGTGTAGTACCCGAGGCCGCGCACGACCGAGGGGTCGATGACGATGCGGTCGGGGCCATAACCTTGGGCGGCGAGGAGGTCGGCTATTTGTTCGAGTTCTTCGATACCAGCCGCGCCTCTGACTGACTCACCAATTAATTGCGACAGTAGACCAAAAGTCTCCTGGGCATCATCACCTTTAGATTGCAAGAACTGCCCAATGATCTGAGCTTGCTCAATCGTTAAGCCAACGCCATCAATAAAGGCCCCAGATTCATCAAGTCGACCCTTGGTTAGCAGCTGCCAAACACCCTCAATTCCTACCTTGTCGAACTTATCGATCGTCCGCAGGACCGCTGCTCGCGTGATTTCATCATCATCTTCAAGCCCCAAGGCCTGCAACACACCGTCCAACACCTTGCGGTTATTAACGCGCACCACGTAATCGCCGCGCTCGATGCCCACGGCCTCCAGGCAATCGGACAACATCGCGCAAATCTCGGCATCTGCGGCCACGGACCCCGCACCCACGGTGTCGGCATCGCACTGGTAGAACTGCCGAAAGCGCCCCGGGCCGGGCTTTTCGTTCCGCCAGACGGGCCCCATGGTGTAGCGCCGGTAGGGCGAGGGCAGATCATTTCGGTACTGCGCCGCGACACGGGCCAGAGGCGCTGTCATATCGTAGCGGAGCGCCAGCCACTTGTCGTCTTCCTCGAACGCAAAGACGCCTTCATTCGGGCGGTCCACGTCGGGGAGGAATTTGCCAAGCGCCTCCACCGTCTCCACGGCGCTTGTTTCCAGCGGGTCGAAGCCATAGCGGTGATAGACTTCGGCGATCTTCGACAGCATCGCCTGCCGCTCCACGACCTCCGCGCCGAAATAGTCACGGAAGCCCTTAGGCGTCTCGGCCTTGGGGCGGGGCTGTTTTTTCTGCTTGGCCATGGGCTAGGATGCCTTCAAATCGCGTCGCGCACCGTCTAACGGGTGGGGTGCGCCGGGGCAAGGAGGCCGATGGACATGTCAAAGACCGTAGAGATGGAAGAGCAACTGGCCCACCTGGCCAAGGCCGTGGATGATCTGTCCGACGTTGTCGCCCGCCAGGACGTTGAAATCGCCATTCTGACCCGCCGTGTCGAAATGCTGATGTCCCGTGAGGCAGAACGGGAAGTCGCCGGCAACAGCGGCTCCATCCCCTTGGCCGACCAGAAGCCGCCACACTGGTGAAGCGCCCCAGATCCTTGCAAGGATCTGTCCAATCCCTCGCAAGGGATTGTCAAAACTCTTGCAAGAGTTTTTGCGCGGCCGCCTAGGCTGGTGCAGGCATTGCAGGCGCGCGTGGCCGAGATCGTGTCAGGATGTAGATCATCACCGCCACGTTAAGCGCATTGAAGGCAATTCCGTTCAGGAACGCCCATTGATACGACCCCGTGACGTCATAAATGACGCCCGAAAGCCATCCCCCGACGGCCATACCGACAATCGTCGACATGATCACGAACCCGACCCTTGCGCCGGCCTCCCGCGCCGGAAGATATTCCCGCACGATCACCGCATAGGAAGGCACGATACCGCCCTGGCTGAGCCCGAAGATCATCGACACCAGGTACAGCGACGTCAGCCCTGAGGTCGGCAGGTAGAGAAACAGCGCCAGCATTTGCAGGGTAGAGCCAATCAACAGTGTCGCCACACCGCCCAATTTGTCGGCCATCACGCCGGACACCAGCCGGGACGCGACACCAAACAACAGCATCAGCGACAGCATCTCGGCCCCCACCGCCGGCCCGTACCCAAGGTCGACGCAATAGGCGACGATATGAACCTGCGGCATCGCCATCGCCACGCAGCACCCGATACCCGCCACCGCCAGCAGCGCCGTCAACGCCCTTGGGCTCAGCCCGGTGGTCCTTGCACGCGCCGCAGCCGCCGCTTCCGACATCGCCATCGCGCTTTCGGGCAGGCGGCGGCGCAGTAGCCAGGTGGCGGGCAACATCACCACGAGGCAACTCACGGCCAGGATAACATAGCTCGCGCGCCACCCGTCCGCCGCCAGCGTGCCCGCCAGCAGCATTGGCCAGAGCGCCCCAGAAAGGTAGTTCCCCGACGCCGCAATCGCGACCGCCAGACCCCGTCGCTTCAAGAACCACTGCGAGACATCGGCGATCAGCGGCCCGAAACTGGCCGCCGACCCGAAGCCGATGAAGAACTGCGCCAAGGCCAGAAGCGCCAGGGACGGCGCCAAGAATGCGGTCCCATAGCCCACGCCCATCAGCACGGCCGAACCCGCCAGCGACCATGCCAAGCCGTAGCGGTCCACCGCCCGCCCGATCAGGAAATTCCCCAGCGCAAAGCCGATCATCGTGACGGTGTAAGGCAAAGACGCGCTCGCGCGCCCCACCTCGAACTCGGCCTGCACATCAGGCAGGATCAGGATGATCGCCCACATCCCCGCATTGCCGATCAGCGACACCAGCAGCGCCAGCGCCAAGCGTCCCCAGGACGCGCGGGTATCAAGGATGCTTGATCCAGTCATGGCGCGACCCTAGAGCGCCCGCACGGGCGGGGAAACTGCAATTCCTATCCCCTTGAAAACGGCCACCCTCGACCCCGCTAGGGGCAAAACGTCTCGGCAGGTTTCCGGCCCGAAGCACGCGGCCCGAAATCGAGAATTGACACGGAACGAATGCCGCGCTCAAAAAGCGCCCATGAAAATCAAACGCATTACCCCCGCCTTCGCCCTTCCCCTTGCCCTTTGCCTTGCGGCCCCCGCAATGGCCGAGCCCGATTGCTCGGGCGGTGGCTACGCCGCCGACGCGCTTGTCGTGCCGGCCCCTGAAATTGGTGACATCGAAACGTCGACCCAATACGCCTGGGACGGTGGCGGCCGTCTGGTCGAGGTCTGCAACCTGCTGACCGAGGGCGCTGACTTCTTCGCCACCTGGTCGCTGTTCTCCGGCGAGATCGACGCCGTCTACCCCGGCATCTGCGTGTCGCTGACGAATACCCAAGGCGTCGAATGGTTCTCCTGCGCGGCCGCCGACGTGGTCGCCGCCGCCTTCGCCGCCGCACCGCAAACCGAGGCTGGCATCATCCGGTTCGAGGCATGGGAGCCTCAGGCACCGACGTTGCAGTAAACAGAGACGCGATCAACAAAGAAGGCCCCGCTGGTTTGCGGGGCCTTCTTTGTTGGTCGATCAGCCAGACGCACCGACAGATCATGAAACGATGCGATCAAGCGGTCTTGCGACGCCGCACGAACGCCAGACCACCAAAGGCTGCCGCAAGCAGCAAACCACCGGCGGGCAGGGGAATTGCCGCAAGCTGGAAAGAGTCGACGCCGCCGGACCCGAGCAGTTGGACCCGAAGCGTGTCACCCACGTTGAAGATCGGCGAAACCGATAGCGTATTGTACTGTGCCGTCTCGCGGTTGCCCCGATCATTCACAGGCCCGAAAAACTGAACGTTGTTGTGGAACAGCGAAATGATCGACCCGTCGATGGCCGAGAACCCCTCCAACGTGAAGGCCGGGCCGGACGTCAGTGTCATCAACAAACTGCCATTACCGGCGGCATCGTCATCCAGCGTGGCCGAAGCTTGCTGGCGGATCAGGATATTGCCGTAGACGCCGTTTTCGCCCTGAACCTGCGGTACCAGATCGCCGTCGTCGTTGCCGCCACAAGCGGCGACCAAAGGAGTGGTGTTGTTGGTGCATGCCAGCGAGTCGAACAAGTTCGCACCGCTGGATACCTGGCCACTTGTCGTAATTTGCGAGAAAGAGAATTCGCGATCGCCTACGATGTAGCCTACAAGCACATTGGGTCCCGAGAAAATCGCGGTATCGTTAGGCCCATCAAAATCAAGCGTCGTCGCTTGGGCGGCCATTGGCAGCGTTGCAAGCGCTGCTACCGCAAAGAATTGCTTAAACATTGGTTATCCCCAGATAGACACCAAAACATTGGTGCCAAATAAATACATACAATTCTCTTTAAATTATGACGTTTTACATCGTCAACCGCCTCGCCCGGAAAGAAACAGACTGTCCCCGTCAATGGGCTCAAAACCTGTCCAAAAGGATAGGTCAGGTGGTCACGGTTCCGTGAATATCTTCGGGCGCGAGACCCTTCGAGTAGGAGAAGCTGATTCCATCGACTTGCTTAGACGGTCTTTAGACAGAGGTTATAGCGCGTGCGTTCTTAGTCCTAACGCTTCAAACCTCCTCCACCATCACCACGCCTTCCAACGACCGCAAGGCCCCCTTGATCTGGGGTGACACCGGGAAGTTCTCGCCCAGGATCACCTCCACCTCCCCCGGCAGATCGGGGGCTATCAGGCACAGATGGATCGGACCTTTGGCGGCTTTCGCCCCCTCCGCAGCCGTACGCTCCATCAGGGATTCCACGGACACGATGCCCGCCTCGTCCTCGATGAAGACCCGCAGGCCGTTGGCTTCGCCCGCAATCGCGCCATCGACCGGTTGGATGGAGCGGCCCAGTAACTTCAGTTGATCCGCCTCCAGCGTCGCCTCGGCCTGGATGATCACGTTGTTGCCGGTCTCCAGGAATTCGCGGGACGCCTCCAGTGTGTCCGAGAAAATCGTGATCTCGTAGAGGCCCGTTGGGTCGCTCAGCGACACGAAGGCAAAGCGGTTGCCCTTCTGCGACTTGCGCTCTTGCTTGACGGAGACGGCGCCTGCCATCTTGGCCACGAAGGGGCCTTGCTGCACCCGGTCCTCCACCTCTTTCAAGGTCATCACCTTGCGGCGTTTCAAGGCAGGCATGTAGTCGTCCAGCGGGTGGCCCGAGAAGTAGAAGCCCACCGCTTGGTGTTCGGCGGCAAGCCGTTCGTTGGGCAACCAATCCGGGGCGGCACTCAGGCGCGGCTCGGGCAAATCCTCGCCCGCATCACCAAACAGCGACACCTGATTGGAGTTCGCCTGATCATGGATCGCGGCGGAATAGGCGGTCAGCCCGTCAAGGCTGTCGAGGATGCGGCGGCGGTTGCGGTCCAGCGCATCGAACGCCCCTGCGCGGCACAGCATTTCCAAGGACCGCTTGCCAACACGCTTCAGGTCCACCCGACGCGCCAGATCAAATAGCGTCGCGTAGGGCTTCACCCCCTGATCGGTTTTGCGCCCCTCCACGATCATCTTCATCGCCTCGACGCCCACGTTCTTGAGCGCCCCCAAGGCATAGAGGATCTTGCCATCTTCCACCGTGAACGTCGCCGCCGACCGGTTAACGCAAGGCGCAACAGTCTCGATCCCCATCCGGTCGACCTCTTGCTTGTAGACGGCGAGTTTGTCGGTCAGATGGATGTCGCAGTTCATCACGGCGGCCATGAATTCCACGGGGTGGTTGGCCTTGAGCCATGCCGTTTGGTAGGACACCACGGCGTAGGCGGCGGCGTGGGACTTGTTGAAACCGTAGTTGGCGAACTTGTCCAGAAGCGCCCAGGTCTCCAGCGCCTTGGACTCATCCACACCGTTTTCAGCGGCCCCCTTCAGGAACTTCGGCCGCTCCGCGTCCATCGCTTCCTGGATCTTCTTGCCCATGGCGCGGCGCAGCATGTCGGCCCCGCCAAGGGAGTATCCCGCCATTTCCTGTGCGATCTGCATCACCTGTTCCTGATAGACGATGATGCCCTGCGTCTCATCCAGCAGGTGGTCCACAGTAGGGTGCAGCGTGTCGCGCTTTGACAGCCCGTTCTTCACCTCGCAGAACTTCGGGATGTTCTCCATCGGGCCGGGGCGATAGAGCGCAACCAGCGCGATGATATCCTCGATACAGTCGGGCTTCATGCGCCGGAGCGCATCCATCATGCCGCTGGATTCCACCTGGAACACCGCGACCGTCTTGGCACTGGCGTAAAGGTCGTAGGACGCCTTGTCGTCCAGCGGGATCAAGTTGATCTGGTTTTCCGCCCCCTCGGGCGGCTCATAAAGCCGTGTCCCGTCTGGCCCTTCGTGCAACTGACGACCCGAGGCGTGGATCAAGTCAATCGCGTTCTGAATCACCGTCAGGGTCTTAAGGCCCAGAAAGTCGAACTTCACCAGCCCGGCAGGCTCCACCCATTTCATGTTGAACTGCGTCGCGGGCATGTCCGAGCGTGGGTCGCGATACAGCGGCACCAACTCGTCCAGCGGACGGTCCCCGATCACCACACCCGCCGCGTGGGTGGAGGCGTTGCGCAAGAGCCCCTCGATCTTCTCGGCATAATCCATCAGACGACGCGTCGGGTTCACGCGGCCATCGCGCTTATCCTGCTCGGACTCGCGCATTTCCTCGATGAAGCGCGGCTCATCCTTGATGGCTTGGGCGATGCTCACGGGCTTCACGCCCTCCACCGGGATCATCTTCGACAACCGGTCCACCTGCCCGAACGGCATCTGCAACACCCGGCCCACGTCACGCACGGCGGCCTTTGAAAGCAACGCGCCGAAGGTGATGATCTGCCCCACCCGGTCACGGCCATATTTCTCCTGCACATAACGGATCACCTCTTCCCGGCGATCCATGCAGAAGTCGATGTCGAAATCGGGCATCGAGACACGTTCAGGGTTCAGGAAGCGTTCAAACAGCAGGGAATAGCGCAGGGGATCAAGGTCGGTAATGGTCAGCGCATAGGCCACCAGCGATCCGGCACCCGAGCCCCGCCCAGGACCCACCGGGATCGCCTGATCTTTGGACCATTGAATGAAGTCGGCCACGATCAGGAAGTAGCCGGGAAACCCCATGCCTTCGATGATCTCCAACTCGAAATCGAGCCGCGCCTGGTATTCCTCTACCGATGCTGCATGCGGGATCACGCGCAGGCGCTCCTGCAAGCCCTCATTGGCCATGCGGCGCAGTTCGGACACCTCGTCGTCGGCGAACTTCGGCAGAATCGGGTCGTGCATTTCCGCCCGGAACGCGCAGCGCTGTGCGATTTCTATCGTGTTTTCCAAGGCCTCCGGCAGGTCCGCGAACAGGGCGGCCATCTCTTCGGGCGACTTGAAATAGTGCTGCGGCGTCAGGCGACGGCGCGGCTCGGACTGGTCGACGTAGGCGCCTTGGGCGACGCAAAGCATCGCGTCGTGGGCCTCGTAGATCTCGGACTTCGGAAAATACACATCGTTAGTGGCAACCAGCGGCAAACCCAGCGCGTAAGCCAACTCCACATGGCCGCGCTCCGTCAGTTTTTCTGCTTCTGGCAGGCCGTTTTCGCCGGGGTGACGTTGCAATTCCACATATAGACGGTCCGGATAGATCGCCGACAACGTCTTCAACATCGCCTCTGCCTTCGGCAATTGCGCCGCGCGCAGATGCTGGCCGACAGGTCCGTCGGGGCCACCGGACAGGCAGATCAGGCCGTCGGCATGCTCTGTCAGTTCTGGCAAGGTCACATGGGGGACAGAGCCGTCGCCGCGCAGGTACAGCGCGGAGTTCAGCTTCATCAGGTTCTCATAGCCCTTGCGATTCTGGGCCAATAGCACGATGGCGGCGGGCGGGCGCGGCTTCTCTCCGGGGGCGGCGACCTCGTACTCAACATCGATCTGGCAGCCAATGATGGGCTGTACCCCCGCTTTCTTCGCCATTTCCGAGAATTCGAGCGCGCAAAACATGTTGTTGGTGTCGGTCACGGCGACGGCGGGCATGCCTGCGTCGGCCACCATACCGGGCATTTTCTTCACCTTCATCGCGCCTTCCAGCAACGAGTATTCGGTATGGAGGCGCAGGTGGATGAACTTGGGTGCTTCGGTCATGGCGACAACGCTACCGCACCCCCTAGCGGCGCGCCAGCGCTCCACCACCTGATCTTGTGGATAAATAAACTTAGCCAAACGGCTATCTTTTGGCTACACCCCATGTTACTTATCCCTATGGCTAACCATCTAGACCACCTCTTCGCAGCCCTCGCCGACCCCACCAGGCGTGCCGTCATCGCTCAACTCTGCGAGGGCGAGGCGCCCGTCAAAGCGCTCGCACACCCCCATGCCATGGCGCTTCCCAGCTTCCTCAAGCATTTGGCACAATTGGAGCGTGCGGGCCTCGTGACCTCCCGCAAAGTCGGTCGCACCCGGATCTGCACCCTCCATCCCGAGGCGCTGGAGGCCGCAGACACCTGGATTGACCAGCAAAGAACCATCTGGACTGCGAAACTGGACCGGCTTGAAGCCTACCTGCAAAAGGACACCCCATGACTGACACCAAGACGCTCACATTCACGCGCAAACTGCCCGCCGACCCGGCCCGAGTGGCGACCGCCCTGACCAGCCCCGAGGCGCGCATGGTTTGGGGCACTCCGGATGCCGACATGGTCGTGCTGATCAAGGACCAGCCTGCCCCCGCCCCCGGTGTCCGCGAGATTTCCACCTGCTGGCCAGCGGACAACCCCTATGTCACCGTGCGCACCGACTGGGTCGAGATCACGCCCAACCGCATCTCCTACGCCGAGACGCTGGAGGCCGAGGGCGCGGCTTTCGCGACGTCTCTGGCGATCTTCGATCTGGCTGCGACAGGCACGACCACCGACCTGGACGTTACGATCTTCGTTGCCAGCTTTGCGGGCCAGGAAGTATTGCCCGAGGTCGAAGGCGGTTGGACCCACGCGTTGGAAAACCTCGCCCGTCACATCGAAGGCGTCACGACGTGACATCGCCCAACCTGCCCACGGATTTTCGCCCAGACCTCGACCTTGTCCTCGACCGCACCCTCACCGCGCCGCCCGCCAAGGTCTGGCGCTGCTGGACCGATGCGGACGTGTTGTGTCGCTGGTTCACGCCACCCCCTTGGCGTTGTGCCGAGGCCGTGATCGACCCCCGTCCCGGCGGACGCTTCTTCACCCGCATGCAAGGCCCCGATGGCGAAGACATGCCGTCCGAGGGCTGCTTTCTGACACTTGAGGAAGGCCGAAGCCTGTCCTTCACCGACGCGCTGTCCGAAAACTTTCGCCCCACCGGGGGCGGCTTCATGACGGCGACCGTCACGCTTTCCCCAAGTGGCACTGGCACCGCGTACCGGGTTGTGGTGCGTCACGCGACGTCCGAGGCCCGCGCCCAACACCAAGCGATGGGCTTCGAGGACGGATGGGGCACCGCCGCCGCGCAACTCGACGTCACCGCCCAAGGCCTGTGACGGGCAAGAACATTGCTTGATTATTGACGGCAAATGGTTTGTCCTAGCGCGCAGGTCAGACAAACCGGGCCCGCCCTCTACGCCGCATCGAGGGCCGGACGACCACCCCAAAGCTCCAGTAACGCGGTGGGCATTGCCATATGACAACCCGGTTCCTTCTGAACGGAGAGCCGCAGACGGTGGAGGCGGCGCCAACACGCACGCTTCTGGACTGGCTGCGCGAAGATGCGCGACTGACCGGTACCAAAGAGGGCTGCAATGAAGGCGACTGCGGTGCCTGCACCGTCATGGTGACGGATGCTGACGGCACCGCCCGGTCGCTGAACGCCTGCATCCTGTTTCTGCCGCAACTCGAAGGCCGTGCGGTGCGCACGGTCGAAGGTATCGCCGCCCCCGATGGCACCCTGCACCCCGTGCAACAGGCCATGGTCGAACATCACGGCAGCCAATGTGGCTTCTGCACGCCCGGCTTCATCGCCTCTATGGCGACCGCGCACCTGAACGGTGCCACGGATCATGAAGACCAGATCGCTGGCAACCTCTGCCGCTGCACGGGCTACGCCCCGATCCTGCGCGCCGCGCGCGCCGCTTCCACGGCGCCCATCCCGCCCCATATGAAAACCGACGCCGCCGCTATCGCCTCTCACTTCTTCCCTGTTCCAGAAATATCCCAGGGGGAGTCCGAAGGACGGGGGACAGCGTCCCCCCTTTCTTCCAACAAGGACTCCTCCCCCTTCATACCCACCGACTCCGACGCACTGGCCGCATGGTACGCCGCCCATCCCGACGCCACGCTGATCGCCGGCGCCACGGACGTGGGCCTTTGGGTCACCAAGCAGCACCGCGACCTGGGCGAGGTCGCATTCCTGAACCAATGCAGCGATTTGAAGGGCATTGATGCGGATCAGGAAACCATCCGCATCGGCGCGATGACCAATATGACCGATGTTCTTACCGCCATGGCCCCGCGCCACCCCAGCTATGCCGAGATGATCCGCCGCTATGGTTCAGTCCAGGTCCGCAACGCCGCGACGATCGGCGGCAACATCGCCAACGGCTCGCCCATCGGCGACAACCCTCCCGCTCTCATCGCCCTCGGGGCCACCCTGCACCTGCGCCACGGCGATGCCCGCCGCGATTTACCGCTGGAGGAGTTCTTCCTCAGCTACGGCAAACAGGATCTTGCGCCCGGTGAGTTCGTCGAGGCCGTCAGCCTTCCTGCGCAGTCCGACACGCTGCGCGTCTACAAACTGTCGAAACGGTTCGATCAGGACATCTCGGCCGTCTGCGGGGCATTCAACCTCTCAGTGGAGGGCGGCATGATCAAGACCGCCCGCATCGCCTTTGGTGGCATGGCGGGCACGCCGAAGCGGGCAACGGCTGTGGAGAAGGCACTTTTGGGCGCGGATTTCTCGGAAGCGTCCGCACGTGCGGCGCTGCCTGCTTTCGCCCAGGACTTCGCCCCGCTCTCGGATATGCGCGCGTCCAGCGTTTATCGGTTGGAGGCCGCCCGGAACATGCTCCTGCGTTATGTGGCCGAGATGTCGGGCCAAGCCACCAACGTTCTGGAGGTGCAGCCATGAGCGTGCACAAACCCCTCCCCCACGACGCCGCGCGCCTGCACGTCACAGGCGCCGCGCGCTACGTGGACGATATTCCGACCCCGCCCGATTGCCTGCATCTGGCCTTCGGCTTGTCGACGGTTGCCAAGGGCCATGTCACGGACATGGACCTGCGCGCCACCCGCTCATCCGCTGGCGTCTTCGCAGTTGTGACGGGGGCGGACCTGGCGCAGATCCCCGATTGTTCTCCGTCCAACCATGACGAACCGCTTCTGTCGGACGGCACGATCCACTACGCGGGACAGCCCCTGTTCTTGGTTGCCGCGCGCAGCCATCTGGAGGCCCGCCGCGCGGCTGCCCTGGCGCAGCCTATCTTTCAGGATGAGACACCGATCCTGACCATCGAAGAGGCTCAGGCTGCCAATAGCCGGTTCGAGGACGGGCCGCGCATTTATTCCAAGGGCGACGTGGACGAGGCCCTGCGCATTGCCACTCATGTGGTCGAGGGCCGCCTCGACATCGGCGGGCAGGAGCATTTTTATCTTGAGGGGCAATCCGCTCTCGCCCTGCCGCAAGAAGGCGGCGACATGGTCATCCACTCCTCGTCCCAGCACCCGACCGAGATCCAGCACAAGGTGGCCGATGCCCTTGGCCTGCCGATGCACGCGGTCCGCGTGGAGGTGCGCCGCATGGGCGGAGGGTTCGGCGGCAAGGAAAGCCAAGGCAACCATCTGGCCATTGCCTGTGCCATCATCGCCGCGCAGACCGGGCGGCCCTGCAAGATGCGCTATGATCGCGATGATGATTTCATCATCACCGGCAAGCGCCACGATGCGACAATCGATTACCGCGCGGGTTTCGATGCCGACGGGCGCCTGGTTGGCGTCGATTTCACCCAGCACATCCGCTGCGGGTGGGCGATGGACCTGTCGCTACCCGTTGCCGATCGCGCCATGCTCCATGCCGACAACGCGTATCTGTTGCCTGCCGCCCGGATCACCTCTCACCGCTGGAAAACCAACACGCAGTCCGCCACCGCCTTTCGTGGCTTTGGCGGCCCCCAAGGCATGGTCGGGATCGAGCGGGTGATGGATCACGCCGCCCATCAGTTGGGGATAGAGCCCCTGGCGCTGCGGCGCTTGAATTATTACCGGGAGGCGCCCTTGACCGAGGGCCGAGCCTCCGGCGGGAGTTTTTCTGGCAAGATGAAGGGAGCACGGCTGGAGACGGCGGATCTAAAGGGACGTGGCGCGGTGCGTGTGACCAGCGAAGGGGGCGCGAAACGATTTGGCGGGGCCCATTCGCCCGTTGCGGGGGGGCAAACGCCCAATACGACGCCCTATGGGATGGAGGTGGAAGATTTCCTCCTGAACGAGATGACCGAGCGTTTGGCAGAGCAATGTGATTACACGGCCCGCGTCGCCCGCGTGGACGATTGGAACGCACGCGAACCGGTGCTCAAGCGCGGCATCGCGCTGACGCCGGTGAAGTTCGGCATCTCTTTCACGCTGACCCATCTGAACCAGGCGGGCGCGTTGGTACATGTCTACCAAGACGGCTCGATCCACCTCAACCACGGCGGCACAGAGATGGGCCAGGGCCTTTTCCAGAAGGTCGCGCAAGTGGCCGCGCACCGCTTTGGCGTGGCGCCAGAGCGTGTGAAGATCACTGCAACGGATACCGGCAAGGTGCCCAACACCTCGGCCACCGCTGCGTCGTCCGGAACCGACCTCAACGGGATGGCGGTGCAAGCCGCCTGCGATAAGATCCGTAAACGGATCGCAGAGGGGGTGGCGGCCGAACTGCACGCGGAGCCTGCGGACATCACCTTCGAGGACGGCTTGGTTCGGTCGCCCACCGCCGAAATGCCGTTTGATGAGGCCGTGCAGCGCGCCTATATGGCGCGGATTTCCCTTTCTGCGACCGGCTTCTACAAGACCCCCAAAATCGCCTGGGACCGCCTCAAGGGCCAAGGCCGTCCCTTCCTCTACTTCGCGTATGGCGCCGCCTGTTCCGAGGTCGTCATCGACACCCTGACCGGCGAGAACCGTATCCTGCGCACCGATATTCTCCATGACGCGGGCGCGTCTCTCAACCCTGCGCTCGATATCGGCCAGATCGAAGGCGGCTTCGTCCAGGGCGCCGGATGGTTGACCATGGAAGAATTGGTCTGGGATGCCAAAGGCGCCCTCAAGACCCACGCGCCGTCGACTTACAAGATCCCCTGCGCCTCCGATGCGCCCGATATCTTCAACGTCTCGCTTTACGATGCGGCAAACCGAGAGGACACGATCTACCGCTCCAAGGCGGTGGGCGAGCCGCCCTTCATGCTTGGCATCAGCGTCTTTTCCGCCCTCTCCCACGCCTGCGCCAGCGCTGGGGCGAACTTCCCAGACCTGCAAGCCCCCGCCACGCCAGAAGCCATCCTCGCTGCCGTGGGCCGCGCACGCGCATGACGCCCATTCGTGTCACGATCGCAGAGGTCAAAGGCTCTGCCCCGCGCAACGAGGGCACCTCGATGCTGGTCCATGGCGACCGGATCGAAGGCACCATCGGGGGCGGCGCGCTGGAATGGGAGGCGATGCGCCTCGCCCGCGCCATGCTGGACGGCGGCCCGACCCATGCGCGCCACGTTTTCCCCCTCGGCCCGGCTCTCGGCCAGTGCTGCGGCGGCGCCGTAACACTTGAATTCCAGCCTGCAGCGCGTTGTGCTGAAACAGAAAAGACCGCCCTCTGGATCTGGGGGGCGGGCCATGTGGGGCGCGCTCTTGTCCACAGCCTCTTCCCTCTTCCCGGCTTCGCCCTGACGTGGGTCGACACGGCGCCGGATCGTTTTCCACAGGATATCCCCAGCACCATACACAAGGCCGTCGCCGCCGATCCGCCGCGCCTGATGCCCCACGCGCCGTCCAACGCGCACCATTTGATTGCCACCTACTCCCACGACATCGACCTCGCGCTCTGCCACGCCGCGCTTGCGCACGACTTCGCCACGGCAGGCGTCATTGGCTCCGCCACCAAATGGGCGCGCTTTCGCAAGCGACTCCGGCAGCTTGGCCACTCAGACGCCCAAATTTCACGCATCATGTGTCCAATTGGCGACCCAAGTCTTGGCAAACATCCCCAAGCCATTGCGATTGGCGTGGCCGCACGGCTACTTGGTGGGCAGATGCTGCTAGAATCAGCACAAACTGCGCCCGGGGGGACATGACAACAGCGCTGCTCGACATCCGGGGGCTGACCAAGGCCTATCCCGGCGTCATCGCGAATGACGACGTGTCCTTCGCGATTCAGCCCGGTGAAGTCCACGCGCTTCTGGGCGAAAACGGCGCGGGCAAGTCCACGCTTGTCAAGATGATCTACGGCCTCGTCACCCCCGACAGCGGCACCATGGCGCTGAACGGCGCGCCCTACACCCCGGCCGAGCCGCGCGCCGCGCGCACCTCGGGCGTCGCCATGGTGTTTCAGCATTTCTCACTGTTCGAAGCCCTCACCGTTGCCGAAAACATTGCACTCGGGATGGAGAACCCGCCCAAACCCCGCGATCTCAGCGCGCGCATCACCGAGGTCAGCACCGCCTACGGCTTGCCGCTGGATCCGATAAGCCTTGTGGGCAACCTTTCTGCCGGGGAACGGCAGAGGGTGGAGATCATCCGCTGCCTCCTACAGGACCCCAAGCTTCTGATCATGGACGAGCCGACCAGCGTCCTCACCCCGCAGGAGGTCGAAATCCTGTTTCACACGCTGCGCAAACTCAGCGCCGAAGGCACGGCGATCCTCTATATCTCGCACAAGCTGGAAGAAATCCGCGCGCTCTGCGATGCCGCCACGATCCTGCGCCTAGGCAAGAAAGTAGGCGAATGTGATCCGAAACAGACCTCTGCCGCGCAAATGGCCGAGATGATGGTGGGCAAATCCCTGGCCGTGCCCGCCCGCGCGGCGACCGAACCCGGCGAGGCGCTGCTGTCGCTGAACGCTCTCAGCCAGACCGCTACGAACCCTTTCGGTACCTCACTCAAGGAAGTGTCGCTGGCGGTGCGCGCCGGTGAAGTCCTGGGCATCGGCGGCGTGGCGGGAAATGGTCAGGATGAGTTGCTGGCCGTTTTGTCCGGCGAACGGACAACCCCGCCCGGCACGTTGACGTACCTGGGCCGCGACATCAGCGCAGAGGGGCCAAACGCGCGTCGCGCCAGTGGCCTGCTTTCGGCCCCGGAAGAGCGGTTGGGCCACGCCGCCGCCCCCGACATGTCGCTGACGGAAAACGCCGTGCTCACCGGGCAGGCCCGCAAGGGACTTGCCGCGAAAGGCTTCATCAACTGGCCCAGGGCGCGCGCCTTCGCCGATGACATCATTGCGCAATTCGACGTCCGCACCCCCGGAAATCACGTCGCTGCCCGGGCACTCTCGGGTGGGAACCTGCAGAAATTCGTCATCGGGCGCGAGATCCTTCAGGACCCGAAGATCCTTGTCGTGAACCAGCCCACATGGGGCGTCGATGCCTCCGCCGCCGCCGACATCCGCCAGGCGCTGCTCAACCTGGCCGAGGGCGGTGCCGGTGTCATCGTGATTTCCCAGGACCTCGACGAACTGCTGGAAATCTCTGACCGTTTCTGCGCCCTGAACGAAGGCCGCCTCAGCGATCCCTGCCCCGCGCGCGGCCTCTCCATGGAAGACATCGGCCTGATGCTTGGCGGGGCCCACGGGATGAAAGATGCAAGCCCCGAGGCCCACATATGATCCGCCTCGAAAAACGCCCCACTCCGTCGCGGTTCTGGTCCCTGTCCACCCCGCTTATCGCCGTGATCCTCACGATGATCGCAGGGGGCCTCATGTTCGCGGCCCTCGGCCAGGACCCGTTGGAGGTCATACGCGTGATCTTCTGGGATCCCCTGTTCCACGAACGCTTCGCTGCCTTCTCTCGCCCACAACTGCTGGTAAAAGCCGGACCGCTGATCCTGATCGCCATTGGCCTGTCGCTGGGATTTCGCGCGGGCATCTGGAACATCGGGGCCGAAGGACAGTACATCATCGGCGCGCTTTGCGGTGCCGCGTTCGGCCTTGCCTTCTGGCCGTCCGAGCATCCGCTGATCTTCCCCGGCATGATCGTAGCGGCGCTTGCGGGCGGCATGCTATGGGCGATGATCCCCGCAATCCTGAAGATCAAAGCCAACACCAACGAAATCCTCGTGTCGCTGCTGTTGGTCTACGTGGCCGAGGCCATTCTGGCCTCTGCGGCGACCAATTGGCTGCGTAATCCTGATGGTCAGGGCTTCCCCGGCTCGCGCAACCTGGCGCGCCACGCGGGCACCAACAACCCCGAGATCTGGGACGGCACCGGCATCCACCTTGGTGTTGTTGCCGCCCTGATCGCCGTCATCGCGGCCTACGTCCTGTTCCAAAAACACCTGCTCGGCTACCAGATCAAGCTGGCAGGCCAAGCGCCCCGTGCCGCGCGCTTCTCGGGAGTCAGCCCGGCGCGCATGGTGCTGCTCTGCCTTGGCGTCTCGGGCGCGCTGGCGGGCGTTGCTGGCGTGTTCGAGGCCACAGGCCCTGCCGCTCAGATCACCATCGATTTCAACGTCGGCTACGGCTTTACCGCGATCATCGTGGCCTTCCTTGGCCGCCTCCACCCCATCGGCATCTTGTTTGCGGGCCTGTTGATGGCGCTCACGTATATTGGCGGAGAGCTGGCGCAACTGCTCCTGCAAGTCCCCGCCCCCGCCATCCAGGCGTTCCAGGGCATGCTCCTGTTCTTCCTTCTGGCGCTTGACGTGCTGTCGAACTACCGCCTGCGCATCGGACGGGAGCGCGTGGCATGAGCACCTATCGACCATTCGAGTGTAAAGACATGGTCTGGACCGCCCTGAGCATGGCCCTTGCGCTGTTCTACGGCTTCATGGGCGTCCTCGTGTTATGGTTCGTCCTGTTCGATTTCGGGTGGATGATCTTGCTTCTCGGTCTGCCTTTTCTGCTAGTCCAGCTTGCCGTGATCCTCGGTGCCGACCGCTTCGCAAAATGGCGCCGCCGCAATGATCCGCCACCGCCTCGATCTTCCTGGGCGCGGCACCACGCCCTTTCCCTCGGCGCAAGTGTGGGGGCGTTGGCAGCCTTCGTGTTCCTGTGGGCAGGCATCGTGTTCGGAGCTGGCCGATGATAATTGATCCCGTCACCCTCATCGTGGCCCTTATCACCATTTCCACCCCCGTCCTGCTGGCCGCGCTTGGGGAATTGGTGGTCGAGAAATCCGGCGTCCTGAACCTGGGCGTCGAGGGGATGATGATCATGGGCGCGGTCTGTGGCTTCATCGTGGCGCACAACACCGGCTCGCCCACGCTGGCGTTCATTGCGGGCATGGCGGGCGGCGCGGCGCTGTCGCTGATCTTCGCCTTCCTCACGCAATTCCTGATGTCCAACCAGGTCGCCACAGGCCTTGCGCTCACCCTCTTCGGCCTCGGCCTCGCTGCCCTTCTGGGCGTGGGGTACGAAGGCCAGCCGATCCCCGATGTGGCCAAACCCCTGCCCGAAGCCCTGCGCGAGATGCCCGTCATCGGCCCCATCCTTTTGGGCCATGATCTTGTCACCTACCTGGCCGTGGCCGCCGTTTTCGCGATTGCATACGTGCTGAAGCATACCCGCACGGGCCTGATCATCCGCGCCGTGGGGGAAAGCCACGACGCGGCCCATGCGCTGGGTTACAAGGTGATCCGCATCCGCTGCGCCGCGATTGTCTTCGGCGGGGCGATGGCGGGTCTCGGTGGGGCCTTCCTGTCGATTGTCTACGTCGAGAATTGGGTACAGGGCATGACGGCCGGCGCAGGCTGGATCGCCCTGGCGCTGGTGGTGTTCGCGGCGTGGAAGTCGGGGCGCGTGCTGTTCGGCGCCTGGCTTTTCGGCGGCATCGCGGCGCTGCAACTGCGCCTGCAGGCGGCAGAGGTGCCCGTGCCCGTCGCCCTTCTGGACGCCTCGCCCTACCTTGTGACGATCATCGTTCTGGTCGTGATGTCCTCGGACCGGGCGAAAGCCGCCATCAACGCCCCTGCCTCCCTCGGCAAGACCTTCCATGCGAGCGGTTAAGACGATGAAACGCACGGACATCATCGGCATTCTGGACGGCACGCACCCGCGCTGGGGCCGTGGCGTGGCGCTTGGGATTTACGCCCTGATCTGCGCCTCCGCCGTTGTGATCGCGCTCGAAACGTTACCGGACCTCCCGCCCAGAGTGAACACGGCGCTCGTCATCGCCGAGATCGTGATCCTGAGCCTGTTTGTCGTCGAATATGTCTTGCGCCTGACCTGCTCGGAAAAGCCCCTGAAATATGCGTTCAGCTTCTGGGGCATCATCGATTTCCTTGCCATCGTGCCCGCATTGATCTTCCTGCTGCCGGATTTCGCCACCATCCGCGCCATCCGCCTGCTGCGCATCCTGCGGCTGCTGAAGCTGTTCAAGGCCAATCGTGCGCTGGACCGTATCACCCGCGCGCTGGACCGCGCGAAAACGGAATTTGCGATCTTCTTCTTCATTGCCTGCGTGGCGCTCTATCTGGCGGCCGTGGGCATCTACCATTTCGAGCATGAGGCCCAACCCGATGGCTTCTCCTCGATCCCGGAAAGCCTGTGGTGGGCGATTGCGACCTTCACCACCGTTGGCTACGGCGACGTCTATCCGATTACGGCAGGGGGGCGAATCTTCACCGGCCTCGTCATGCTGATCGGCATCGGCATCATCGCCGTGCCCGCAGGCCTTGTGACGGCGGCCTTGACCGAGGCCAGCCCCACGGACACACCAGAAACCGCAACCGAGACTCCAACAACAGGGGATGACCTATGAAACTGACAACCTCACTACTGGCCGGCGTGGCGCTGGCCACAGGCCTTGCCGGTGCCGCCATGGCGCAAGACGACCCGTTTCAGGTCGGCTTCATCTACATCGGCACGCCCGGTGATTACGGCTGGACCTATGAACATGATCAGGCGCGCCTGGCCGTGGAAGAGCACTATGGCGATGCGGTCGAGACCGTGTTCCTCGAATCTGTGCCGGAAGGTGCCGACGCAGAGCGCGCGATCACCACGATGGTCCTTGGCGGCGCCGACATGGTGTTCACGACGTCTTTCGGCTACGGCGAGGCGACGAACGCCGTCGCGGGCCAGTTCCCGGACGTCTATTTTGAACACGCGACCGGCTACCTGCGCGAGCATGACAACGTCTCCACCTACTCGGCCCGCTTCTACGAAGGCCGCGCCGTCATTGGTCACATCGCAGGCCATCTGACCGAAACCAACATCGTGGGCTACATCGCCTCCTACCCGATCCCCGAGGTCATTCGCGGCATCAACTCCGCCTACCTTCACGCGCGCGAAGTGAACCCCGACATCGAATTCCGCGTCGTGTGGGCCTACACCTGGTTCGACCCGGCTGTCGAAGGCGATGCTGCCCAGGCGCTGATCGACGCAGGCGCCGATGTGCTGATGCAACATACCGACTCGACCGCGCCGCAAGCCGCCGCGCAAGAGGCCGGGATCCTGTCGTTCGGCCAAGCATCCGACATGTTCCAGTTCGCGCCCCGTCCGCGCGTGTCCTCGATCATCGATGATTGGGCGCCCTACTACATCCGCCGCGTCGGCGAGGCGATGGAAGGCACCTGGACGCAATCCGATACCTGGGAAGGTATCGCAGAAGGCATGGTCGCCATTGGCGAAATGACCGAGGCGATCCCGGCCGAAGTCCAGGCGTCGGCCCAAGCGATGATCGATGCGATTGCGGCGGGCGAATACCACCCGTTCACCGGCCCGATCAACCGCCAGGATGGCACCGCATGGCTGGCCGACGGCGAAGTGGCCGACGATGGCACGCTGGCTGGCATGGATTTCTACGTTGAAGGCATCACCGGCGAAATCCCCAACTGATCTCGCTTCCCCGCGAATCCTCACAAGGCCCGCCCCACCCGGCGGGCCTTTCCCATTCGCGGCGCACGAACCGCCGCACCCGGCCGCCGCGCTGCGCACCGCTCCTTCTTTCATCTTGCCAAATACAACTCACCCGCCCTCACCACCCGCAGGATCCGCTGAAACGAAGCGCTGCCCGGAACCACCTGCCATGCCCCCACACTCCATGCCTCCCACTGGCCATGCCCCCACTGACCACGCCCCCCCTTGCCCAAGCCCCCCGCCCATGCGACCCCTTCCCCATGACCTACGATTTCCTGATCATCGGCGGCGGCATTGCGGGCACCTCTGCGGGCGCCCGTCTCGCGGCCCTCGGCACCGTGTGTTTGCTGGAGGCCGAACCCGCGCTCGCGTACCACACCTCAGGGCGCTCTGCCGCCCTATACGAGGCGAACTACGGCCATCCTGTCACGGTTGCGCTCAACAAGGCCTCCGCCCAAGACCACAACACCCTGGATGGCGGGCTGCTGTCGCCCCGGGGCCTCCTGCTGCTTGCGGGTCCCGGCGATGACGACGCAATGGCCCATGACATCGCCACCATGGACCTGACCGAGATCCCGGTCGCCGACGCGAAAGCAATCGTGCCGATCCTCGATACCTCCCACATCAACCGCGCCGCCCACCATGAGGACGCGTTCGATATCGACACCGACCGCATGGTGCAGCATTTCGCCCGTCAGATCCGGGCGAACGGGGCCGTGCACGCGGGCGAAAGGGTCACCGCGATCACCCGCACCGCCCTCGGTTGGGACGTCACAACCCCGACCCAAACGCACCACGCCCGCCATATCGTGAACGCGGCCGGCGCTTGGGCCGACCAGATCGCCACCCTTGCCAACATCGCGCCCCTGGGCCTCACCCCAATGCGCCGCTCCATGGCGCGGATGCCCGCCCCGGGCGGGCATGACGTCAGCACCTGGCCGATGCTGATGGCCCCCGGTGAAAGCTGGTACGCCAAGCCCGACGCCGGTGCCTGGTTGGTGTCCCCCGCCGAGGAAGACCCCACCACGCCCCACGATGCCTTCGCCGATGACATGGTGCTGGCCAAGGGCATTGCCCGCTACCAGCCCTTCGTGACCGAGGAAGTGACCCGCGTCACCGCGACCTGGGCGGGCCTGCGCACCTTCGCGCCGGATCGCTGCCTCGTCATCGGGCCAGACGCGCAAGACCCCACCTTCCTTTGGTCCGCGGGCCAGGGCGGCTACGGCTTCCAGACCGCTCCCGCCGCCAGCCAACTGCTGGCGGACCTCGTTTCGGGCGCGTCCTGCGTGCTGGACGCGGCGACCATCGCGGCCCTCTCTCCCGCGCGCTTCTGATCAAAATGCCGTGTGCGCCAAACCCCGTGCAAAACCGGCACTTTGCGCCCCAAGGTCCCGCGTCAGCACCATGGTGATCGTACAGGTCGGGAAACCCGGAACTTGGAACTCGCCCGGAAGACCCCTATTCTTAGACAAAACGTTATTCGGAGAGATTTATGCCCCGACCCTTCTTGCGTGCCGGCCTTGCCTGCGCCCTGATCAGCCTGCCCTTCGCCGCTGCTGCCCAATCGCAACTTGACCGCTTCGAAGCGTTGAGCGAGCAGATGACAACACTCACCTACGAGGGCCTCGCGGCCCAGTATCCGGTGCTGCAAGGCATTCTGCCGTCCGCCGATTGGGGACGCCCCGAGCGGCGCGCGGGCCGTTGCGCACTGCGTGACTACGAACGCGCCGTCGGAGAAGCCGGGGTCGAAGCCATGCTGGTCGAATTCGAGACCGCCATCGCCAGCGCCCGCCCCTCGGACCTTCTGGACGGCACGTTCAGCGCTGGCGTGCCCGAGGGCCTGACCCCGGCGCAAGTGCAGCAGATCAATACCGAATGCGGCCTTCTGGAGTTGCAAATGCAGCGCCTCGCGGAATCCGGCGCCATGCAGGCGTTGCAAAGCCAATGATCCGCAGCACACTTCTTGCGACAGCGTTCCTGTCTGTCGCCCCGCCCGCCGCCGCGCAGTCCACGTTCGAGCGGTTGGAGGCCGTCGCGGTCACCATCAACGGCATGATGTTCGACACCATGGTGGCCCAGACCCCCGCGCTGGAAGGCAACATGCCCTCGGCCGAGTGGTCTGACGGCCTGCGCGCGGCTTATACCTGCATGTACGACGGCTTCGTGGCCGAAGTCGGCGAGCCCGCCATGGAGGCCATGGTCGCCTCGATGGAAGCGCAACTGGACACGATCACCCCGGAAGAGGTGATGAATGGCAGCGCCGATATCGACAACCCCGAGGGGCTCAGCGACGCGCAAGCCGCCGAAATCGTCGCGGACTGCGGCATGATGGAGGCCTTCATGACACATATGTCCTCTACCGGTGCGTTGCAGATCCTCATGCAGGACGGCTGATGGCCCCGCATCAAGCCGCCGGTGAACCCTCTGCCTATGCCAGCGCGCCCTCGTATGACGATGGGCGGCTGAATGCGCCCGCCGCCCTGCGCAATCGCGATGCGTTGACGGCGGCTCTGTCCCAGGTCGCGCCCCCCTCGGGCCGCGCCCTGGAAATCGCCTCGGGCACCGGGCAGCACGTCATCCGCTACGCCCCTGCGATGCCGGGATTGCAGTGGCACCCTACGGACCCGGACCCAGTGCGGCGCGCGTCGATCTCGGCATGGATCGCGGCAGAACCGTCGCCCAACATTGCCCCGCCCCAGGACCTCGATGCCTGCGCCCCCGGTTGGGCCGCGCAGCACGACCCCTATGCCTTGATCTGCCTCGCCAACCTTTTGCACCTCGTGCCCAAGGAAGCGGCACGGACCTGCCTGACGGAAATGGCGCACGCCCTGCGCCCCGGCGGGCGCGCTGTCGTCTATGGGCCGTTCCTGCGCGATGGCAAAACCACGTCCGAAGGCGACGCGGCATTCGATGCCCGCATCCGGGTGGAAAACCCCGGCGCGGGCTACAAGGATGTCACTTGGGTGCTGGATCAGTGGCGGCGTGCCGGGCTGGAACCAGCCACGCCACAGGACATGCCCGCCAACAATCTGCTGCTGACGGCCGGGAAACCGCCACGAACGACGTAACGTAAAGACACGTTTCGCTTTTTTCTAATCCCGTGTTTAGTATCGTTAAATTCCCGGACCGCGCCTGCGCGCGACCTTACCCCTGACGAGACGACCGGAAAGACGATTGATGCAAAGCGATTTTGCGCCCGAAGGCCTGTTTGATCTGTTACAAGGGCCCGCCTTTGCGCGGTTGTCGCAAACGCCGGTCGAGCGCGGCCACAAGTTGATCACTGCCGGCTCGCCCGCCGAGGCGATGTACCTCGTGTTCTCGGGCCGCTTTCGGGTGGAACGCGACGGCGTGGATCTGGCGGAAATCGGCGCAGGCTCTGTCATTGGTGAGATCGCGTTTCTGACGGGTTCCACCCGCACGGCGGATGTCGTGGCCGCGCGCGACAGCATTGTCTACCGCATCGACCGCCCCGCCTATGACGCGCTCTGCGCCGAGGTCGACGGGTTGCCCCAAGCCATGGCCGCCGAGTTGGCCGACCGTCTCGCCAAGACCTCCGCCCGCGTGATCCCCGATCCGGGCCGCCCGCCCGCGCGCACCTTCTGCATCCTGCCCGCCGCGAATGCCCCCCTGCCGGAACGCTTCGTGCCCGACCTGCGCGCCGCGATGGAAGCCCACCACTCGGTCGCCCTCGTCACCGAGGCCGCCTTCATTGAAGCCATGGGCGCGCGGGCCGACCCCACGAGCCCCGCGTCCATCGCCTGGCTCAACGCGCAGGAACAAAATGCACAGACGGTTCTGTTCGTGGCCAACCCCGACGCCAGCGATTGGTCGAAAGCGGCCCTGAAGCAGGCCGACCAGGCGGTGATCGTGGCACAGGCCGTCCACTACCAGGATCCCTCCGAGTTGGAGGCTTTCGCGCTCCAGATCCTGCCAGAATCGCAACGTCGCCTCGTTTTGTTGCATCCGCACAGGATGCAGAAGGCCCCGGGCACCGGGCGGTGGCTGGATACGCGGCCCGTGTTTTTGCACCACCACGTGGCGCTGACCGGCGATGGCGGCGACATTGCCCGTTTGGGCCGTTTCCTTGCGGGCCGCGCCGTGGGCCTTGTCCTGTCGGGCGGCGGTGCATTCGGGGTGGCCCATGTCGGCGTCTACCGCGCGATGAACGAACTGGGCCTGCCGGTCGACATTGTCGGCGGCACATCGGTGGGGTCCGCCATGGGGGGCGCCATTGCACTGGGGGTCCCCGCCGAAGAAATAGGCCCCCGCGTCGAGCAGATCTTTGTGCGCTCCGGCGCGATGCGCAAGATCACCGTGCCCAAGTTCGCCTTCCTCGATCACAAGGTCCTCGACGCTGCCCTTCAGGAGCATTTCGGCGAAGAACCCATCGAAGACCTGTGGATGCCCTACTACGCTGTTGCCGCCGATCTGTCGGCAATGGACAAGACCGTGATCACTCGCGGCCCCCTTTGGGAGGCGATCCGCGCCTCCTCTGCCATTCCGGGCGTCTTGCCCCCATTCTTTGCCCGTAACGGGCGGATGCTGGTGGATGGCGGCTGCATCGACAATATGCCTTTCCGCACGATGCATGGGATGAAGTCCGGCCCCAACGTAGTGGTCAACGTCCAGAAGGCCACCAACAAGATTGTCCATGTGGACTACGCCAGCCTGCCCGGCCGCGGGCAGCTTTTGCGCCAGACCCTGAACCCCTTCGCCAAGACGCCCCCTCGGGTGCCCGGCGTGATCTCGACGGTCATGCGCTCGCTTCTGGTGGGCCAGTCCGACATGTTGTCCAACCTTGCCCCCAACGATCTGATGATCCGCCCCCCCGGCCTCAAGGGGGCGGGCTTCCTCGCCTGGGGGCAGCACAAATTGTTCTACGAGATGGCCTATAAACACGCGCTCGAGGTCTTCACGGCTCAAGACAGCGACTCGGCAGAGGCCATGGCCGCGCTGCGCACCGCCGCTCAGACGCAAGCCTAAGCACCCGCCAGCCGTGGGCACCCATCGTCCTTCGGCGCAGCGAAATCACGAATTTGCACCACAAAAACAGCCCGACTTGACGCTGCTCAATTCTGACCAGGCCATCTCGGGCGATACTGCTGACCTGCACTGTTTCACCTGCGAATTGAGGCATTCCGCCTCCGCCTGCAGCCTGACGGAGGGTTTCATGCACTACTTATTACCCAAATTTGCACCGTTTCTCTTGGCCACCCTCACAATCGCGTCGGCCACCGCCGCGGTCGCCGAAAATGCCGTAGCTACTACTCATCTCAACGTGCGGTCTGGACCGGGAACTGGGTTCTCGGTGGTCGACACGCTCACCCCCGGTGAGGTCGTGGACATGACCGAATGCCAGCCCAACGGCTGGTGCTACGTCACCCATTCCGGGCCCGATGGCTGGGTCAGTTCCAGCTACCTTACCGCGCCGTCCGGCGCAGGGGTGCCGGGTGCCGGGTGCAGCTTTCAGCTGACCATAGGCCCCGGTGGGCCAGAGTTTTCAATCGTCTGCCCCGGCGGTGTCGACGCCCTGCCAATTCCCGCCGCTGATGATGATGAGGACGAAGCCGGCCCGGTCGTGCCTACCGGCAATCAGGCCTGCTTCTACGATCTGCCCAATTTCACTGGCGGCAGTTTCTGTCGCGGCGTGACCAGGATCGACAACCTGCCACCCGCTGCCAATGACCGTATCACGTCGGTGCAATTGTCCGGCGATGCGCGGGTACGGCTTTGCGTTGATCCGTTCATGTCCGGGTTCTGCCGCAACGTGAACGCCAGCGAGGGCCAGTTAGGCGCCATCATGAATAACGAGGTCTCGTCGCTTCAGGTTTATATCGGCATACCTCCCGGCGGCGTGCCCCCGGTGCTGTCGTCAGGCACGGTCACGATCCCCAACACCCGCCGCGTCGATCTTGATACCGGCAATATCGGTATGGCTGGCTTCGACCTTTGGTACCGGGTGCACGCCCCCGTGGTACCCCGCCTGGCCACCGGCAACGGTGCCCGGATCGGATCGACCCCCGGCCCGGTCTCGAACTACGGCGATTGCCGGGATGCAACCTACAACAGGACTGTCCTGAACATGTCGGATTTCGCTCCCGGCTCACGCATCTGCGTGAGAACCAGCGAGGGCCGCACCGCTATCGTCCGCCGCGACGGGGCGACGCCGTCCAACATCACCCTTTTCTACCGCTTGTTTGACGACTGACCAAAGCTCCGCGCGCGGCACTTGCCTGCGCGCGGAGTATCCCTGCATGTTCATTCGAGCAGACCGTCCAACGCCGCCTCGGCCTTGCGGCTAACCATCCACGCGGATCGTGGCATTGCTCGGATCATAGGGGCTGTCCTCCACCACTTCTGCATCGAACAACTCCCGGAACATGCGCACCTTCAGTTTGGTGCCCACCTCCGCCAGATCGGGCCGCACATATCCCATGCCGATCTGCTTGCCGAACGCGACAGAGTACCCGCCAGAGGTCAAGCGCCCCACCTTTTGCCCATCGACCACAAGCGCCTCACGCCCCCAAGGGTCTGCATCCGCCGGACCGTCGATCAAGACGGTGACGCACTTGGATCGAATGCCCTTCGCGACCATCGCATCCTTGCCGTGGAAGTCCTTCGACAAATCCACGAACCGGTCCAACCCCGCCTCCAGCGGCGTCGCATCCCGGCCCAATTCGGTTCCGAACGCCCGGTACGACTTCTCCTGCCGCAACCAGTTCTGCGCCCTTGCCCCCACCAGCTTCAGCCCGTGTTTCTCTCCGGCATCCATCAATTGATCGAACAGGTAGTTCTGCATCTCCATCGGGTGATGCAACTCCCACCCCAATTCGCCCGTATAAGCCACTCGGATCGCGTTGACCGGGCACATCTTCAACTCCAACCGTCGCGCCGAGAGCCATGGGAATCGCTTGTTCGACAGCACCGTCGACGGCTCGGCGTCGCGGACCAGCTCCTGCAACACATCGCGCGACTTCGGCCCTGCAATCGCGAACACCCCGTGCTGCCCGGTGCAATCGTCCAACCACATCGGGCCGAACCGGTCGACGTTGTCGTTGATCGCCTGCGCCAGGTAGTCGCTGTCATAGGCCTGCCAGGCGCCCGCGCTCACAAGGTAGAACGTGTCCTCGGCCAGCCGCACGATGGTGTATTCCGTCCGCGTCGTACCCGCCGCCGTCAACGCGTAGGTCAGGTTGATCCGGCCCACTTTGGGCAGTCTATTGGTGGTGAACCAATCCAGGAACGCTTCTGCCCCCGGCCCGCGCAACTTGTGCTTGGTGAAGGCCGTGGCGTCGATCAGCCCCGCCGCGCCGCGCACCGCCTCAGCCTCCGCCTTGGCATAGTCCCACCAGCCCCCGCGCCGGAACGACCGCGCGTCGTGGTCAAAGCTGTCGGGCGCGTCCAGCGGCCCGAAATAATTCGGCCGCTCCCACCCGTTCACGCAGCCAAACTGTGCGCCACGCGCCTTCATCCGGTCGTAACTTGGCGCGGTTTTCAGCGGACGGCAGGCGGGCCGCTCCTCATCAGGGTGGTGCAGAATGTAGACGTGGTCATAGCACTCCTCATTCTTGCGCGCCGCGTATTCCGTCGTCATCCAGTCGCCGTACCGCCGCGGATCGAGGCTCGCCATGTCGATTTCCGCCTCTCCCTCCACCATCATCTGCGCCAGGTAATAGCCCGTGCCACCCGCCGCCGTGATCCCGAACGAAAAGCCCTCGGCCAGCCACATGTTCTTCATGCGCGGCGCAGGACCCACCAATGGGTTCCCATCGGGCGTATAGCAAATCGGCCCGTTGAAATCGTCCTTCAGCCCCGATTCCTCACAAGTCGGAATGCGATGGATCATGGCCATGTATTGCTCTTCGATCCGGTCGAGCGCCAAGGGAAACAGATCGGCGCGGAACGCATCCGGCACGCCATATTCAAACCGCGCCGGCGCGTCCTTTTCGTAGACGCCGAGGATCCAGCCGCCGCGTTCCTCACGCACATAACTCTGCGCGTCGGCATCGCGGATCACCGGATGTTCCGCATTGCCCTCAACCCGCCAAGACACCAACGCAGGGTCCTGATCCATGACGATGAACTGATGTTCCACCGGGATCGCCGGGATCTTGATGCCCAACATCTGCGCCGTGCGCTGCGCGTGGTTGCCGCTCGCCGTCACCACATGCTCGGCCGTAATGACCACCTGCTCGTCCGAGGGCACCAGATTGCCCCCCTTCTCCACCATCTTCGTGCAGGTCACTTCCCAGGCCGTGCCGTTCCAATGGAACCCATCCGCCTGCCACTTGCGCACGATTTCCACGCCGCGCTGCCGGGCGCCCTTGGCCATCGCCATGGTCACATCAGCGGGGTTAATATAGCCATCCGTCGCGTGATACAGCGCGCCCTTCAGGTCCTCCGTCCGGATCAGTGGCCAGCGTTCGCCAACCTCGTCCGGCGTCAGGAACTCGAACGGCACGCCCACGGTCTCGGCAGTAGACGCGTAGAGCATATACTCGTCCATCCGCTCATCCGTCTGCGCCATCCGCAAGTTACCCACCACGGCGAACCCGGCGTTCAGCCCGGTCTCTTCCTCCAGCGTCTTGTAGAATTTCACGCTGTAGTCATGGATATGCGTCGTGGCGAAAGACATGTTGAACAGCGGCAACAACCCCGCCGCGTGCCAGGTGGAGCCGGACGTCAACTCGTCCCGCTCCAACAGCATCACATCATCCCACCCGGCCTTTGCCAGATGATAGGCGATCGAGGTTCCAACGGCACCGCCGCCAACAACAAGGGCTTTAACAGTCGTCTTCATGGCGCGCTCCGGCTCAGACAGGATCTCAGGCTCTCATTGCCCTAAAGACACGCCCCGCGCCAAACCCACCCGACCCAAACCCGCAAAAAAGCGACACGCCGGAGATAACGCACGCCGCTCCCCCCTTCATCTTGCCAAATACAACTCAATCCCGTGCGCGCCGCCAGGCACAGCCTCCAGTACGGGATCCGCCCTCACCCCACGCTTTTGCGCAAGACCGCCATCACCGACCACATCAACAGGACGGGCAACACCAACGTGCGCAACACGAAGATCCCGATGATTGTAAGCGTCGCGGAAAACAGCGCATCGGCCTGTTGCGTGAATACGCCCGCCGCCGCGACATAGCTTTGCACCGAGGTCGTCGCATCCGTCAGCGCCCCAAGAAAGCCCGAGAACAAGCCGCCGTCCTCCGCGTCCTCCAGCAATTCCGCCTCGCCCGCGCCAATCAGAACCCGCGCCTCTCCGGTGACCATGTCCAATTCCGCCATCGCCGTGTCCCACTGGGCCGCGGTCGCGCGCTCCCCCAACCAGACGCCGCCTGCGAAGACCAGCGGCAGCACCAGGCCCAAGGCCGCGCCAAGACGCACCGCCCGCAGGCTCGCCGCCGCGACCGAGCCGCCGCCCAAAAATGCCGCCACGCCCATGCCCAACAGGCCAACGCCCAACACCACCAAGCCAATCGCGGCCACCGGCTCCAGCCCGACCGTCACCAAAGCCGCGCCCGCGGCCACCGCGAACACCACATCGGCCACCCGTTCCACGGTGTCATCCACCGGTTCTAACACCTTCAAAGGCTGCAACGAGGCCTGCGCCCCGATCGAGGCGCCGATCTCCACTTCCTGCGCCGCCGAAAGCGCCGCGTTGATCGCCCGCAAGGACACATAGACCCCCGCCGTTACCACGGCGATCTCTTCGGCCGCCTCGACGGCAGGCGGCAGCGCAGGGTTCAACCCGCCGCCGCGCGACAAGTCCAACAACCCCACCGCAAGACAGGCCAGACCCGCCATGACAAACAGGATCATTCGTAGACCGGGCCTTGGCCCGGGACGCCCGGCACCGCTGCGCCGTTCACCCTGCAACCGGGGCCGCGCGGGCTCTGGCGGTCGTTCCGGGGCGTGCAATGGCGGCTCGGGCCGTCTCTCTGGCGGCCGTTCGGTCACAGCATACTCGGCACAACCAGATCAGGCGGTCGGTGCCCATCCGCGAATGTCTTGATATTGATCAGGACTTTCTCCCCCATCTCGATCCGCCCCTCGCGGGTGGCGGACCCCATATGGGGCAGCAACACCACGTTCTGAAGTTCCCGCAACCGTGGGTTCACCTCGCGCCCTTTCTCGAACACGTCCAGACCCGCGCCCGCGATCTCTCCGGCGCGCAGCATCCGAGTCAAGGCGTTCTCGTCGATCACCTCCCCACGAGAGGTGTTCACGATCACCGCCTCCGGTTTCATAAGCTTCAGACGCCGCGCATTCATCAGATGGAACGTCGACGGCGTGTGCGGGCAATTCACGCTGATCACATCCATCCGCGCGATCATCTGGTCGAGGCTTTCCCAATACGTCGCCTCCAGTGCGTTTTCGATGTCCTCGTGCAGCCTGCGCCGGTTGTGGTAATGCACCTGCATTCCGAAGGCCGCCGCCCGCTTGGCCACCGCCTGACCGATCCGGCCCATGCCCAGAATACCCAACCGCTTGCCGCCGACACGACCGCCCATGAACGCCGTCGGGGCCCACCCGGCCCAGTTTCCCTGCTGCATCACGGCCATGCCCTCCGGCACCCGGCGCAGCACGCTCAGGATCAGCGCCATCGCCATATCCGCCGTGTCATCGGTCATCACGCCCGGCGTATTGCTGACCAGAATCCCCCTTTGGCGCGCGGTGGCCACATCGACATGGTCGACCCCGGCGCCATAGTTCGCGATCAGTTTCAGGCGCTCGCCTGCCTGCCCCAACATGCCGCCGTCGATCTTGTCGGCGATGCACGGCACCAGCACGTCGGCGCGGCGCATGGCGTCCACCAATTCGTCGCGGGTCAACGGGCGGTCTTCCTCGCGCAGCTCCACGTTGAACAATTCGCTCATCCGCGTCTCGACGGCTTCGGGTAACCGTCGCGTAACGACAACACTTAATCGCTGAGATGGCATCTGAGGACTCCGTCTTGTGGATTTTTGCCTGTTCCCATGACACTCTCCCATCGTTACCCGAGGCGCAAGATCACGGGAACGATTGAGGACACGTCAGGCCGCCATCGGCCAAGGATTGAGGCAGTACCAATGCGGATCATTCTGATCGGCCTATTCGCCCTGTTCGCGGCGACAGCCGCGCCCGCCACAGCCCAGACAGAGGCCCCGGACGCTGCCTCTCAGGCGCGTGTCGGCCCCGTGACCGGCTTTCCCCTGCCGCGCTACGTCACTATGCGCGCGTCCGAGGGCAATGCCCGCCGCGGCCCCTCGCGGTCCCACCGCATCGATTGGGTGTTCACCCGCCGACACATGCCGATGATGATCGTGGCCGAACACGGCCACTGGCGCCGCGTGGTCGACCGCGACGGCGCGGGCGGCTGGATGCACTACTCGCTCTTGTCGGGTGAGCGCTCCGCCATTGTCGAGGCCGACATGCTGCCACTCTACGCGCGCCCTGACGCAGGCTCCAACATTCGTGCCCATGCCGAGGTCGGCGTGACCGGACACCTGGAGGAGTGCATCCCCGATTGGTGCTTGTTGGAAGTCGGCGGCTATCAGGGCTGGGTCGACGCCAACGCGCTTTGGGGTGTCGAACCCGGCGAGGTCTTCGATTAGGGCCGCGCCCCTGGCTTCAAGCCACCGGCCGCCGCCCGGTCCAGGCAGAAGCGCATCAGCGCAATACGCTCCGGCACAGTTGCCACGACCACGCCGCGCGGGACGATATGGGTCAACGTCGGATCATCGATGCTCGCGCAGGCCAGCACCTCGAACCGATAATCTGGATCGCACCCCGCCGCCTCGAATTCTGGCCCGCCCAAGATGTCGGCCATGATGGCTTCCACGCTGGCGAACGCGCCGAGAGGGCTTGTGCCATCTAACCGCGCAATGGCCTGCGCGATCACCAGCCGCCGACACGCACCACCATCGCCTTCGGCCACCTCCGCGGGGAACCCGTCGTAAGGGGTCTGTTGTGCCGCGATCGGCGCCCCAAGTGCGGCGACGGCCAGCGCGACAATTGCGAATTGATATACCATTGATATACCCCGCGCCCCGTAGACCGGGCTTCAGCCCGGCCTTATCAAGCGTCAGCTACCTCACGCGACCTTGTCCAATCCACGCCCCTTCAGCAGCGCCTCCACCCCCGGCATCCGGCCCCGGAATGCTTTGTAAAGCACGTCTGCCTCTTGGCTGCCACCTGCCGAAAGAATGTTCGTCTCCAGGGACTTGGCCAGCTCTGGGTCGAACGCCCCACCCGCTTCCTCGAACGCTGCGAAAGCGTCGGCGTCCATCACTTCAGACCACATGTAGCTGTAATACCCGCTGGAATAGCCGTCACCGGCGAATACGTGGGCAAACTGCGGCGTCCGGTGCCGCATCTCGATCGCGTGGGGCATCCCCAATCGCTCTAGCGTTTGTCTCTGCGATTCCATGGGGTTGTCGGTCGCGCTGCCGTCGTGAAAATCCAGATCCACAAGGGCAGAGGCGACATATTCGACCGTGGAAAAACCCATGTCATAGGTCTGCGCGGCCAGAAGACGCTCCAACAGCGCCTTGGGCATCGGCTCTCCGGTCTCCACATGAACGGCGAATTTCTCAAGGACTTCAGGGACTTCCAGCCAGTGCTCATACAATTGGCTTGGCAATTCCACGAAGTCCCGCGCGACGGACGTGCCGGAAATCGAGCCATAGGTGACGTCTGAAAGCATCTGGTGCAGTGCATGGCCGAACTCGTGAAACAGCGTCCGCGCATCGTCATATGACAGCAGCGCAGGCTGGCCCTTGGCGAAGTTGCACACGTTCACGACGATGGGCCGCGTATCGCCCCCCAGCTTCTTCTGGGACCGCATGGCAGAGCACCAAGCCCCCGACCGCTTTGATCCACGGGCGAAATAATCCCCAATGAAAACAGCTACATGCTGGCCGTCACGCGTGACCTCCCAGGCCCTTGCGTCGGAATGGTAGAGGGGGATGTCGAGCGGCTCGAATTCCAGCCCGAACAACCGGTTCGCACAGTCAAACGCGGCAGCGATCATCGCATCAAGCGACAGGTAAGGCTTCAACGCCGCCTCATCCAGGTCATGTTCGGCCTTGCGGCGTTTCTCGGAATAGTAGCGCCAATCCCAGGGCTCCAACGGGCCATTCACCCCGTCCTCTGCCATCATGGCGGCCAATTTCTCGCTGTCCGCCTCGGCCTGCGCCTTCGCGGGCTCCCACACAGCCATCAGCAACTCGCGGACCGCATCCGCTGATCCAGCCATTTCGGTTTCCAGCTTGTAGGCCGCAAAATCCTTGTACCCCAACAACTTGGCCCGCTCTTCACGCAAAGCCAGCGTCTCTGCGGCAATCCCGAGGTTATCCGTCTCGCCCCCGTTCGCCCCCCGCGCGCCCCAGGCACGGTAGGCCTTTTCGCGCAGGTCCCGGCGCGGGGAAAACTGCAAGAACGGCACGATCAACGACCGCGACAGTGTTACCACGGGGCCATCCACGCCCTTCTCTTCGCCCGCCGCGCGGGCGGCATCGATGACGAAATCCGGCAGGCCTTCCAAGTCATCCTCCGACAGTTCCATGAACCACGCGCGCTCATCCGCCAGAAGGTTCTGCATGAACGCCGTCCCAAGCACCGCCAACCGAGATTTCACCTCCGTCAACCGCGCGCCTTTCACGCCCTCCAGCGCCGCGCCCGAGCGGACAAAGGAGCGGTGCGTCAGGTGCAACACCCGCGCCTGCTCGGCGTTCAGGCCAAGTGCATCACGGCGCGCCCACAAGTCATCAATGCGTGCGAACAACATGGTATTGTTGGTGATTTCCGAGGAGTACGCGGCAAACTTCGGCGCGTAATCGCGCTGCAACGCCTCGCGTTCCGGCGTTGCATCGGCGCCTGCAAGGTTGAAGAAGACCCCCGCGACACGATCCAGCAACGCATCGGCCAGCTCCAGCGCTTCCACGGTATTCTCAAACGTCGGCGCGGCGTCCTGATCGGCAATCGCCGCGATCCGCGCGCGCCCCTCATCCAGGGCGGCGTCCAGCGCGGGGCCGAAATCCGCGTCCCCGATCCGCTCGAACGGTGGCATCCCGAACGGTGTTTCCCAAGTCTCCAGCAGAGCATTTGTCATCGTGAAATCTCCTTTACGACAGAGATAGCCCCGATCTTCCGCCGCAACACCCCCCATCTTTGTTCCACGAAAATGCCGGGGGGTTCGGGGGGCTGGCCCCCCGTTGCTTCACCACAGTTCGTGCCGCCAGCCCTACCTCCGACCCCCTTGGCGCATCTTCTGTTCCATCCGCCGCAGCAGGATCGAGAGGGTGACTGTGATCGACAGGTAGATCAGCGCCACGACGTTGTAGGTCTCAAAATAGCGGAAATTCGACGCCGCCGTGACCTTGCCTAACTGCGTCACGTCCAACACGCCCAGAACCGACACCAAGGACGAATCCTTCACCATCGCCACGAAATCGTTGCCCAAAGGCGGTAGGATCGTGCGGATCGCCTGGGGGAAGATGATGTGCCGGAACCGGTTCCAGCGGTTGAGGCCCAAGGCATTCGCGGCCTCGATCTGGCCTGGGTCCACCGACTGCAACCCGGCACGGAAGACCTCGGCGATGAAAGCGGAATAGCCCACGGCCAGCGCAATCACCGCGCGCCAGAGCAACGGAAAATCCCTTGTTCTTATGGGATCCAGCCCCACGATTTCCGCCGCCCAATTATAGGCCACAACCACCCCCGGCGCGAACACGAAGGCCACGTAAAGCAGTAGGACAATGATCGGCACGCCGCGTACGACCTCGATATAGAAGCGCGCAACCTGGCGCAGGAACAGGCTGCGCGACAGGCTCATCAGCGCGAGGCCCAGTCCCATAAGGCTTGCCGTCGCGAAGCCCACAAGCGTCACGATCACGGTGATCCAGATGCCCCGCCGCAATGTCGTCAGCACCTGCCAATAGATTTCGCTGGTCCACAGCTGCCAGCCCGCATAGAGGCCCAAGCCGACCAGAGCGACCAGCCACCACGGAAAATCAGTGTCTCGGGGAGAGCGTGAAAGCATCAAAAGCGGCGCGCCAAGGGACCCCGGCGCGCCCGTTTCGGGTTATTGGCCAAGGGCGTAGTCAACGAACCAGCGCTGGTCGAGCGCTTCCAGCGTGCCATCGGCCCGCATGTCTTCCAGGCCCGCATCTATGGCCGCGACCAGGTCACTGTCATTGGGGAAGATGAAGCCGAATTCCTCTGTGCCCAACGGCTCTCCGATCATTTGCAGACGGTCGGGGTTGGCGCTGACGTAGCCTTGCCCTCCCGCGCTGTCGGCCAGCACCATATCCACGTCCCCGGTCAGCAGCGCTTGAATGGCGCCCGGAATGGTCTCCAGCAGGACAAGGCGGGGGTTCGCCTCATCACCGTCCAGCACATCATAGACGCCGACGTAGAACGGCGTCGTGCCCGCTTGGGTGCCGATCAGAAGATCCTCGTCAGCAGCGAATTCCTCGGCCGTGGCGAAGCGCGTCTCGTCAGCCGAGACCAGCATCCGCATCTGGCTGACCATATAAGGCACGGAAAAATCGACCAATTCGTCGCGATCCTCACGGATCGTGATGCCCGTCATGCCCATGTCGAATTGCCCGCCCGAGACGGCAGGGATCATCGCGTCCCAGCTGATATTCTCGATCACCGGGGTGAAATTCAGCCGCTCTGCCAGGATCTCCAGCGCGTCATATTCCCATCCGATGGCCAGGCCCGAGACCGGGTCGATGAACTGCAACGGCGGATAGGCGTTCTCCGTGACAACGACGATTTCCTGGCCCCCGAGGTCAGGCAAATGCCCATCGGCGGCGGCGGTGAAGGGCACAATTGCGGCCAATGCCGCGGCGAGAAAACGAGTCATGTGGAAGCTCCCTGAGGTTTTGCGCCAGTATGGCGTGCCCACGCGCGCCGTCCAGCCCTCGCGCCGCTAATCGGCGCCACAAACCGCGCAATCAGCACGGCGCTGCACAGCAATCACCCGCGCTTCGACGTGCAATGCATCGTAGATCAGCATCCGCCCCCGCAGGCCTTCGCCGGCACCCGTGATCTCCTTGACGACCTCCAGCGCCATCATCGATCCGATAATGCCCGGCAGCGCGCCCACGACACCGGCCTCGGCACAGGTCGCCGACAGCCCCGGCGCGGGCGCGTCGGGGAACACACACGCCATGCAGGGCGCGCCATCGGCGGGATCATAAAGCGTCACCTGCCCCTCCCAAGCCGAGATCGCCCCGGCGATCACGGGGCGGCCCGCCGCCACAGCAGCACGGTTCACCATATCGCGCACGGCAAAACTGTCGGTGCCGTCGACGATCAGGTCATACTCGGCAAACAGCCCCTCGGCGATTTGCGCCGTCAGGGCCCGGTTATAGGGCCGCACATCCACGTGAGGGTTAAGCGCTTTCATCGCGATCTCTGCCGAGAACACCTTGGGCATATCACAGTGCGCATCGGTGTGGATCACCTGCCGCTGCAAGTTCGACAGGCTGACCGTGTCGTCGTCAATCACACCGATCCGCCCAACACCCGCCGCCGCGAGATACAGCAATACCGGGGACCCAAGCCCCCCGGCACCAATGACCAGAACACTGGCGTTCTTCAGCGCCAACTGGCCGCCTCCGCCGATGTCCGGCAAGGTGATGTGGCGCGCGTAGCGCTCCAATTCGACATCAAGAAACGGGCCAGCCGTCGCCGGGGCCTCTGCGTCCCGTGCCGCTTCGATCCCCTCGGCCCGGCCTTTCAGGCGCACCAGCACGGCGCGATACGCCAAGACCAGCGCAAGACCCGCGCCCAAAAGCAACCAAAGCGCGACCGAGCCTCCGGTCAAGGCGCGCACCGGATGCCCATCCGGCAACGCCAGCTGCACCGCCAGAACCGCTACGTAAAGCAGCCCCAAAATGTTCAGCCTCGCCGCGATCGGCACTTTCATCAAGTGGCCAAGCCCCCAAAGAGCCCCCGCCAGAAGCAGCACAAACAGCATCAGCCTGTCCCCGTAGAGCCGAAGCCGCCCCCGCCGCGCGCGGTGGTGTCCAACGCCGCGACCACCTCGAACCGCGCCTGCACCACCGGAGCCACCACCGCCTGTGCAATCCGCGCGCCATGTTCCACCACGAAAGTCTCCGCCCCAAGGTTCACAAGGATCACCCCAAGCGGGCCGCGATAATCGGCATCGATTGTGCCGGGCGCATTGGCCAGCGTGATGCCATGCTTCAAGGCCAAACCGGATCGTGGCCTGATCTGCATCTCGAACCCTTCCGCAATCGCCACCCGCAGCCCCGTGGGCACCAGGGCCCGTACACCGGGTGCAAGGGCAATTCCTTGCCGATCCTCGAAATTCGCGCGCAGATCCGCACCCGCCGCGCCTGCCGTTGCATATTCGGGCAATGCGACGCCGACGTCGGCCCAATCCTCTCGCACCACCTCAACGATCACCACCGACCGCTCCTTCATCTTGCCAAATACAACTCAATCCTGCCCGCTCAACCCGCACCGATCGCTCCCGCGATACGCAGGGCCAGCCGCCGGGCCACTTCCGCCTTCGGCAACCTAGGCCAGATGTCCGCGCCGTCACCATCGATCAACACGATCGCATTCTCATCACCGCCCATGATGCCCGTCTCGGCCGAGACATCGTTGGCCACGATCCAATCACAGCCCTTGCGCAAACGCTTCGCCGTAGCATTGGCGACCACATCATCGGTTTCCGCCGCGAAGCCCACGACCAAACCGGGCCTTCCCGCCCCCATCTGAGACACGCCCGCAAGGATATCCGGGTTCTCCGCGAATTCCAGGGCCGGCGCTTTCCCTGAACCGTCCTTCTTCATCTTCGAGCCGCTGGCATTCTCCACCCGCCAATCGGCCACTGCGGCTGCGAAGACAGCCGCATCGGCTGGATGAGTGGCCTGAACCGCCGCCGCCATCTCGCGCGCTGTCTGCACCCGCACAACGTCCACCCCTGCCGGCGGCGGCACATCCGCCGGGCCGGTCACAAAGGTCACCCGCGCGCCCAAATCGCGCAGCGCCGCCGCCATCGCCGTCCCCTGTGCCCCGGACGACCGGTTGGCGATATAGCGCACCGGATCAATCGGCTCATGGGTCGGCCCGGATGTCACGACCACATGGCGCCCCTTCAGCGGACCGTCCCTCAAGGCCGCGCCGACGGCTGCAATGATGTCCGGCACCTCCGCCATGCGTCCGAGGCCAAACTCGCCGCAGGCCATGTTGCCCGCGTCAGGCCCCACGACCAGCACGCCATCGCCTTGCAAGACGCCCAGGTTTCTCTGGGTCGCCGGATGTTCCCACATCCGCACATTCATCGACGGCGCGATCAACACGCGCTTGTCGGTCGCCATCAAGAGCGTCGAGGCCAGATCATTCGCATGCCCCCCCGCCATCTTCGCCATCAGATCCGCCGTCGCGGGGGCCACGACCACCAAATCTGCGGCGCGCGACAACTCGATATGCCCCATCTCGGCCTCGTCGGTCAGATCGAACAGATCACGGTAGACCTTTTGGGCGGCCAGCGCCGACACACTCAACGGTGTCACGAATTCCTCCGCCGCACGGGTCACGACCGGTACGACGACAGCGCCCGCGTCGCGCAGGCGTCGGATCAAATCCAACGACTTGTAGGCCGCGATGCCGCCCCCGATGATCAAAAGAACTCTCTTGCCCGTCAGCATTTCAAACCGCCCCCCGCTCGACATGTCCAACGGTAGGCGGGCGGCGAGACCCCTTCAATCATAAAAGGTGCGCCGTCATTCCGGGGGCCTGCTATTCGACAACAAGCGCTGGTAGTGTCATGCAACTGCGCGGGTCCCGCATCGGCGCATCCAGACGCAGGAGACGCACCATATCCATGCCGGGCTGCGCCAGAACCATCGTCGCGCACACCCTCTCCACCGGATACGAACCGAAAGTGTCGCGCTGCAACACCGCGCCCGCCATCGCCGCCGCCATCAAATCCGTGTCCGCCGAACCCAATGCCGCAATATCGGGAATACCTTCGCGCACCCAATGCGGCGTGCGCAGAAACGCAATCGGGCCCACCGTCTCGCCGTGGCGCAGATGCGTCATCTCATGCACAAGGTAATACGTCAGGTCGCGCGGATCGGGGATCGGGCCCTCGCTGCCCACTAACCGCCCCGCCTCAAGATCCACATCGCGCAGAAAAATCGTGCGCGTGGACAGGATCGGATACGTTATCCCTCCGGCCCAGGTCGCGGGGCGAAAGAAGACCTGATGCCGCCATCCCGCGCCGCCGGTAACATAGACATCGATCTGGTGGTCGGGTGGGCCGAACGGCGTGTCCTGCATCTCGGCCCAGGCCTCCGCCCCGGCACGCAGGGCGGCCTCTTGCGACAGGGGGCGGGTGGCATGGAACATGATGCGCCCGTCACCTGCGGAATGCGCAAAGGCCAGTTGCGGCGCGGACATCAGGATCGCGACGCCGACCATGACGGATGCGCAAACGCCCCCGACCAGAAGGGCGAGGGCGTTTACAATTCTGTGGGTCCTGCGCGTTATCATCTTACCCATGTGGGGCATCAAGAACGCGAAGTGAAGGCGCTATTCCGACAGGGCGGCGCGCGACAATACGTCGACTGACGCACTCGACGGCGGTGACACAAGCAGCGTCACCGCGAACAACCCGGCAAGCAGTGCCAGCGGCGCGTGATATATCAAACGGCGAGGAATGACCGAACCTCCTTCGACTGTGCTTCAAGGGTCTTGCGCATCTTTCCGAAGGCCGCGGCCTCCAACTGACGCACGCGCTCCTTGGACAGGCCAAGCTCAGTGCCCAGACTTTCCAGCGTCCGGGGGTCTTCGCGCAGCTTGCGCTCGCGTACGATAAACCTTTCCCGCTCGTTGAGGGCATTCATCGACGCGATCAACCATTCGCGCAGCTGTGCGGTGTCGTGGGAATGCTCCACGATATGCTCGGCCTGCTCACCATCGTCTTCCAGCGTATCGATCCACTCACGCCCCTCGTCCTCGGCGGATTGGGTGGCGTTGAGCGAGTAATCGGAGCCCGCCAGACGGCCCTCCATCATCTCCACGTCATGCAGCGGCACGCCCACTTCGGTGGCGATCATCTGGCGCAACTGGTGCTTGTCCAGCGTCTCGCCGGTCTTCATCGCCTCGCGCTCAAGACGGGCCTGGACACGACGCATGTTGAAGAACAGCGACTTCTGCGACGACGTGGACCCGGTGCGCACCATCGACCAGTTGCGCATCACGTGATCTTGAATGCTCGCCTTGATCCACCACACGGCGTAGGTCGAAAAGCGCACGCCGCGGTCCGGGTCGAATTTGTCGGCGGCCTTCATCAGGCCCAACCCGGCTTCCTGGATCAAATCATTCATCGGCGCGCCGTAGCGCTTGAACTTCGACGCCATGGAAATGGCCAATCGCATGTAAGCCGTCACAAGGCGATGCAAGCTCTCCTCGCAACGTTCATCGCGCCACGCGTAGGCCAGCCGCAATTCCGTCTCTGCATCCAACAACTCCGCCTTCATCGCGCGACGAGACAGGTTGTGTTCTCCACCCATATCAAATGCCATAACGACCCCCGGTTTTCTGACTCAGTTCAGACAAGCGTTTACCGCTCGTTCATATGTGTTACGCAGGCATCAGTCGTTTGGATCACGAAACGGGAAAGAAAATTGCGCCTCCCCCCTCTCAGCCTCGTCCTTGGTGGCGCCTCCAGCGGAAAATCGGCCTTTGCCGAACGCATGGTTCGCCAATGCGGCTTGGCCAAGGTCTATGTCGCCACCGCCGAGGCCCATGACGGCGAGATGAACGAGAAAATCGCCACGCACCGCGCAAAACGGGCCGGTCACGGCTGGCGCACGATCGAGGCGCCGCATGAAACCGTTCAGGCGCTGACCCAGATCGAGGCAGGTGAAGTCGTGCTGTTGGATTGCGTCACCTTCTGGCTCACGAACCTGATGATCGATGATGGCGATTGGGATGAAGAATTGGAGATCATGCTCGACGTTCTGGTGCAGATGCGCGCGCCCGTGGTTCTGGTCAGCAACGATGTCTCGGGCGGCGTCGTGCCGGAAAACGCGCTGGCCCGTGCGTTTCAACGTGCACAGGGCGAGGTCAATCAACGCCTTGCCGCCCAGGCCGACCTGGTTGTCCATGTGACTGCGGGCCTGCCGCAGATTCTGAAAGGGCGGCCCATACTCGATGATGTGGATGAACCTTGGTAAGACGCCTGTTCCTGATCCGCCATGGGCCGACCCACCAGACGGTGTTCACAGGCTGGCGCGATGTGCCAGCCGATCTGTCGGATACCGCCGCAGTGGCGCGCATGCGCGACCACCTGCCTGCCTACGCCCCGATCATCTCGTCTGATCTGATCCGATGCGTCGCCACCGCCGACGCCATCGCCGGAGGCCGCGTGCGCCTACCCCATGATGCCAAACTGCGCGAGTTTGATTTCGGTGTTTGGGATGGCTTGGGATTTGAGGAAGTGGGCGCGCGTGATCCCATCCTCAGCCGCGCGTTCTGGGATGATCCGGGCGACGTGACGCCGCCGGGTGGCGAAAGCTGGCATGACGTAGCCGCTCGGGTCAGTGCCTCGATCGACGCTCACATGGCGGCCCACGGCGACCTGATCGTCGTGGCGCATTTCGGCGCGATTCTGTGCCAGATTGGGCACCTCACAGGGCAGCCCCCCAAGCAGATGATTGCCCAGAAGATCGATCCGCTGTCGGTCTCGGAACTGCACTTCGACGGCGTGGCTTGGTCCTTGGCCTCCGTCAATCACAACCCGTGATACTCGGCCCTTATCATTGGCCCTGATCATCCCCATCACGGCCTTTCCATTGACGCGGCAGGCCACCCAACCCTAACTGCGTCCATGACCTATGATCTTCTTATCGGACAACAATCCTATTCCAGCTGGTCCCTGCGCGGATGGCTGGCCTTCGCCCCTTTCGACATCCCCGTCACCCTCCACAAGGTGGAGATCTACGGGCCCACGTTCTACGAGGACGTCGCCGCCTTCGGTGCCGCCCGCACCGTGCCCGCCGCCCGCACGCCCGAAGGCGGGATGCTGACGGATTCCATGGCCATCGTCTGGCATGTGGCCGAGGCCTTTGCAGATCGTGGCGTGATGCCAAAGGGCGCCCAAGAAAGGGCCGAGGCCATGTCGATTATCTCCGAGATGCACGATGGCTTCAAAGCCCTGCGCGCCGCCTGCCCCGTCAACCTGCGTAACGCTTGGGCGGGGTTTGAGGCATCGCCCGAAGTGCTGGCCGACGTCGCCCGGTTCGAGGATATCCTGTCCCGCGTCATCACCCGCTCTGGCGGGCCGTTCCTTTTCGGATCATTCACCTTGGCCGATGCCTTCTACGCGCCGCTGGCCACGCGGCTTTTGACCTATGGCCTGCCCATGTCCAACACGGCGAAGGCCTACGCGAAAGCCATCGTGACCCATCCCTCCTTTGTGGAATGGCGCGAGGCGGGTATGAAAGAGACCCAGGAAATCGCGCGGTATGACAAGGCCCCCCTCGAACGCGTACCGTTTCCGACATTTTCTTAAGGCCGCTGGAGGCACGTTAACCTTTTGCTAACCAAGGAGGGGCAAAGGTTGGCGGCATGTTCGAAGCCGCCAGCCCAGATGCCCTCGCCCTGACCCACACCGTGGCCTTTGAGGGCCTCGATGCCCGCCGGGTCGAGGTGCAGTGTGCCGTGACGGCTGGCCTGCCCGGCTTCGCCATCGTGGGCCTGCCCGACAAGGCCGTGTCCGAGGCGCGCGAAAGGGTGCGCACGGCCCTGCAAGCGATGGCCATCGCCCTGCCCTCGCGCCAGATCACGGTGAACCTGTCGCCCGCCGATATTCCGAAAGAGGGATCTCATTTCGACCTGCCCATCGCCCTGGCCCTGCTGGCAGCGCTTGGGATCTTACCGCGAGAGCGCGTGGAAGGCGCATTGTCGCTTGGGGAACTGTCCCTGAACGGACGGCTGGTGCCGGTCTTGGGCGCCTTGCCCGCCGCCCTCGCGGCGGGGGAGGACAACCGCACGCTGCTGTGCCCCTTAGGCTGTGGCGCAGAGGCGGCTTGGGTAGGCGCGACCCCGGTGTTTGCGGCGGCATCCTTGGGCGATTTGATCGCCCACCTCACGGACCGGGCCCCGCTGGAACCCGCAAAACCGGGCGAAGTCGCCGCCGATCCCGGCCCCAAATGCCTGTCGGAGGTGCGCGGGCAGGAACGCGCCAAACGCGCAATGGAAATCGCGGCGGCGGGGCGTCACCACCTCCTGATGGTCGGCTCTCCGGGGTCTGGCAAATCGATGCTGGCCGCGCGTCTACCGGGCATTCTGCCAGCATTGTCGGCGTCGGAGGCGTTGGAGACGTCGATGATCCATTCCCTGTCCGGGCTGTTGGACGAGGGCGGGATTTCCCGAACCCGACCCTACCGGGCCCCGCATCATACCGCCTCCATGCCCGCGATTGTCGGCGGCGGGCGCGGCGCGAAACCCGGCGAAATCAGCCTGGCGCACAACGGGGTATTATTCCTTGATGAGTTACCGGAATACCCCCGCGCCGTGCTGGAGACCCTGCGCCAACCGATCGAGACCGGCGATGTCGTGGTCGCCCGTGCCAACGCGCATGTGACCTACCCTTGCCGGTTCTTGCTGATTGCCGCTGCCAATCCCTGCCGCTGTGGCAACCTTTATGACGCCGACTCGGCCTGCAACCGGGCGCCGATCTGTGGCCAGGATTACATGGGCAAGATTTCGGGGCCCTTGATGGATCGGTTCGATCTGCGACTCGAAGTGCCACCTGTGGCCTATTCGGACCTCGATCTGCCCGCCTCCGGCGAAACCAGTGCTGTGATCGCTGCGCGTGTGGCAAAGGCGCGCGACGTGCAGTCGGCGCGCTTCTCCGCGCTTGGCGCATCGGCGCGGGTGAACGCGGACGCGGAAGGCGCGCTGCTGGATCAGATCGCAACGCCCGATGCCGAGGGCAAGGCCCTTCTGCTACAGGCCGCCGACAAGTTCAAACTGACCGCGCGGGGATATCACCGCGTGATGCGGCTGGCGCGGACGATCGCGGACCTTGACGGGGTCGAGACCGTCAGCACCCCGCATATCGCCGAGGCCATCGGCTACCGTCTAATCGGCGCGCGGGAGGTCTAGCGCGGCGCGGATGAACGTGGCCGCCTTGGTGATCGCGTCGCGCGCCTCGGGCACGGCCTCTCCAAAAACTTGCCACGTGTGGGGCGCATGGGGCCAGCTCTGCAGCTCGACCCGGCCTCCGGCGGCGCGCAAGACATCTGCCATGCGCAAAGCGTCGTCGCGCAGAATCTCTGTGAGGGCAAATTGGATAAGGGTCGGCGCCGGGTCTTGGAAACTGGCGAAAAGCGGCGAAAGGCGCGGGTCAGTCAGATCCGCGTCGCCCGCCGCGAAACCAATCAGCTCCGGCAAGCGCTCGGCCGGCAAAAGGCAATCGCGCCGTGCATTCTCGACCATCGAAGCGCCGGAGCCAGTGAGATCCGTCCAGGGGCAAAGGGCGACGCAGGCGGCAGGGCGCTGGCCCTCGGCCCCCAATTCGGCCATCAACGACAGGGCCATGCCCCCACCTGCACTGTCGCCCGCCAAGACGATCTGCGAGGGGGCGATCCCTTCGGCGATCAGTTGATCCCATGCGCGGCGGGCGTCGTCCTGGGCGGCGGGCAAACGCGCTTCCGGTCCAAGGGCATAATCCGGCGCAACTACGCGACAGCCCGAGCGGCGGCAAAGCGCCCGGATCAAGGCAATATGCGACTGCGGCGAGCCTGCGATGAAGCCGCCGCCGTGGAAATAAAGCACCACGCCCCGCGCGCCTGCCTGCGGCTCGACAATCCTGCGTGGGGGCGCGCCTGGCTCGTCACGCTGGATCAGGCCACGACCGCGCCCGCCAAAAAGTGTTCCGACAATCTCGAAATCCTTGCGCTGATTACCGGGCCGCTGGACATACCGCAGCCGCGTCTTCCCGATGACACGCGCTCCGAGGTTGAGCAGGGAGAGCCGCAGGCTCACGCCGTCACCTTGCGCTCGATCGCCTCCCAGATCTTGGCAGCGATGTTGACGCCGTCAAACCGCTCCAACTCCTGAATGCCGGTGGGGGACGTCACGTTGATCTCTGTCAGCCAGCCGCCGATCACATCGATGCCGACGAAGACCTGACCCATTTCCTTGAGGCGGGGGCCGATGATGGCGCAAATCTCACGCTCCCGGTCCGTGAGGGCCGTGGCTTCTGGACGGCCGCCGACGTGCATGTTGGAACGCACCTCGCCCTTGGCGGGCACGCGGTTGATGCCGCCGACGGGTTCGCCATCCACCAGGATCACCCGCTTGTCGCCTGCCGAGACGTCGGGAAGAAACTTCTGCATCACCAAGGGCTCCCGGTTGATCCCGGTGAACAGCTCATGCAGCGAGTTGAGGTTCCGATCCTCCGGCGTCAAACGAAACACCCCCGCGCCACCGTTGCCGTAAAGCGGCTTCAGGATCACGTCGCCGTGGTCCTCCTTGAAAGCTTTCAGCATGTCGATATCGCGGGCGATCATCGTCGGTGGGGTCAGGTCGGGGTAGTCGAGAACCATCAGTTTCTCAGGCGAATTCCGCACCCAGAACGGGTCATTCACGATCAAGGTCTGCCCGCGCAGCCGGTCAAGCAGATGCGTTGTCGTGATGTAGCCCATTTCGAAGGGCGGATCCTGGCGCAGCCAGATGACATCGACATCAGCCAAATCCACGATCTCAGGCGCTGTCGCCGTCACGTGATTGCCCTGGACGCGCTGCACGCTGATCCGCCTTGCCCGTGCACAGACCTTGTTTTCCCGGTAAAACAGATCATTCGGAGTGTAGACCATCAACTCATGGCTGCGCGCTTGCGCCTCTTCGGCGAGGCGGAACGACGAATCGGCGTCGATATTCACGTCCTCGATCGGATCCATCTGAAATGCGATCAACATGTTTGCCCCTCCGGTGCTGCACAGACCCTTTACTTGGCGTGGCAAAACCTCGGGCGCAATGGGCGATCTGAGGGGATCAAGCCGCCAGCGCGTTCACAATCACATCGAACTGGCCTTGGCCGTCGATAAGCGCCACATCGAACCGCATCGGGGTGGCAAGGCCCTTGGGAAACGACCCCAAGCAATGTTCTGCACTGCGCAAAAGCCGCCCGATCTGCCTTTGCGACAGCGCAGCCGCCGCCTGCGCATGGGTGCGAGAGGCCTTCACTTCGACGAAAACCACTTCCCCGTCCTTTTCCATGACCAAGTCAATCTCGCCCGCCGGGCCACGCCAGCGGCGCGCTACCAGCCGGTGGCCGTGGTCCATATACACGCGCACCGCAATGTCTTCCGCCGCCTTGCCCTTGAGGTAGGAGACTTGCCCCCTCAGCCGTCGTTTTTCAGCTGCAATCCCATCTGGTAGACGTCGCGTTTGGACATCCCCAGCGCTTCCGCCACTTGGGCGGACGCCGCTTTCAGGGGCATCGTCTGCAATGCCACCAGCAACGCCGCTTCCAAATCCAGCGCCGAGGGTGCCCGCGCCACGGCGCGGCCAATCACCACCACGATTTCGCCCTTCAATACCCGGTCCTGCAACAGGTCGCGGACCTGCCCGCAGGTCCCGCGCAGAACCTCTTCGAAGCGTTTGGTCAATTCCCGGCAAATTGCCACCTCTCGATCATCCCCCAACACCTCGCACAATTCACCTAATAATCGGTGAACGCGTTTCGGGCTTTCATAGGCAATGATCGTGGCCCCCGCCGCATCCAGCCCCTTGATCCATTTCGCCCGGGCCCCGGTTTGGGTCGGGGCGAAGCCCACGAACATGAACCGGTCCGACGCCAACCCCGAGACCGTCAAGGCCGCCAGTGCTGCCGAGGGACCCGGAGCCGAAAACACCGGGAAGCCTGCGTCAATCGCCGCGCGGCCCAGTTGGTATCCCGGGTCAGCCACCAAAGGTGTGCCCGCCTCGGACACGTAGGCAACGGACAGACCCTTCTCCAAGGCGCCCAGAACGCGGGGGCGGGCCTCGGCTCCATTGTGGTCGTGGTAGGGAATCATCGGGCGGCCGTTTACCGGAATTCCGTGTATTTCCATTAACTTACGGGCTGTGCGCGTGTCTTCCGCAGCAATAACGTCCGCCGCGCGCAGGATATCCAAAGCCCGAAGCGTGATGTCGCGCGCCGAGCCGATCGGCGTGGCGACGAAGTGAAGGCCCGGGGCCACAGAAACTGCCATGCTCATGGGCGTTCCTCCGCCTGACAGGACGTTTGCTTGAACTGCGCCATTGCCACGAGAGGGCAATCCGGTCCATTAGCCAAATTGAGGGCCCTTAAGCCCTGGCTGCCACGTTTACTTGAACGGTTATTCGCCGTAGCGTGCATTCGCGGGCCTCCCGCCACGTCTAGATTTGATACGCCTCAAGGGAAGGGCCTTTGTCCTATGGTTTCCGGTTTCAGCATTCTTCGCAACCCAGCTCGCATCCTGATAGCCCTTCTTTTGTCTTTGGTCCTGACAGCCTGCCAAATCGGCGGCGGCCCCATCGGTCTGGGCACCAGCCCCCGTGTTGGCCAAACCGTTCAGGTCGCCATGCTTCTCCCCATGAGCGGCAGCGGCGGTGACGCACTCTTGTCGCGCAGCCTGGAGAATGCCGCACGCCTTGCCGCGGCGGATGTGGCTGCCAACGCGACCATTGAAATCACCGTCTACGACACGGCTGGCAATGCCGCCACCGCCGCCACCCGCGCGCAAGAAGCGGTTTCAGCCGGGGCCGACGTCATCGTCGGGCCGCTTCGCTCGGACGCTGCTGCGGCTGTGGGCGTTGCTGTTGCGAACTCCAACGTGGCCGTGCTCAGCTTCTCCAACAACACGGAAATCGCGGGCGGCAACGTGCTGGTCCTTGGCTATACCTTCGCTAACACCGCCAACCGCATCGTGGGCTATTCGGCTCGCCAGGGCCGGGGAAACATCGTTCTGGTACACGCCAGCAACCTTGCGGGCGAAGTCGCCCGCGACGCCGTGCGCACCGCTGCCACCCGCTCCGGCGCCACCATTTCCGCCACCATTCCCTACGAGTTCAGCCAGGTTGGCGTCGTGAACGTGGTTCCGCAAGTGACCTCGGCCGTGGGCGACAATGGCGCCAACGCCGTGCTGCTGACCTCGGACAGCGCCGGCGCCTTGCCGCTGTTTGCGCAGCTGCTGCCCGAGAACGGGCTCAACACTTCCTCGGTCCAGATGATGGGTCTGACGCGCTGGGACATTCCGCCTGCGACGCTTGAATTCTCGGGCCTGCAGGGCGGCTGGTTCACCCTGCCCGACCCCTCTGCCACGGGCGCATTCAACAGCCGTTATGCCGCCGCCAATGGCGATGCCCCCCATTCCCTGGGGGGGCTTGGCTATGACGCGATCCGCGCCATCGCCGCGGCGGCCCCCTCGGGCCGTATGGGCGCGGCCGATCTGGTCGCTGCAGGCCAGATCGACGGGGCAAGCGGCGTGTTCCGCTTCCTCAACGATGGCACAATCGAGCGCGCATTGGCCGTGGCCGAGATCGTCAACCAACAGGTGAGTGTCATTGACCCTGCCCCTAGACGCCTTGGCGGTGCCGGTCTCTGACCGGGACCAAAGACCAAACCCACGCCTCTCCGCCGCATCCTCTCCGGGCACGCTCCTGTTGCCCGAAGAGGAGATCGTCAACCAACCGGCCCTGGCCGCCCGCCTCGACGCGGCCTGCGCCGAGGCCAGTGACCCTTCCGCGATCCGTGCCGCCACTGTCGCCGAGCTAAGCCTCGCGCAGGATCAGGGCCGTGCCGCCCTTGCCCAGGCCGTCGCCGCGCAGCCCCTCGCCGCGCGCCGCGCCACACGGTCCTATGCTTTTCTGACCGACGCCCTCGTCACCGAGGTCCTGCGGATCGCGACGACCTACCTGCACCCCACCAACATCCAGTCCGAAGCCGAGCGTATCGCCGTACTCGCCGTCGGCGGCTATGGGCGTGCCGAAATGGCCCCCTCCTCGGACGTGGACCTGCTGTTCCTGACGCCCTGGAAAGTCACCGGGAAGGTCGAAAGCATCATCGAGTCCACGCTCTACATGCTGTGGGATCTGCGCCTGAAGGTCGGCCATTCCTCGCGCACGATCAAAGATTGCCTGCGTCTGGGGCGAGAGGACTACACGATCCGCACGACCTTCCTGGAGATGCGCCACCTCAGTGGTGACGCGTCCCTCTCGGCCGAGTTGCAAGAGACCCTGCGCGCACAGTTGTTCGATGGCACCACCGGCGAATTCATCGAAGCCAAGTTGGAAGAGCGTACCAACCGCCACAAGAAACAGGGCGGCCAGCGCTATATGCTCGAACCGAACGTTAAAGAGGGCAAAGGCGGCCTGCGGGATCTGCAAACGCTCTACTGGATCGCGAAGTATGAACATGGCGTCGTGAAAGCCGCCGAACTGGTGGCGCTGAACGTGTTCCGCCCGGAAGAATTCGCCGCCTTCGACGCCGCCGAACGGTTCCTTTGGGCAGTGCGCTGCCATCTGCATCTGATCGCCGGACGCGCCCAGGACCTGCTGTCGTTCGATATGCAGGTCGAGGTGGCCGAGCGTCTGGGCTACGAGGACCATTCCGGCCGCCGCGCGGTCGAACATTTCATGCAGGACTACTTCCGCCACGCCACCAAGGTCGGCGAGCTGACGCGGATCTTCCTGACCGGACTGGAGGCCCGCCACGTCAAGCAGGCGCCCGCCATCTTCGGGTTCCTGCGCGGGCGCACCCGCCGCAAGAAGCTGAAACCGGGGTATGTCGTGTCGCAAAACCGGCTCGACATCGCGGACCCGGAGGCGTTCTTCACCGATCCCCTCAACATCCTGCGGCTGTTCGAGGAAGGCCTGCGCACCGGTTACCTGATCCACCCCAACGCCATGCGTGAGGCGACGGCGCGGCTGGATCTGATCACCGATGAGATGCGCTTGGACCGCGAAGCCAACCGCATCTTCCTCGATCTAATGCTGAAACACGGCAACCCCGAACGGGGCCTGCGCCGGATGAACGAACTGGGGGTTCTATCGGCTTTCATGCCGGAATTCGCGCCGATCGTGGCGATGATGCAGTTCAACATGTATCACAGCTATACCGTGGACGAGCATACGATCCAGGTCGTCTCCACCCTGGCCCAGATCGAGCGCGAGGAATTGCTGGAAGAGCTGCCGCTGGTCTCGGGCATCCTGAAGCGGGGTGTGAACCGGAAGGTTCTGTTCCTGGCCTGCCTGCTGCATGATATCGGCAAGGGCCGGAACGAGGATCATTCGATCCTGGGCGCCCGCATGGCCCGCGTGATCTGCCCCCGTCTCGGCCTGAAACCCGCGGAATGCGACACCGTCGAATGGCTGGTCCGCTACCACCTGCTGATGTCCGACATGGCCCAGAAACGCGACATCGCGGATCCGCGCACCGTGCGCGACTTTGCCAAGGCGGTAAAAACCCGCGAGCGCCTTGATCTGCTGACGGTCCTGACGGTCTGCGACATCCGTGGTGTCGGGCCGAATACATGGAACAACTGGAAGGCGACGCTTCTGCGTTCGCTTCACCGCTCCACCGCGATGGCGCTGGAAACCGGGCTGGAGGACCTCAACCGCGAGCAGTTGGAGGGCGAGGCCAAGAAGGCCCTTCGCGAAGCGCTGGCTGATTGGAAGAAATCCGCGATCAAGACCGAGGTGGACCGCCACTACGGCCCCTATTGGCAGGGGCTCGACCTGCCCACGCAGGTCACTTTCGCCAAGATGCTCAGCACCCTCAAGGATGATGAGATCAAGATCGACACCAAGCAGGACGCCGACCGCGACGCGACGCGGGTCTGTTTCGCCTTGGCCGATCACCCCGGCATCTTCTGCCGCCTTGCGGGCGCGCTCAGCCTCGTGGGGGCCAATGTCGTCGACGCCCGGACGTTCACCTCCAAGGACGGCTACGCGACGGCCGTCTTCTGGGTGCAGGACCGCGACGGCCACCCCTACGAGAAAACCCGCCTGCCGCGCCTGACAACGATGATCCGCAAGACGCTCAAGGGTGAAGTTGTCACCTCCGAAGCGATGGAGAAGCGCGACAAGATCAAGAAACGCGAACGGCCCTTCAACGTGCCCACCACGATCACCTTCGACAACGAAGGGTCCGAGATCTACACGATCATCGAGGTCGATACCCGCGACCGCCCCGGCCTGCTCTATGACCTGACAAAGACCCTGGCCGCTTCGAATATCTACATCGCCTCGGCCACGATCGCCACATATGGCGTGCAGGTCGTGGACACCTTCTACGTCAAGGACATGTTCGGCCTGAAACTGCACTCCGAAGGAAAGCGCGACGCGCTTGAGCGCAAGTTGCGGGACGCTATCGTGCGGGTCGCGGAACGGGCCGGCGCATGAGCGAAACCGACCCCTTCCACGCCCCTCCTCCGCCCCCGAAATCGCCCGCACCCATTCGTCTGATCGCGGGCTTCTTCACCGTAGGCTTCTGGACCATGGCCAGCCGCATCCTCGGCTTCGTGCGCGACATCCTGATCGCGGCGTTCCTGGGATCCGGCCCGGTCGCCCAGGCATTCCTTGTTGCGTTTTCGCTGCCCAACATGTTTCGCCGCTTCTTTGCGGAGGGCGCGTTCAACACCGCCTTCGTGCCGATGTTCTCCAAGAAGGTGGAGGGCGAGGATGACGCGGAACCCTTCGCGCAGGACGCCTTTTCGGGGCTGGCTGCAGTCCTGATCGTGCTGACCCTGGTCGCACAATTGGCCATGCCGTGGCTGGTCTTGGCCATGGCCAGCGGCTTCGCGGGGGATGAGCGGTTTACGCTGGCCGTCGATTTTGGCCGCATCGCCTTCGTCTACATCCTCTTCATCTCCCTCGCGGCGCTGTTCTCGGGCATGCTGAATGCCATCGGACGCTTTGCCGCCGCCGCCGCCGCGCCGATCCTGCTCAACATCATTCTGGTCAGCGCCATGTTGGCCGTCTACTGGACCGCGCCCGACGGTAAGATGACCAATATCATCGACCCCGCCGAGGCCTATGGGCGCGCATTGTCTTGGGGGGTGCCGCTTGCTGGCGTGGCGCAAATGGCGCTGGTCTGGTTTTCCGCGTGGCGCGCGGGCTATACCATCCGGCCTCGCTTGCCGCGCCTGACGCCGGACATGCGCAAACTGGCCGCTATCGCCCTGCCCGCCATGCTGGCAGGCGGTGTGGTGCAGGTGAACCTTCTGGTCGGCCGTCAGGTCGCCAGCTTCTTTGACGGTGCCATCGCGTGGCTGTCGTTCGCCGACCGGCTGTATCAGTTGCCCTTGGGCGTCGTGGGCATCGCGATCGGCATCGTGCTGCTGCCCGACCTCTCGCGCCGCCTGCGCGCGGGCGACGATGAGGGCGGACGCCACGCCCTGTCGCGCGCCGGAGAGCTTGCCCTGGCCCTCACCATCCCCGCCGCTGTCGCGTTGATGGTGATCCCGGTGCCGCTGGTTTCGGTCCTGTTCCAGCGCGGAGAATTCACGGCAGACGACACCGCCTCCACCGCGCTGGCCCTCACGGTCTACGCCGTGGGTCTGCCCGCTTTCGTTCTGCAAAAGGTGCTGCAACCGGTCTATTTTGCCCGCGAAGACACCCGCAGCCCGTTCCGGTTTGCGCTGGTGGCCATGGTGGTGAACGCCGTTGTAGCGATCGGGCTGGCCTCGGCCATCGGTTTTCTGGGGGCGGCGATCGGCACGACCGTTGCGGCGTGGATCATGGTGGCGCTGTTGTCAAAAGGCCGCGCAGACCTTGGGGATGTGGCGCAATTCGATGACCGTTTCCGCGCCCGCATCTGGCGCATCTGCGCCGCCGCCATCGCCATGGGCGCGGTGCTGGTGCTAAGCGAAATCCTGATCGGACCTTTCCTGGGCGAGCCGGGCCTGCGCTACGTCGCGCTGGCCCTCTTGGTGGCGCTTGGCATCGGCAGCTACTTCGGCTTCGCGCGACTTTTCGGCGCGTTCAGCCTGCGCGAGTTACGCAGCACGATGCGGGGCCGCTGAGCGCCTACATCGGCCGCAATCTGACCGAGTAGCGATCCAGATTGCCTGTGCTGCCATAGAAGTTCAGGCCAACGGTATTACCGCGCACCGCGATGTCGAGGCAGTCTTCAGCTTCCGTCGCGCGCAAGACCCCCTGCCCGTTGGGCGTGGCGAAGGTCGTGCAGAACGGTCCCTGCGGGTTGACCCGCCAAAGGGCCCAGCCCTCTTGTTGATCATCACCCTCGAAAGCATTGAACCGGATCCGTGCCGCCCCGGTATCGAACAGGCGCATGTGCACGGTCTCTCCGGTCGGACGCTGCGCGTTATCGTAGCCTCGCAGTGCCATCACCTGACCCGATAGTTGCGCCCGTAAGGCATCGGCACCTTGCGCCGCCACGGAGCCTGCGCAGATTAGCGCCAACGCGGCAATCACCATGTGTTTCATAAGCGCTCCTTTCAACGCTGCCGCATCCGCGCCAGCAACCTGCCCCATCCTCCGGGGCTGACAATGAACGACAGGACAAGACCCGCCACAAAACCCGAGAAATCGGCAACCACGCTGCCGAACTCTCCGTTCAACAGGCCAAACAGAAGCTGGATACCCAAAAGCGCGGCGATCAGGGCAAAGGCCCTCATCTGGCCCGCCCCCTGGGCCTCGGCCCGCATCCACATCAGGAAGGTGAAGGCCCCAATCAGACCGTAGACGCCGGGGTATCCCCCAACCAACGGGTAATCGCTGTCCATGAACACCACAAATCCCAGCGCCCCCATGATCGCCGAGATCCAGAACACCGCCAGGAAGGCCAAGACCGAATAGACCTCAGCCACCAATTTGCCGAGGGCCAGGATGAAGACCACAACCATGGCGGCGTGCAGAAAGCTGCCGTGGATCAGCGGATAGGCGATGAAACGCACCAGATGCTCGGCCGGGAATTGGCCGGTGTCGATCATCCAGTCCCACACGGCATTGAGAACCGCGTAATCCTGGATCGCCGCCAGGCGCCAGCCGATGCCGCCCTGCCCACCAAGCATGCCCGCCGTGGCGGCCTGGAACATCAGTTCCAGCCCGAAGATCACCACCGCGAGGGCGACGACAACGGGCGGAAGCGCGTTGAATGGCGAGACGTTGTTCTGATCCATGGTCGCTCTGCCCTCGGTTGACGAAAGTTGCCCCCATGGGTAAGCCCGTCAGCGCCGAATGGCCAGTGGGGCCGACACGTTTGAAGGACGACACCAATGGCCGAGACACAGTTCAAACCCCGCGTTTTTTCGGGCATCCAGCCCTCGGGCGGGCTGACCCTTGGCAACTATCTGGGCGCCATGAAACGCTTCGTACAAATGCAGGACGCCGGCACCCATGAAACGGTCTATTGCATGGTCGACCTGCACGCGATCACCGCGCGCCTTTTGCCGCCAGAGGAGCTGCGCAACAACACGCGTGAGCTGTGCGCTGGCTTCATCGCCTCGGGCATCGACCCCGAGAAGAGCATTCTGATCAACCAGAGCCAAGTCCCCGAGCACGCGCAACTGGCGTGGATCTTCAACTGCGTCGCGCGCATGGGCTGGATGGGTCGCATGACCCAGTGGAAGGACAAAAGCGGCAAGGACGCCGAAGGGGCCTCGCTTGGCCTTTTCGCCTACCCTGCCCTGATGGCCGCCGATATTCTGGTTTATCACGCCACCCATGTACCCGTGGGCGATGACCAGAAACAGCATCTTGAACTGACGCGCGACATCGCCGCGAAGTTCAACCACGACTACGGCGTGGACTTCTTTCCTATCACCGAACCGGTGATCGAGGGGGCTGCGACCCGCGTGATGAACCTGCAGGATGGCACCAAGAAGATGTCGAAGTCCGATCCGGTTGAGAAGACGCGCATCAACATGACCGACGACGCGGATGCGATCGCCAAGAAGATCCGCAAGGCCAAGACGGACCCCGATCCCCTACCCGATGCGGTGGATGGCCTGTCCGAGCGTCCCGACGCCCGCAACCTGGTGAATATATACGCCGCGCTGGCCGATATTACCCCGCAAGCGGTGCTGGATGAGCACGCTGGCGCCATGTTCGGCCACTTCAAGGTGGCTTTGGCGGATCTCGCGGTGGCCAAGCTGTCGCCAATATCATCCGAGATGTCCCGCCTGATGGACGACCCCGCCGAAATCGACCGCATCCTGGGCCGCGGTGCCGCGCGCGCGCGCGAGATCACCGTGCCGATCCTGGAGAAGACCTACGACATTATCGGCATGCTTCGCAGCTAGCGCCACATCAGGCTTTTGCAAAAGCCTGTACAGACCTTTCAAAGGGTCTGAAGTAGGCTCTTGCAAGAGCCTCCGCACGTCCTTGCAAGGACGTGGCGCGGGCCGGACGGAAGGGCGCTGATCCGTAACGTTGCGAAACCCTGTTGCAGCCGTCCGGGCGTTAACTGGACATTAACCCCCGTGTCGGTATACATACCCTAATCAAACCACACATCGCGATCCATTCAGGGGGAACTGTATGAACAGGCATCTCAAAACACGTGTCGACTCCACCCGCGCCGCAGAGCGTATCATCGCAACTCCAACCACCGACCGTACCAAACACGCCAAAGGCGCGCGGACCGATCACAAGACCAACCGGACCGAAGGTCATACCGCCGCGAAGCCCAAAGCTGCCAGCATGGACTACCAGATGGGCTTCACCTCTGGACCTTCGGTCTAGGCTGCGCTTACCTTCCCCCTGACGTTTCAAGGGGGAAGACCATGGCCAACGGGACCAATATCAAAACCTACTTCGACGGCGCATGGCATGATGCGGATATTCCCGTGATGCGCGCTGCTGACCATGCCACGTTCCAAGGCACCACAGTGTTCGACGGCGCGCGCTTCGTCTATGGCCTCGCGCCCGACCTTCGGGCCCACTGCGACCGTGTGGTCAGGTCGGCCAAAGCCCTCTCGCTGAACCCTGGCAAGACCGGGGCCGAGATCTTCGACATCGTCTGGGAGGGCCTCAAGCGCTACCCCAAGGATACGCCCGTCTACATCCGCCCCAACTTCTTCGGCATCGACGGTGGCGCCTATGGCATCATCCCAGCCGAGACCGAGGCCGGGTTCTACGTCGTCCTTGAAGAAGTCCCCATCGGCGCACCCGACGCCGCCTCCACCTTGACCACGACGCGCTTCCACCGCCCGACGCTGAACACCGCCGTGCTCGATGCCAAGGCAGGCTGCCTCTATCCCAACAATGCGCGCATGTTGATGGAAGCGCGCGCCAAGGGCTACGACAACGCGCTGGTCATGGACGCGCTCGGCAACGTCGCCGAAACTGCCACCGCAAACATCTTCATGGTCCGCGACGGTGAAGCCTTCACCCCGATCCCCAACGGAACCTTCCTCAACGGCATCACCCGCCGACGCCACATCGCCAACCTGCGGGCCGATGGCGTCACGGTCACGGAGACCGTCTTGACCTTCGAAGATTTCCGGGCCGCCGATGAGGTCTTCATGACCGGCAACCTCAACAAGGTCACGCCGGTGCTGGAATTCGACGGCACCCACTACCAGCACGGGCCCGTCACCAAACGCGCCAGGGAACTCTATTGGGACTGGGCTGCCTCGGCGGCTTAAAGTCAGTAGACAGGTCCGCGCGCAATCGTCATGGTCTCGCCTCGGAAAAGGGACAAACTCATGCGCAAATTTCTCGTCGTGCTCGACGACACCCGTGAATGCCTCAACGCCATGCGCTTCGCCGCCATGCGCGCCCACAACACGGGCGCCGGGGTCGAGATCCTTTCGGTGATCCCGCCCGATGAATTCAATCACTGGATCGGCGTTGGTGACATCATGCGCGCCGAAGCCCGTGAGCGAATCGAGGCGCATTTCAACGTCTTCGCCAAATGGATGCGCGACAAGCAGGACATCGACCCCACGCTGGTGATCCGTGAAGGCGTGCCCGAAGAGCAGATCCTGACCCATATCACCGAGGACAAAGAGATCGGGGTGCTGGTCCTGGGCGCAAACTCGGGCAAGGGCGGGCCGGGACCCTTGGTCACGGCGATGACCAAGTCAGCGGGCAACATGCCCGTGCCTTTGACAATCGTGCCGGTCGAATTGAGCAAAGAGCAGTTGGAAGCGATTACCTGAGGCGCCCAACATGCCGATGCCTTGGACGTTTCGCCATCCTCAACGGGAATGGACAGCGTTTCTCGACGACGTGGCCGACGTGCTGGGATCGCCCTCGGCAAATGTGGCCTATACCGCGACCGAGGGCGTCTTTCGCGCTTTCCGCCGGCGGCTGACCGTCGACCAGGCGGTTGCCTTCGCGCAATGCCTGCCAAGCGTCCCGCGCGCGCTTTTCGTGCAGGATTGGCAGCTTGAAGATCCAGTTCCCTGGGCCGAAGCCGCGACGTATATCGCCGAGGCCAAGTCGCTCCGACAAACCCATAACTTCGCCTCCGACCAGGTCATCGAAGCCGTCTCCTTCGCGCTCCACCGCGCCGTGGGGCCGGAGTACCTGCACAAGCGCCTGCAGGACATCGGCCCCGAGGCCGTCGCATTCTGGCACGTCGACGGATACCGCCCCGAAGACCTCGCGGTCCGGTTCCGCTGAAGCCCATGGACCGGTATTTCATAGTTTAGAACGATTCCAGTTCACTTGACTCTTTGCGCAGCCGACCGCATATCTGAGTGAACCAGTAAGGATATGCGCCGATGTTCATCCAAACCGAATCCACGCCCAACCCCGCGACCCTGAAATTCCTGCCCGGCCAGACCGTGCTGGAAGTGGGCACCGCTGATTTCCCCAGCGCAGAGACCTCGGCCAAATCGCCGCTGGCGTCACGCATTTTCGCAGTCGAAGGCGTCACCGGGGTGTTCTTCGGCATTGATTTCGTGACGGTAACAAAGGCCGACGCGGTCGAGTGGGACCATGTGAAACCCGCCATCCTCGGCGCGATCATGGAGCATTACCAATCCGGCGAACCGGTCATGGACGAAGGCCACCAAGCCAGCAGCGGCCATGCCGAGCACACCGGCGAGGACGGCGAAATCGTGGGCCAGATCAAGACCCTGCTGGATACGCGCGTGCGCCCGGCCGTGGCCCAGGACGGCGGCGACATCACCTTCCACGGCTTTGACCGGGGCGTGGTCTACCTGCACATGCAAGGCGCCTGCGCCGGGTGCCCCTCGTCCACGCTGACGCTCAAGATGGGGATCGAGAACCTCTTGCGCCACTACATCCCCGAGGTGGTCGAGGTGCGTCCTGTCAACACCTGAGGCGCCCATCACAGGCCGCTGCTATTGCGGCGGCGTGCAGGTGAACGCTACCGCGCGCCCTCAGACGGTCAGTTATTGCCACTGCTCGGACTGCCGCCGTCTCTCTGGCGCGCCTGTGGCCGCATTTGCGGCCTTCGCTTCGGCTGATCTGCGCTTCACTCCGTCCAAAGGCCCCCGCAGAAGCTTCTCCAAAGGCGTCGACCGTTGGTTCTGCCCCGACTGCGGCACGCAACTGGCGGCGACCTATGATTACTTGCTGGATCAGGTCTATGTGCCCCTCGGACTGCTGGATCAGGCGAATACCCTAGCGCCGGAAAGCCATGGCCATACGGACAGTGCACTCCCGTGGCTGCACATCGAAGATGATCTGCCCCGCGACGGGGCGTCTTCCCGTGTGCGCTTGCAAGAGCCGGACCCAAGCGGCTAAGCCCTGCCCATGATCCTCGGTTTCGATACATCCGGCGCCTATGTCGGCACGGCGCTTTGGCGCGATGGCGACGTCGCCACCGCCCTTTATACCGACATGGCAAAGGGGCAGGCCGAGCATCTGATGCCGATGATCGAAGACACGCTGGCCAACGCTCAGGTGACGCTAGACGACCTCCGGGCCATCGGCGTCGGCATCGGACCGGGCAATTTCACCGGCATCCGCATTTCTGTTTCCGCGGCGCGGGGACTTGCGTTGGCGCTTGGTATTCCGGCGATCGGGGTCTCGTTGCTGGAGGCATTGGCACACGGGGCACAAGGTCCGACGCTTACCTGCCTGAAGGCCCCGCGCGGTGCGTTCTATCTTGAACGCCAGGGTGGTGGGTTGGACAGAGCTGCGGCCCTTGTCGCAGCGAATGATCTGCACGATTGGGCCGCGCCGGGACTGACCGTCATCGGCCAAGACAGCGCGGTCCTTGCAGCGGCCCTTGGCCTGCCAAATGCGCCGTCGGCCTATGCGCCCGCCTCTGCCATCGCGCGCCTTGCCGCGCTGCGCATCGGCACACCACAGCCGCGCCCCGCGCCCCTCTACATCAAAGCAGCCGATGCGGCGCCGTCGCGGGAACAAGGCCCGACGATCCTGTGACACCGGTGGAACACATGGCGGAAACGCTCGCGGCACTTCACGCTGCAAGCTTCGCGCGCGGTTGGTCCGCGCAGGAGTTCGAGGCGCTTCTGGCCAATCCAACGACCCACGCCATCACCTCGCCCCACGGCTTTGCCCTCTTGCAGATCATCGCGCCCGAGGCGGAACTGATCACGATCTCGATCCTGCCCGCCCTGCGCGGGCAAGGTCATGGCCGCGCGCTCCTTGGGAAAACCATCCTCACCGCGCAAGAAAACGGGGCAGATACGTTGTTTCTGGAGGTCGAAGCCACCAACGCCGCCGCCCTGGCGCTTTATGAGAACGCGGGCTTCACCGTGACCGGGCGGCGCACCGGCTACTACGCCTATCCCGATGGCCCCGCCGTCGATGCGATCACCATGACCTGCGCCCTACAAACCGGCACGTAGCGTAAAGCATCGCACCAGTCGCCCGGAAACATCGGAATCGGGTTGACCCCCCGCGCGCCCTTTGCCCTTATTCCCCATGAGGATTCCGTTACTCTACGGAATTTCACGCGTTCGGGGACGCACGGCCGCCATAAGGTCCATCATGCGCCCCGTTTTCAACCGGGAGACTACCTATGACCATGATGAAAACCCTGCTCGGCGCTGCTGCCACGCTGGCCCTGTCCGCCGCTGGTGCGCTGGCCGATGGCCCTGCCGTGATCTTCGACCTGGGCGGCAAGTTTGACCGCTCCTTCAACGAAAGCGCCTTCAACGGTGCCGAGCGTTGGGCCGAAGAGACCGGCGGCACCTACCGCGAGATCGAGCTTCAGAACGACGCTCAGCGCGAGCAGGCCATGCGCCGTCTGGCCGAAGCGGGCTCCAACCCCATCGTCATGGCAGGCTTCAGCCAGGCCTCCGCGCTTGAGGTCGTCGCCCCCGACTACCCTGACACGATGTTCGTGATCATCGACGGCGTCGTGGATGCCCCCAACGTGCAATCCATCGTCTTCTCCGAGCATGAGGGCAGCTACCTTGTTGGGATGATGGCCGCCATGGCCTCCGAGACGGGCACCGTTTCCTTCGTGGGCGGCATGGACATTCCGCTGATTTCGCGTTTTGCCTGCGGCTATGCCCAGGGCGCCGTGGCCGTGAACCCCGACGCGACCGTGATTTCCAACATGACGGGCACCACGCCCGCCGCCTGGAACGACCCCGTCCGCGGGGGAGAGCTGACGCGCGGCCAGATCGGCCAGGGCTCTGACGTGGTCTTCGCTGCCGCCGGCGGCACCGGCCTTGGTGTTCTTCAAACCGCCGCCGACGAGGGGATCCTCTCCATCGGCGTGGATGCCAACCAGAACTACCTCTACCCCGGCATGGTCCTGACCTCGATGATCAAGCGCGTGGACGTGGCCGTTTATGACGCCTTCTCCGCTGACACGATCGAGCCCGGCCTGTTCGTCTATGGCTTGGCCGAAGATGGCGTTGGCTACGCAATGGACGAATTCAACGCCGAACTGGTGACCGAAGAAATGATCGCCGCCGTGGACGAAGCCCGCGCCCAGATCATCGCCGGTGACCTGGCTGTCCACAACTTCACCGACGACGGCACCTGCCCCGTCGCGATGCAGTAAGATCAACGGCTTGCCGGGCGCTCGCGTCCGGCAGACACTGGTCGGGCCGCGCCCCTCACCCGGACGCGGCCCTTCTCATATCCTCTCAAGGACGTGACCATGACGGCACCCGCATCCGCGCGCCCCCCGGCGATCGAGCTCAAAGGCATCTCCAAAGCCTTCGGTCCGGTTCAAGCCAACAAGAACATCTCGATTTCCGTGGCGAAAGGCACGATCCACGGGATCGTGGGCGAGAATGGCGCAGGCAAGTCCACGCTGATGTCGATTCTCTACGGCTTCTACAAGGCCGACGCCGGAGAGATCTGGATCAACGGCACCCTTACCCCCATCCCCGATAGCCAGGCTGCGATCCGCGCGGGCATCGGGATGGTTCACCAGCACTTCAAGCTGGTCGAGAATTTCACCGTCGTCGAGAACGTCATCCTCGGCGCCGAAGACGGCGCGATGTTGCAGCCCTCCATATCCAAGGCGCGGCGCACGCTGACCGAACTGGCCACGGAATACGGGCTGGACGTGAACCCCGACGCGATTGTCGAAGAGCTTTCCGTCGGCCACCAGCAGCGCGTCGAAATCCTCAAACAGCTCTACCGTCAGGCCGACATCCTGATCCTGGATGAGCCGACCGGCGTGCTGACCCCGTCCGAGGCGGATCAGCTGTTCCGCATTCTCGCCCGGCTGAAGGAAGAGGGCAAAACCATCATCCTGATCACCCATAAATTGCGTGAAATCATGGATGTCACCGACACCGTCAGCGTCATGCGGCGCGGTGAGATGACGGCAACGGTGAAAACGTCAGAGACGTCTCCGGCGGGGTTGGCCGAACTGATGGTTGGCCGCAAGGTCTTGCTGGAAGTTGACAAGGCCCCCGCCAACCCCGGCGATGTGGTGCTGGACGTGCGCAATCTGCGGGTTGTCGATGGCGCGGGGGTGGAGCGGGTGAAAACCATCTCGTTCCAGATCCGTGCCGGTGAAATCCTCGGCATCGCGGGTGTGGCCGGCAACGGTCAATCGGAACTGCTGGAGGTTCTGGGCGGAATGATCCCCGCGACCTCGGGCGAAATCTTGCTCCATGGCGAGCCCATCGACATCACCGGGCGCTATAGCAACGGTCAATCGCGCCGCGCGCGCGGCATCGGCCATGTGCCCGAGGATCGTCAAGTCGAAGGTTTGATCATGCCCTATGAGGCGTGGGAAAACGTGGCCTTCGGCTATCACCACGACCCCCGCTACCAATCCGGGCCGCTGATGAACAACGCCGCCATCAAGGCCGACTGCACTGAGAAGATGGCGCGTTACGACGTCCGCCCCCCCAACCCGCGCCTGCCTGCGCGCAACTTCTCGGGCGGGAACCAGCAAAAGATCGTGGTCGCCCGCGAGATGGACCGCGCCCCGGACCTTCTACTTGTCGGCCAGCCCACGCGCGGCGTCGACATCGGCGCGATCGAATTCATTCACAAGCAGATCATTGCGCTGCGCGATGCGGGCAAAGCCGTGTTGCTTGTGTCCGTGGAACTGGACGAGATCCTCGGCCTTTCCGATCGCATCGCCGTCATGTTCGACGGCGCGATCAGCGGCGAGCGTCTGCCCGAGGACACCAACGAAGGCGATCTGGGTCTGCTGATGGCAGGGGTCACCGAAACGCAGGGGGCCGCGTAAGCCATGTCTGATGCAACGTTTTTCGAGCGCGCTTTCCTCGGCAAGGGCAAGACCACGCCCGGCGGCATGCCGATGTGGGCCGACGTGACGCTGATCCCCTTGATCTCGGTCATTCTGGCGCTTCTGGTCTCCGGTCTGGTGGTCTATTTCCTGATCGGAGAAAACCCGTTCGCGGCGATGCGAATCATGGTCAACGGCGCATTCGGCTCGGCCTATGGTTGGGGCTACACGCTGTTCTACACCACCAACTTCATCTTCACCGGCCTCGGTGTGGCCGTCGCCTTCCATGCGCGGCTGTTCAACATCGGCGGCGAGGGGCAGGCCTATGTCGCAGGCCTGGGCGCGGCCATCGTCTGCCTGCTGATGCCTTGGCCGCATTGGTCGCTCGCGCTTCTGGCCACGACCGCCATGACAGCCCTTTTCGGGGCGGCCTGGGCCGCGATCCCCGCCTATTTGCAAGCCAAGCGCGGCAGCCACATCGTGATCACCACGATCATGTTCAACTTCATCGCCGCCTCGCTGATGATCTACATGCTCAACAACGTCTTCACGATCCCCGGCTCTGCCGAGACCGCCTCCATCCGCTTCCCCGAAGCGACGCATCTGCCCAACGCCGGAGAGTTCGCCGGTTTCCTCGGCTTCCGCGCCTCCACGCCACTCAACATCAGTTTTTTCCTGGCCCTTCTGGCGGCCGTCTTCGTCTGGATTTTGATCTGGCGCACCCGTCTGGGGTATGAGATCCGCGCCTTCGGCCATTCCGAGACCGCCGCCGTCTACGCCGGCATCAGCCCGGTGAAGATCACCATGATCGCCATGCTCATCTCAGGCGCGTTGGTGGGCCTCATGGCCGTGAACGCGGTGCAGGGCGAAAGTGAGCAACTGCGCCTCGATTTCGTGGGCGGCGCGGGGTTTGTCGGCATCGCCGTGGCGCTGATGGGCCGCTCGCACCCGGTGGGTGTCTGCCTCGCGGCCCTTTTGTTCGGGATGCTCTACCAGGGCGGGGCCGAACTTGCGTTCGAGATGCCCGCCGTCTCGCGCGAGATGATCCTGGTGATCCAGGCCCTGGTGATCCTGTTCACCGGCGCGCTCGACAACATGGTGCGCATGCCGATCGAAAAACTGTTCCTGGCGCTGCGCCCGAAAGGAAGCTGAATGGAAATCCTGCTCCCTTTCCTGCCCGCCTTCGCCATCGCATACAGTATCCTTTTGGTCGGTGCCTCTTCCCCCGGTCCCGCCGTGGCGATGCTTATGGGCATCTCCGTCGGCCAGGGTCGCAGCGCTGGGTTGTTCGCCTGTGCCGGGATCGCGACAGGATCCGCCACGATCAACGTGTTGACCATAGCCGGTGTCGGATTGATCCTGTCGCAAGCCGCATGGGCAATGATGATCCTGAAAGCTGCGGGCTCCGCCTACTTGGCCTATTTGGCCTATGGCGCTTTCAAGAAGGCCCTCCACCCTCCTCGTATCGCGGCACAGGTCGTCGCGCGCCAAAGCGGGACGGCGCTATTCACCAAGGGCTACCTGCTGCAAGTCACCAACCCCAAAGCCATCACCTTCTGGCTGGCCATTGCGGGTGTGGGTGCCACGGCCCATGCGCCACTTTGGGTCATCGCGCTGTTCGTGGCCACGATGTGGGTTATTTCCTTCGCGTGTCACGCGGCCTGGGCCTTGGCGCTCTCGGCGGCGCCCGTGCGCACCGCCTACAACCACGCACGCCGCTACATCGAGGGCGCCTTGGGCGCGTTCTTCGCCTTCGCAGCGTTCAAACTGATCACGGCCCGGAGCTGACCCATGGACTTCATGACCATCCTGCAACTTCTGGACTCGACGGTGCGCCTGGCCACGCCGCTTCTGCTGGCCTGCCTCGCGGGCCTGTTCTCCGAGCGAGCAGGGATCTTCGACATCGGCCTGGAGGGCAAGATGCTGGCAGCCGCCTTCTTCTCGGCGGCGATCGCATTTGTGTCGGGCAACGTCTGGATCGGCTTGGCGGCGGGGGTAACGGCGTCCGTCGCCCTGTCGCTCTTGCATGGACTGGCTTCGATCACCTTTCGCGGCAACCAGCTGATTTCGGGCGTGGCGATTAACTTCCTCGCGGCGGGACTGACGGTAGTGATCGCCCAGACCTGGTTCCAGCAAGGCGGTCGCACGCCGCCGCTGACAGGCGACGCGCGGTTCAACGAGATCGTCCTGCCAGGCGCGGCGTCGCGCATCCGCGACATCGCACAGCAAGACCCGTTGATGCAGATCTATTCCGAGCTGATTTCCGGCCACTCCATCCTTGTCTATATTTCCTTCCTGATCGTGCCGCTGTCGTGGTGGGTGCTTTACCGCACCCGCTTCGGCTTGCGCCTGCGCGCCGTGGGCGAGAACCCCGGCGCCGTGGATACGGCGGGCATCTCAGTCGTGGCCCTGCGTTTCGCGGCTGTAATGATCTGTGGCGTCCTCTGCGGACTGGCGGGCGCCTATCTGGCGACAGGGCTGTCGACAAGCTTCGTGAAAGACATGAGCGCGGGGCGTGGTTTCATCGCACTGGCGGCGTTGATCTTCGCGAAGTGGCGGCCGTGGTACGCGCTCTATGCCTGCCTTCTGTTCGGCCTGCTGGATGCCGTCGGCAACCGCTTCCAGAACATCGAGATCTTCGCGATCACCGTGCCAGTCCAGTTCATGCAGGCCCTGCCCTACATCCTGACCGTCGTGATTCTTGCCGGCTTCGTCGGCCGCGCCATCCCTCCGCGCGCAGGTGGCGAGCCGTATGTGAAAGAGCGCTAGACACCAGACGCCGCGCCCTTGGGTCGGCGTTGTGTTTGAGTTGTATTTGGCAAGATGAAGCAGGGAAGCGCGCGCCTTTCGATGGACGCGCCCAGAGTTTTCGCAGCAAGCTCCGCCTCGGTCCCGGCCTTTCCGGATTGGCTGCCGGGTTGTCCGGGTCCCGAGGCTTCACCTTGCACGCCGCTTCACTCTCCAGCTATCGGCGCAGATTCAAGCTAGTGCGTTAACCTTAACGAAGCGTTGAAGACGGCGCATGTTTGCGGATGGGGCATACCGCTCCCCCCTTCATCTTGCCAAATACAACTCAAACACAACGGCGGCAAAACCACGCTCCTTCAAAGATGATGCGCGGCAGTTGCCACGCTGCCATTATCGAAACCAGAACTCCCAGCCCCGTTGATACGCCGCCACCAGCGGGTGGCCCTGGATCGTGTTCACCGGCACCTCGGCCGGACGCGACTGATCTACGCCGAAGGCTTGTGAAGCCGTCCAGACCTCGGGCGTCATGTAGCGCAAGCCGTCGGGCAAGGCGGGCACCCGCGCGTCGGCGGGCAGCATCTGGCCCGCCATAACGAAGCCCCAGTTCCCGAAGCTCGGCAAATACGTCTGGTAGGCGATGGTGTCCAATGTCCCGCCCGGCATCGTCGGATTGCGGGTCGCGCCCAGCGTCGCCTCGGTGATCCAGAACGCCTCCGTCGCGAAGGTGGGCGATCCCGCCTGCGTTACCAACAAGCCCTGCGCCGACAGCCGCTCGACCAGCATCGCGTAGAATTCGACTGAATAAAGCTTCGACAAGGCAATGCTTTTGGGGTCCGGCAGATCCGCGATAATCACATCGTAGGTGCCATCAGCTTCTGCCGCCCAAACCCAGGCGTCCTCGTTCACCACCTCAACCCGCGCGTCCTGCAAGGCGCCCCCGTTCAGGGCCACCAGGTCCGCGTTCGTCGCGAACAACTCCGTCACGCGCGGGTCCAGGTCCACCAGCGTCACATGCTCCACACCTTCGTGGCGCAGCACCTCGCGCACGGCCATGCCGTCGCCGCCCCCCAGAACCAGTACGCGGCGTGCATCCGCCACAAGACCCATCGCCGGATGCACCAACGCCTCGTGGTAGCGATGCTCATCAAGGCTGTCGAACTGAATGGAATGGTCCAGAAACAGCCGATACCTTTCGTCAAATCGGGTGATCACGATCGATTGGTAGCCCGTCGTTTCCGAGAAGATCACCTCGTCCTGAAACAGGCGGGCATCGACGGCCGAGACCATCCGCTCACTCAGGGCAAATGCGAGGAGCGTAGCGAGGAGGAGCCCGCCCCAGGGCAGCCAGAGCCCCCTCCCCAGGCGGTCGCGGAACAGATAGATCGAAAATCCTGCGACCAGCAGGTTCAGCGTGCCGAAGGCCAAGGACGCGCTCATCAGCGGCAGGTTCGGTACGATCAACAGCGGAAAGGCCAACGACGCCGCGAGGGCACCAATGTAATCCGCCGTCAGCACGTTCTCGAACCGAAACTCCGCCGCGCCGATCTCTTTCATCACCCGCGAAATCAGCGGGATCTCCATCCCCGACAGGATGCCGATAGCGATCAACCCGCCGTACAACGGCAGGCCCACCGCGCCATAGATCGCGTAGCTGAAAAACAGCACTGGCCCAAGGGCACCGCCAATCGCGCCCAAGGCGATCTGCGCGCGCACGAAGCCGCTCAGGGCATCGCCCACGAACCGCGACGCCCAGGCGCCGACGCCCATGGCGCTCAGGAAAACACCGATGACGAAAGAGAACTGGCGGATCGAATCCCCCAGCAGATAGGATGATATCGTCGCCGCGATCAGCTCGTAGATCAGGCCCGCGACAGCCACGATGAACGTGGCTGCCAGCAGCCACGCCACCTTGGGCGTCAACTCGGGGCGAGCTGCCCCATCATCTGCGTTCAAGACAGGATAACAGCCGCAATTATGATCGACATCGCCACGAAGACGGACCCGATCAGGATCGCCAGCGCCGTGTTCTGATCTTCCTCGATCTCCTTTACGATCGGGAACGGCGACAGGAGTTCGATGATCTTGTAGGCGGCGTACATCAGGACCATGCCGATGACGCTGTAGAAGAACGTCGAGATCAGCTCGGCAAGGATAATTTGGTCAAACATAGGCAGGGGCTCCTTTTCCCATGGTCACTTTATGGGGCATTCTGAAACTCATTTGATCCGACCGAAGGCAAAAAAGCCCCCGCCCGAACCGGTTGATCCGGTGCGCACCGAGGGTGCGCTGGCGGTCAGGTCGCGGGTCTCGCGCCCCACACCGTAGTAGCTGAGGTAGCTGGCCCCCATAAGAGCGATCACGGCGCCGCCGATGATGACAAGGCGGATAGGTCCCATCAGTCGTCATTCCAATCAGAGCCGGCGAACCGGCGTTTCGAATGCATCGCGCGGCGTCCGGCCACAAATAGCCAGCCCAAAGCGGCAACAACCGCCAAGGCGAACACCCAGAAACCCGTGGGTTTGCCTTGGCTGACCCGCAAGCCGACATCGCCCACCGTGGTGCTGGATCCCTGCGTGACCGCAAGCGATGCCGTGTAGGTCCCGGACTGGGTGGGGCGGAACAGGATCGCGCCGTTGCGGTTGCCCTCGGACCAGCTTTCACCGCCCGAGCGACCGGCGTAATAAGAAATCGTCCGCTCTGCGGACAGGACGACGTCCCCACCGGGGCCGCGCACTTCGGTCCCGAAGGTCGTCCACTGGTTGTTCAATGTCGTCTCGAGGTTCAGACGCGCCAACTGTCCGGTATTCTCGATCTGGAATTCATAGGTCTGCGGCAAGGCAGGCAGCGCAACCCGGTCAGAGGCAAAGACCTCTTGCCCGCTGTTGAACCAGAACACGATCCCTATCAGTGCCGCGATGATCGCCGTGGCCGCCAGGACCTTTCGCAAAAGCCCCTCCTCGGGCAGGGGCTGATACGGCGTCAACGGATGCGCCGAACCGACACGGCCGAGGGCGCTTTCGGGGATGCCCAGATCTTTCGCCGTCTCGGCACGCGGCAACAGGCGGGTCAGTTCGACCTCGCGCTCGGTCTGGGATTTCACCAACGACAGCATTGCGTCGGGGCCCAGCAGGTTCACGACGCTCTTCTTTTCTCCCAGCTTGGGAATCCAGTTGAATTCGCCCTCCATGAAGTCGATCTGCGTGACCGACATGTCATAGTAGCGGTATTTCTCGCCGTCATACATGCGCGTGGGTGGCACTTCCGAGCGTTCCACCGTCGAGGCGCTCAGCCAATGGCCCATGTTGAAATCGCGCACCTTGCGCGTCCAGGTCAGCTGGCCTTCCTCAAAGTTCAGCCACAGGTATCCGTGGGTGGGTGAGAAGATCTGATGCTCCACCCATTTCCACGTCTGTCCGCCATAGCGTTCGACGACGCCGAGGGTCCCGATCACGGTGAATTCCACCCCGTCCAGTGTCAGCGTCTGGCCGATCTTTACTGGGCTGTCGGGGTGGTTGCGCTTGCCGATACTGTCGACTTGCTTGTAGCCGTCCTGGGTGTCCAGAACCGCGCCGCAATAGCCGCAGACATGGGATAAAACGCGCCCGCCGCCCAGAACGGACAGCCCCGCGCCGCAGGACGTGCAATTGACGGAACCAAGGCCAGCCGTGTTCGTCATCGCCCGCTGCTCCCGTCCTGGCGGTCCACCTTCAAGGTGAAGGGATCAAGCCATGTGCCCTCGTACCACTGGTGCCCACCTTCCCAGAACTCGCCGGACAAAAGCTGCCCCGAGGGGCCCGAGGCGTTGATGAAATAATGCTCGTCATCCACCTGCACCAGTTCCGGGAACTGCCCGCGCACGGCAACGCATTTGGCGGTATCGGCCTCGGTCACGGTGTAATCAGTCTTCGCATAGGTGATCTTTTCGCCCACCGCGGGCGGATCCGTGCGGCGCGGGCCTGCGTTGCCATGATAGGGGTACTGGACGACAACGTCGCCCTCATCGATGGAGATCCAGGCGCCCTTGCCGTCGCCATCCTCGCCGTACATCTCATCCCATGTGCCGCGCCCGTAGTCGTAGCGCGCGTGGCCCTGAATGACGTATTTGCGCCCCTCTGCGGTGACCGCATCGCCAAGACCGAACAGCATGGGGTAGTCGTGCATCTCGCCATTGTTGCCCATGGGCGCCAGGGTGTTGTCCTCGCGGTACAGCGTGGTGCCGCAGGCCGGGCAATCGAACATCCGCGTGGATTTGCGCAGGTTCTCGTAGCCGTAGCCGCAGTTGGGGCAAGTGACGTGCGTGTCAGGCATAAAGGGAATAGGTCCGAAATCAGGTTAAACAATAATCGTTTAAGCCTAACGAAGGGTTTGAATCCTCGCAAGGGGGAAGCCGGGCGGCGCGCTCCCCCGAAGGCGCGCATCCTAGCCCTTCAGGAACGCTTTCAAGGCCGTGGCCAAGGCGTCCCAATCGGTGAACTCATGCTCATCGACCGAGCGGTCGTAGTCCCGACCGCGCATCACCACATGCTCCACAACCTGCTTGGCAAAGTAATCATATTCGCCGGTGCGCACGGCACCCGCGACCAAGAGTTCCGCAGTGGGCTCCAGCCCGGTGCGCATCTTCATCTCCAGCAGATAATCTGCGGCTTCCTCACGGCCCTCGGCGAAGGCCGCGTTCAGGCTGACAGTCAGCATCAGCACCTTGCGCGCGGCCAGATCATCCTTGCGGGCGCTCACCAGCGCTTCGAAGTTTCTTGGGTGACGCCGCTGGTGAACCGGTGCTGCCAGCACCACGGCATCCGCTCCGTCTATCGGCAATTCGGCAGGGTCGTCGGCGTTGGCCAACGTGGCCTCGTGCCCAAGCGCTTCGATCTGTTCCTGAACAAACCGCGCGATTTTGCCGGTTTGCCCCTCGACGGTTGCATAGAGGATCAAGACTTTCATTGCGGCCTCCTGTCCAGATGCGTCGACCACGGAAGATGCGGCCAGACGCCTGCCGGGTCATACCAGTCCGGCAGGCCAGGGGGCTTTGTTCTGGATCATTGACACCGTGAGCGCACCGAGGGAGGCGTACCTCGGCACACATTGGGGGGCGCATCGGGCCGATCAGCCCAGCACCTCTGCTACCGCCTCTGCCGTGACGCCGACGATGGTGTCGGCCTCGGCGCGGGTCAGGCACAGGGGCGGAGAGAAGCCCACGATATCAGCCTGGGGCATGGCGCGGGCGATCACCCCGCGCCTGGCCATGGCAGCCGCGATCTGCGGGACAACCTTGGCGGCCGGATCGAACCCTTCGCGGGTGCCGGGCTTGGCGACCAGCTCCAGCGCCGTCAACATGCCAACGCCCCGGATCTCACCCAAGTGCGGATGCTCCCCCAGTGCCGCACGCATCTGCGCCGTCAGGTAGGGGCCGACGTCGGCGGCATTGTCCACCAACCCAAGGCTATCGAGCAGCTTCAGGTTCGCCACCCCCGCCGCGGCCCCGATGGGATGCGCCGAATACGTCCAGCCGTGACCCAAAGGCCCGTTCTCATCGGTGCCGCGCGCCAGGACCTCGAACACCCGGTCATGGACGACCGAGCCCGACAGCGGTGCATAAGCACTCGTCAGCCCCTTGGCGATAGTGATGATGTCGGGGTCCATCCCATAGAAGGGCGAGCCGAACATGGTGCCCAAACGCCCGAACCCGGTGATGACCTCGTCGGCGATCAACAGGATATCGTGCTTCTTCAGGATCGCGCCGATGGCCTCCCAATAGCCCTCGGGCGGGGGGACGATGCCGCCGGTTCCGATGACCGGCTCCGCGATGAACGCGGCGATAGTATCGGCGCCTTCGCGGGCGATCATCTCTTCCAGATCGGCGGCACATTGGGCTGTGAACTCTTGTTCGGTTTGTGCAACATTTTCACGCTGGAAGAAGTATGGCGCTGTACTGTGGAGCACTTTGTCCAAGGGAAGATCAAACTTCTTGTGGAAAAGCGACAGGCCCGTCAGGCTTCCACTCATCAGGCCCGAGCCATGATATCCCCGCCAGCGCGAGATGATTTTCTTCTTCTCGGGCCGCCCCAGGATGTTGTTGTAGTACCAAACCAGCTTGATGTTGGTCTCGTTCGCGTCCGACCCACCCTGCCCGAAATAGACGCGGTTCATGCCGTCCGGCGCACGGTCCGTGACCATCTTGGCGAGCGTGATCGAGGCCTCCGTGCCGTTGCCCACGTAGGAGTGGTAATAGGCCAACTCGCGCGCCTGCGCCGCAATGGCCTCGGCCACCTCTTGGCGGCCATAGCCGATGTTCACGCAGTAAAGCCCCGCGAAGGCATCCAGCATCCGGTTGCCGTTGCGGTCCGTGATGTGACAGCCCTCGGCCGTCTTGATGATCATCCCCGGCGCTTCGCCGCGTGCGTGGGCCCCCAGCGCGGTGGAGGGATGAAAGAAGTGGTCCTGATCCCACCGGCTTAGTTGGTCGTTCGTCAGCATCGCGTGATCCTCCTTGCGTTGGGGACAGGCTATCACCGTGGCGCGGGAACGAAAGGCCTGTTCCCGACAATCGCGCAACGGCACGCGTCGGCGTGCCACGGCCTGACGGCCTTTGGACACGACCGCGGTGGCACCTTCGGTGCGACGCGGGGGGAAGACCCCCCGGCCCCCCATGGCGCATGACCTCGGTGCCACGCAGATCCACGACGCCGATCCAACGCCACAGGATGTCGCAAAGAGGCTGGACCCCTCTCGGTTTTGCGGATCAACCTCCTGGCGAAAAAGGAAACACCCATGGCCAGCAACAACCTCGCTTTTCCGACCTCTGACTATCTCGCACGCCTCGACAAGCTGCGCGCCGCAATGGAGGCGCGAGAGATCGACTGGCTTGTGATCACCGACCCGTCGAACATGGCGTGGATTTCCGGCTATGACGGCTGGTCGTTCTACGTGCATCAGGCGGTTGTCGTCGGGACCTCGGGCGTGCCGCTGTGGTGGGGCCGGGCAATGGACGGGCTGGGGGCGCTTCGGACGGTCTACATGCCCGATGATCACGTGATCGGCTATGATGACACCTACGTTCAGAACCCCGAAAAGCACCCCCATGAAACGCTAGCGGCGCTGTTGCGTGACAAGGGCGCAGGGTCTGCGCGTATTGGCGTGGAACTGGACAACTACTACTATTCAGCGGCTGCCCACGCGGCCCTTGTGGCGCATCTGCCAGACGCGACGCTGGTGGACGCGACAGGCTTGGTGAACTGGCAACGCGCCGTAAAATCCCCAGCCGAGATCGACCGGATGCGCAAGGCGGCGGGCATTGTGGAAGCGATGCATACCCGTATCCTGGAGGTCGCAGAGCCGGGCCTGCCCAAGCATCACCTGGTGGCCGAGATCCTGCGCACGTCCGTTCTGGGCACCGACGACGCCTGGGGCGACTATCCGGCCATCGTGCCGCTGACGCCCTCGGGCATGGACGCCACCGCGCCGCATCTGACGTGGGACGACAAGCCGATGCGCGAAGGCGAGGCCACGTTTTTCGAGATCGCAGGCGTCTACCGCCGCTACCACTGCCCGCAATCGCGTACGCTTTTCCTCGGCACCATGCCCGACGCCTACAGGCGGGCCGAAGACGCGGTGTTGGAGGCCAGCGCGCAGGCCCTCGCGCAGGCCAAACCCGGCAATACCTGCGAGGACATCGCCACGGCGTTCAACAGCACGCTTAACCGCCTGGGGTATGAGAAAGACAGCCGCTGCGGCTACGCCATCGGCCTTAGCTATCCCCCCGATTGGGGCGAACGCACGATGTCTTTCCGCGCCGGCGACACCACCGTGCTGGAACCCGGCATGACCTTCCACTTCATGCCCGCCCTTTGGCTTGATGACGGCGGGATCGAGATCACCGAACCCATCTTGATTACCGAAACGGGCGCAGATTGCCTATCCTCCCTGCCGCGGGAGGTCTCGGTGAAATGATCGTGTTCGAGAAGGACAACGCCGCCCTCGACATGCCCGGCAAGCACTATGGCCACATCCGGCTGCCCCACTCCGCCGATGACAGCGCCTGGGGACACGTGATGATCCCGCTCGTGGTGATCAACGGCACCCGCCCCGGCCAAACGGCGCTGGTGATGGGTGGCACCCATGGCGATGAATACGAGGGGCCGATTGCCATCCGCCACCTGATCGACGCCGCCACGCCCGAAACCATCTTCGGCCGCCTCATCGCGATCCCCGCCCTCAACGCACCTGCGTTTCGCGCCGCCACGCGGACCTCGCCCCTCGACGGCGTGAACCTTAACCGGGCGTTCCCCGGCGCAGCCTCCGGAACGATCACCCAGAAGATCGCCGCCGTCATCAACGATACGCTGATCCCCATGGCCGATCTGGTGATTGATCTTCACTCCGGCGGCAAAACGCTCGACTTTCTGCCCATGGCCGTGTCCCACATCCTCGATGATGCCGACCAAGACCACCGCTGTGCCACCGCCGCGCGGGCTTTCGGCGCGCCCTGGACCGCCCGCCTGCGTGAAATTGACGACACCGGCATGCTGGACGGCGCGGCCGAGAGGGCGGGCAGGACCTTCGTGACGACAGAGCTTGGCGGCGCGGGAACGGCCACCGCCGTCAGCGCCGAGATCGCGATCTCAGGTCTACGCAATGTCCTTGCCCACCACGTTCACTACGATTGGCCCGCCGGCGCACGCCCCTCTCGCGGGCTGGACCTCTCTGATCCTGGCGGCTTCCACTTCGCCACCCACGGCGGGCTGTTTCACGCCCACGTGGCCCTTGGCGATACGGTCGAACAGCACCAGAAGCTGGCGGATATCTATAACGTCGATGATCTCTGCACCGTCCCGAAATCCATCCACGCGCAGCGCCCCGGCATCCTTGCCGCGCGCCATGTGCCCGGCCTGATCAAACCCGGCGATTGCGCTTTCGTCATCGGGACCGATGAAGGGCCCATCGGATTTCCATAGCGAGCTGATTTCAGAAGCCGGAAACGTTAACTGTTTCGCGCAAATTGTCTGTTTCCAATGCGACGCTTGCCTCCCCAGGCGCCCCCGGATAGCCCGGGCCTGCTCACCAAAGCAGACGCCGATGAAACCGGCCATCATGCGGGAGAACCCCGGTCATCCCTTCCCCTTCAAAAGGACGGCCCTGACCGAAACCCCGATGCGCAAAGATACTGAATCCCTACTCGAACACGTTCTCGCAGCCGTCATGGCCCCCGACAACGACGCCCTCACCCTTGCTACCACCCTACGCAATTCCGTCCCGGAAGAGCCCGCCATCGCGGTGATCCGTGCGCTTCTTTCAGCGGACCGGGTGATCATCGACACGTTCAACGGCAGCGGTCCCAACCGCATCGACGCACAACTGGCCCGCTCGCTGGCGTTAACCCTGGCAGTGGCAACAGACGACCTTTCGCATGTCCGCGACGCCAATCCGATCTTGCTTGGCGACGTGTTACTCTAGGCGCAAGATCCCTTGATCCTGGCCTTCGCCCCTACCCCTCGCCCACAGGCGCGGGTAGGGTCGCGCCCATGACAGCTCCCGTTGCCTCTTCCGATTCATCTTCGGCCCCCACCTTCTCCGAAGATCAGGCCCACGCCCACGATCGCATCGCCGAGGTCCTGCGGGAGATGGGCGTTGATATCGACGACGACACGCTGGTGCCTGCCAAGGAAACTCAGGGTGCCGTGCTCGCGGTGACGGGCAAAGCGGGCTCGGGCAAGACGCTGCTGCTTGCGGAACTGGTCAAGGCGCTGGAACGCACGGGGGTCGAAATCGTTTCGGGCGATTGGGAAGGCAAGCGCCGCAAGGAACGCCGCACCGTGGCGGTGCTGGCGCCGACCAACAAGGCGGCTTCCGTCCTGCGCAATCGCGGCGTGCCCGCCACGACGATCCACCGCATCCTCTACACGCCGATGTATGACCCGGAATTCGAGAAGGTTGCCGAATGGCTGGCTGGAAACGGCGAACGCCCGGTGATCGAGGCGCTGACCGACGCCGCCATGGACCGCGCGAAAGAGGTCTATGAGGCGACGAAATCCGTGCCCGCCGCGCTGGCCTCTGCCGGGCTGCGGGGGTCAGACTTCATCACCGGCTGGAAGCGCCGCGAAGATGGTTTGGATATCGGGCTGGTGGACGAGTCGTCCATGCTGGACGACAAGCAGTTCCAAGACCTCAAAGAAATCTTCCCCACCCTGATCCTCTTTGGCGACCCCGCGCAGCTGGCCCCCGTCGGCCAATCCGGCGAGATGATTTTCGACCGGTTCAAGGGCGACAACCTGCTGCACCTGGGCCGCGTCCACCGCCAGGACGCCGATAATCCGATCCTTGACCTCGCCCACGCCCTGGGCGATCCACAACTTGAATTCCGCGACTTCGAGCAGATGATCGAAGAGGCCGCCGCCCGCGACGACCGCGTCGTCATCAGCCCCCGCGCCAACGCCGACATGATGGCGCGCTCGCCGGTTCTGGTCTGGCGCAATGCCACCCGCATCCGCCTGATCGCCGCCTTCCGCGCGGCCTTCGGCGCAGGCGACGATGAGATCCTGCCCGGAGAGCCGCTGATCTGCGACGGGATCGAATTGCCCCTGAAACACCGCAAGAAGCGTATCGACCTGGAGGCGCGTGGCCTGATCAAGGGCGCGCCCGTGGTCTACTTGGGCCCCGGCAACAAACCGGGCTTCTCGCGACTGCACGTGATCGGCGCCGAAACCCCGCGCTTCTCCGCCGCCTCGATCGTGAAGATCGAGAAACCGGGCGAGGAAGAACCCTTCCTGCCCTATGCCGCCCGCATGGGGGCCGCCTTCCTGCACGGCGCGGCGGTGACGATGCACAAGGCGCAGGGATCGCAGTGGCCCGAGGTTCAGGTCTTCGCGCCGGATCTTTATGCCGCCTCCCGCGCGGGCCGGATGGAGGCGGGGCAGGCGCTGTGGAAGCGGCTGGCCTACGTCGCGATTACCCGCGCCGAAGAGCGGCTGTTCTGGGTCACGCGCTACATGCTCTCTCGGCCTGTGAACGGCCTCGGCACCGACGACCTGATCGTCAAGGCAGCCCCCCTGGAACTGAGCGCTGAGGAAGACGTGGACACAACCACGATGTAGTTACAGAAAAACTACATGAAAACTGCGCGATAATTACGAAGCGGAAGCCCATGAAAACCATCCTGATCACCGGCGCCAGCTCGGGCATCGGCCGCGCTACCGCCGAGGCCTTTTTGGCCTCCGGCTGGAACGTGGCACTCCTCGCGCGTCGCAGCGCGCTCCTCGCGGAAGTGGCCTCCGGTCAGCCGAACGCCCTCGCCCTGCCGGGCGACGTCACGCAACTGGATCAGGTCGAGGCCGCGGTCACAGCTGTGGTCGCCAATTGGGGCCGACTGGACGCCGTATTCAACAACGCAGGCATTTTCACGCCCCAGGGCACAATCGATGAAATCGACGTAACGGATTGGCATCAAAGTCTTTCCGTGAACCTGACAGGCATGTTCAACGTGGCCCGCGCCGCTTTCGCCCAAATGCGGGCGCAAGACCCCCAAGGAGGTCGGATCATCAACAATGGCTCCCTCTCTGCTCATGCGCCGCGGGAGGGCAGCATCTGCTATACGACCACCAAACACGGCGTCACGGGTCTCACCAAGACCCTTAGCCTCGATGGCCGTGCCTTCAATATCGCCGTGGGTCAGATCGACATCGGCAACGCCAGGACAGACCTGGTAGATGCCCTGAACGACCGCCGCATTGCCGACGGAAAACCCTTGATGGATATGATGAATGTCGAGGACGCCGCACAATCCGTCCTGCATATGGCCAACATGCCCCTCAGCGCCAACGTGCTTTTCCAGACCGTTTTGGCCACCAATATGCCCTTCGTCGGGCGCGGCTGAGGCATCCCCCGACTGTCACGCATAGCCTCACCCCATCTTTGTTCCAAAAATATGAAATTCTGGCCCCTGCCAAACCAATGCACGCGGACGAAAAGATCCATATACCCAACAAAATCAATCGGTTGGGTGCCGCACCCAGGCCGAGCGCCACGTCGGTGCCTCGAACGGATCTGGCCAGAATTCCCGCTGCAACGCGATCAGATCGCCCCTGACCGTGTGAAACGTCAAGGCGGTGGCCCGCACCACGCCGTCGCTGACCCCAACCTCGGTCACGATCTGGCTACCCTCCCCCACGATCCGGCGCAGATCGAAGGTCCACAACCCATTGGCCGGGTAAGCCGCATTGAGGGCAGCAAAGTTTTCCCTGCCCTCGATCATTTCATCGGATTGCGGCCATTGCAGGCGAAAATCTTCGGTTAAACAAAGGCTTGCCGCGCTGAAGTCATTGGTGGCCATCGACTGCCAGAACCTGCGTACAACCTTCTGGGCCGAGGTACTCATGCGCGATCTCCGGGGATCGCGCGCCTCACGCGCGAATGTAGCGGAAAACGGCAGAGGCCAGCCACCCCGCCAGAATGGCAATGGTCAGCGACAGAATGCCGTAAACCAGGGGCCGTTCGTGGGCGAGATTGTAGATGAACCGTTCCAAACCAACTTTCCGCACTGCGATATCTTGCTCATACACGTCGAGGACAACGCCCCCACGGGTCAAGAATATGCGTGTCCGGTAGTCCCCTTCAACCAGGTTTGCAGGCAATTGGATGGATGTGTCGAACAAGGTTTCGTTACGAAGGGTCACGCCGCCCTCGTTCAATTGGTACAGATCCTCGGATTCCCGGATCCGGATCAACGCCTCGGTGAAGGAGGCGCCATCTGCCACGCCAATGCCCACGGCCCTGATCGCGCGCGGGATCGAGACCCTGTGGCGCAAATCCTCCGTCGCCGAAATCACCTCACCGAAGGCCGACGTCGTGGCCACAGCGTAGAACGATGGGGCTTCATCGACTTCAATCGCATCGGTATTGACCCAAATCCCGAACCTGCGGTCCTTGCGGCGGACGGCGACCGGCAGGGACGGCCCCTCGACGGTGATGATCACCTGTAGATCGCCCTCGGGCGCAGGCGCGATCCGGCTGACCGCGCCGAAAATCAGAATTTCTGATCCCTCGAAATTCGCCGTGATGTTGATCGCATCTTGTGACAGACCCGCCACGACCTCCTCGGACGTCGCGGGCCCGACACCTGCGACAAGCGCCGCGAGGAGGAGTGCGATCACCCTCAATGGCCCGCCCCCGCGCCAATGGAATAAAGTTCCGACGGCATCACCAGCAGATCGAACGCCAGCTTGCCGCAGACCGCAAGGACCATGATCGCCAGCAAGATCCGCAACTGTTCGGCCTTCATCTTGGTGCCGATCCGCGCCCCGATCTGCGCGCCCACAACGCCGCCCACCAGCAGCAGCACGGCCAGCACCATATCGACGGTGTAGTTCGTCGTCGCATGCATCAGGGTAGCGAAGCCGGTGACGAAAATGATCTGGAACAGCGAGGTGCCGACCACGACCTTCGTGGGCATCCCCAGAAGGTAAATCATCGCGGGCACCATGATGAAGCCACCGCCCACGCCCATGATCGCGGCCAACACGCCCACGAAAAGGCCCACGACCAGCGGCGGAATGACCGAGATATAAAGCCCCGAGGTCCGGAACCGCATCTTGAATGGCAGCGCATGGATCCAACCGCGTTGACGCCGTTTAGGCGGCACGACACCCCCGGCCTTGCGCGATTTCCGGATGGCGTTCAGGCTTTCGACGAACATCAAGGCGCCGATTATCCCAAGGAAAACAACGTAGCACAGCTTCACCAGCAGATCGACCTGGCCAATCGCAGTCAGCATCGCAAAGACTTGCACACCGATCGCGGCCCCTATGAGGCCACCGACCAACAGTACCAGCCCCATCTTCAGATCGACGGTCTTTCGTTTGAAATGCGCCAGCACACCTGAAAATGACGAGGCCACGATCTGGTTCGCCTCGGTCGCCACGGCGACGGCCGGGGGAATGCCGATGAAGAACAAAAGCGGTGTCATCAGGAAGCCGCCGCCAACTCCGAACATGCCCGAAAGGATGCCCACAAGTCCCCCCAGCCCCAGCAGAAGGAACGCGTTCACGCTCACCTCGGCAATGGGTAGGTAGATTTGCATAACGGCAGGGCCTCTGAGTCGCGGTAATTGCGTGTAACCTGCCTCCTGCCCCCAGCGCCAGTGCGACGGCTGCGGCGAAGTGCCTAAACGCAGTAAGGTCTTTGCTTTGGCCCCCGTGCGCCCCTCAGGTCAAGGGGTTTTTGAGATTGATGGTCTCAATTTCAACAACAACCACATTCATCGCGATAGTATTCCGTGCCCGCCCCAAGGATTCCCGTTCGGGCCCCGTCATAGGCTATGACATGCGCATGAATGTGAATGATGAGGACCTGGCCCTTGCGGCCGCGGGGGGCGATGGCGCCGCGTTTCAGCTATTGCTGAGCCGCGTCTACGACCGCCTCTTCGCCCTCTGCTTCCGTCTGACCGGCAGCCGCGCCGAGGCGGAGGACCTGACGCAAGACATCTGCCTTGCCCTGCCGGGCAAGCTCTCGGGCTACCGCGCGCAGGCGAAGGTGACGACATGGCTCTACCGGGTCGCCGTTAACGCGGCAACGGACCGGCGCAGGCGACAGGCCAGCTATGCCCGCGCCACGGACGGGTGGGCCGATTGGGAAGTGGACCGGGTGAAATCCGCCGAGCAAGGCGCAGAGGCAATGGCCTGGCTGTACGGCGCGATGGCGGGTCTGTCCCCGTCCCTGCGCGACACGCTGGCACTGGTGCTGGATGACGTCACCCACGCGGATGCGGCAGAGATTTTGGGCGTCACGGAAGGCACGATTTCATGGCGCGTGGCCGAGGCAAAGAAGAAATTGCGCGAGATGAGAGAACAGGAGGAGGATCAATGACCTCCAACGAATTCAACGACTTGGACGACCTGAAGCGCGCGATGGCGGACGTCACGCCTGCGCCCGATGCCGCGGGCAAGGCCGAGGTCATAGCCCGGTCGATGGAAATTTTCGAGACGACCCAAGAATCACGGGACTCGGCCCGTCAAAGCTCTGAGACCCCGACCAATCGTGGCTTTTTAAAAGGAGCTTTTGAAATGTTGATTTCCAAGACCCCCATTCTCAAAGCGGGTGGCGCATTGACCGCAACCACCGCCCTCGTTGCCGTGGGCTTTCTGTTCCTCAGCCCGCAAGGCCAAGAGATGCTGCAAGGCCCCGCGCCCGTTCTGCAAGAGCCTATCGCCGCAGAACACGACGTAATCGTGATAGCCGATGACACGAGGGAAGAGGTGGACGCCGCCCCCATGCCGCAGATGATTGCGGCCGAAGTGGCGCAGACGCCCGCCCCGCGCGCGCTGGTCACCGATGGCGATGGCCGCATCGGCGATGCCGAGGGGGCCACCGCCCTTGACCTCGGGGGCACCGACATCACCACCGGGTGGGGCAACACGGCCACTGTGGGTCGCATTGCGCCAACTGGCGACGTTGCCACCGGCGTGCCCGCCCAGAACGGCTGGAATTCCGGCGCGATCATCCAATCCGGTGGCTTCAATGACCACGTGCAACCGCCCGCACCCCTGCGTGAAGAATTCGCAAACGCCGACACCAACCCCTTGCAGATCGTCGCGGAAGACCCCGTCTCGACCTTCTCGATTGACGTCGACACGGCCTCTTATGCGCTGCTGCGCGCGACGCTGAACCGGGGGCAATTGCCCACGCCGGATGCCGTGCGGATCGAGGAGATGGTGAACTACTTCCCCTACGACTACCCCGCCCCCACGGCGGATGACGTCAGCCCATTCCGCCCGACCGTGCAAGTGTTCCAGACCCCCTGGAACCCCGACACGCAGCTTCTGCATATCGGCATTCAGGGTGAGATGCCCATGGTGGAGGACCGCCCGCCCCTGAACCTGGTGTTCCTGATCGACACGAGCGGCTCTATGAATGACCCGGCGAAGTTGCCTTTGCTGATCCAGTCGTTCCGCCTGATGCTGGACCGTCTGAACCCAGACGATGAGGTCGCCATCGTGACCTACGCGGGCAGCGCTGGTGTCGCCTTGGACCCCACAGCAGCTAGCGATACCGCCACCATCAGCGCCGCGCTCACGGCCCTGCAAGCGGGCGGCAGCACCAATGGCGTCGGCGGGCTGGAGGAAGCCTACCGCCTTGCCGCCGAGATGACGGAAGAAGGCGACATCAGCCGCGTATTGCTGGCCACCGACGGAGATTTCAACGTCGGCCTCAGCGATCCCGGTGCGTTGGAGGATTACATCGCAGAACAACGCGAGACGGGCATCTACCTGAGCGTCCTCGGCTTCGGGCGCGGGAACCTGCAAGACGACACGATGCAGGCCTTGGCGCAGAACGGCAACGGCACGGCGGCCTATATCGACACCCTGCACGAAGCGCAGCGGGTGCTGGTGGACCAATTGGCCGGCGCCCTCTTCCCCATCGCCGATGACCTGAAAGTGCAGGTGGAGTTCAACCCCGACGTCATCGCCGAATACCGCCTGATCGGCTACGAGACGCGCGCGCTGGCCCGCGAGGATTTCGCCAACGACGCCGTGGATGCCGGTGACATCAGCGCGGGGCATTCCGTCACCGCGATCTACGAGATCACGCCCGTGGGATCACCTACGACACTGGTGGCCCCGCTGCGCTATGCGGCTGACGATGAGGCGGAGGTCGAATACGGCGATGAGTTGGGGTTCATCTCGCTGCGCTGGAAAGAGCCGGGCGCACAGGAGAGTCAGTTGATCGACTTCCCCATCGCCGCCGCCGTCGCCGAACCCGGCGCAGACGCCCAATTCGCCGCCGCCATCGCGGGCTTCGGGCAACTGCTGCGCAGGTCGGACTTCCTTGGCGAATGGGACTACGCCGATGCCATCGCGCTGGCCAACGCCAACCGCGGCACAGACGAGTTCGGGTACCGCACGGAGGCTGTGCAACTGATGCGCTTGGCGCAAAGCCTCTCGGGCCAATAACGCCACTGCCCCCCCTTCGCGCCGCAACTTGGCGCGCGGGGGAAACCGCCTTGACCTAACGCTCCAGCGCGCCCTTGCCCGCCAAAATCTTCGGACGATACTTCTCGAGTCGCGCCACGCGGGTTTCGGGCTTCTTGGCCGAGTTCAAGGCGATCACGTAGCTTTTCTTCCGACCGGGCGTCAGGGCGTGGAAGGCTTCCGCCAGCTCAGAATCCCGGTCCAGCGCGTGAAGCAATTCGTAGGGGAGCGTCAGCTCGCTGACCTGCTTGACCGGCTTCAGCCCTTGATCGGCATATCCCTTGGATTCTTTCATGTAGGCCGCGATCACGCTTGCACGGGCGCGGACCTGTGCCGCATCGGTGAAGAACATGGTGCCCGCCGTGCGCGTATTGGGCCCTCGCCTCTCCAGCAAGCCCTCCGGATCCGTCATGAGGGACGGGTTGAAGAAGCCGATCGTGAAATTGGCACGAAAGGCGCCGAGAATCGCGATATTGTGACTGGCGTGAGTGTAGCAGGGCTGGCCCCATTTCACCGTCTCTTCCAGCCCGGCCTCCCGGCAGATCTGGCGCAGCAGGGCGATGCCTTCCCCCCAGACCAATGCCGAGCACTGAGGCGTGGCGAAGCGGTCGCAACGACCACAGCCTTTGGTGAAATAGTCCTCGATCTCGGTGATCATGGCGCGCGGGCTCCGGGACATCGATACACCACCCTAGCGTGGGGCGGCGGATGCGGGCAACTCGGCGCGAAGAGGAGTTGCACCGAAGATGAACTGCGCTGTGCTTATGTTCTGGGGGATTGGCCTTTCGGGACATTTTCTCTCAGAAAACACCCTATCGGCCGCACGCTTTTGCTTGGCAAAAGCGCTTGGTGAAGCCTAGCGGGATCGAACCGCCGACCCCGGCGCGCTTGGCAAAAACCGCAAGGGTCATGCACGCGCCATACCGTGGAACCCACGAAGCACATACCGCGTATGGAAAATGGTGGAGCCTAGCGGGATCGAACCGCTGACCTCCTGCATGCCATGCAGGCGCTCTCCCAGCTGAGCTAAGGCCCCATTGGCGGGCGGTGTAAGGCCGGGCTGCGGGCCGTGCAAGCAAAAAATCAGGTTGCTGCCAACAGAACCCCGGCCAAACCGTCAGTCGTCGCTGTCATCCGATGCCACGTCGGCAATATCGTCCAGCGCAACGGTGTCCTCGTCGTCATCGTCGAGCACATCATCATCGGGCAGATCGGCGTCATCTTCATCATCGATGTCGATGTCGTCGTCCAACACCAGATCATCATCTGCGTCTTCGACTTCCTTGGCTTTTGTCGCGGCCTTATCGGCCACCAGGCTCTGGGCGCCGCCCTTGCCGGTTTCAAGCACGACGACTTCGCCCGTGTAGGGGCTGACAATCGGGCTTGCGCCCAAGTCGTAGAAACGTTTTCCGGTGGTGGGACAGACGCGTTTAACGCCCCATTCCTCTTTGGGCATGAAACCCCCTTCAATCATCGGTATCGCGGGAACTCGGGCTCTGCCATAGTGTCTGGGGACTGTCAAAGGCTTTCACAGCCCCCGCGCCGTCCTGCAGTTTGGAGCTTCGCACTTGTCCGCCAGATCGCCCGTATCAACCCATACCCTCCCCGGGGACCCTCCGGTGGAGGTCTTGCTGCGCCGAAACGCCCGCGCCAAGCGGTTTTCCCTGCGCGTGAGTCGCTCGGACGGGCGAGTCTCATTGAGCCTGCCCACCTGGGCGCCAGAGGCTGAGGCCTTGGCGTTTCTACGCGACCGCGAAGCGTGGGTGCGCGAAAATCTCGACCGCGCACCGGGCGTGAAAAGGGCCGCGATCGGTGCAGAGATTCCGGTTTGCGGTGTCGCGCGCCCTGTCTTTGCTGGCCCTGGAAGGGCCGCGCACTTTTCAGAGGGCGCGGTCCACGTCCCCGAAGGCCCCCGCGAAGGTCCCCGGATCAAGGCCCTTCTGACTGCCATGGCGCGCGAACGCTTGGCACAAGCCGTCGCCGTGCACGCGGGCGCCATCGGCAAACGCTATGGCCGGATCACCCTGCGCGATCCACGGTCCCGGTGGGGCAGCTGCTCGTCCAAGGGCGACCTGATGTTCTCGTGGCGGCTGATCATGGCCCCACCAGAGGTGCTGGATTATGTCGTCGCCCACGAGGTCGCGCATCTGGTCGAGATGAACCACTCCCCCCGGTTCTGGGCGCTTTGCAAGCAGCTTTGCCCCAAGACGGACCAAAACCGCCGCTGGATGCGTGCCCATGGGGCAGAGCTTCAGGCGTGGCGATTCGAAGCCCGGGAGTGATGCAATGCTGATGAACCCTCGCCCTACGGAAACCGGCGCCGCCGTCGCCCACGACCGCGTCTACCGCGCCCTGCGCTCTCGCATCATGTATGGCGAGGTCCCGCCCGGAGAGGCGATGACATTACGTGGTGTCGGGCGCGAGTTTGGCGTCTCGATGACGCCCGCACGCGAAGCCATCCGCCGCCTTGTCAGCGAAGGTGCGCTGTTCTTGTCGGTGTCTGGCCGGGTCTCGACGCCCGAATTGTCCAATGAGCGCATCGAGGAGCTGGCCTCCATCCGGGCGCTGCTGGAGCCCGAACTGGCCTCCCGCGCATTGCCCCGCGCCCACCCGGCCCTGATCGAGCGGATGGAAGCGATCAACGCGCAGATCGCCCAGGTGATCGCAAAACGGGACGCGGTAGCCTACATCCGACTGAACCTTGAGTTTCACCGGACATTGTACCTGCGCGCCCAGGCCCCCGCGATGCTGGCGCTGGCGGAAACGGTCTGGCTGCAAATGGGCCCGACGATGCGCGCGCTTTACGGCAGATTGGGCCGCACCGAATCGCCGCCGCACCACAAGCTGATCCTTGCGGCGCTGAAGGCGGGCGACGAACCCGGCCTACGCCTCGCGCTGCGCGCGGACGTCACTCAGGGCCTGCGGTTACTGGCGAACTAGGACACGGCAAGGCATGCCTCATGGGCGCGCAGGATCGGGCGCGCGGGCACCATTGGGGCAGAGGCAAGCTCTGGGAACAACATGCGAAGCTCATCAGCTGCGTCCATCGCAAAGCCGGTCAGGGTGCGGTCATTGGCCAACAGGCTTTCGCTGGGGGCGCCTTCGGCCAGCACGATCTCGTGGGTGTCGAACATCACATGGTGGTAGGTCACTTGCGCCTGCGGCACCACGCACGCGACGCCCAAATCCGCCAATTGGCGCGCCGAAACCAGCGCGCTGTCGCAGCCCAACGTCAATTCGCAGCCCGCCCCCGTCACCAGCATCCGGTGCTGCGGCGATACCGACAGGTCGCGCATCAGTCCGTTCCACCCAGCCGGGATCTTTACCGGCGCCAAAGGCCCGACGCCGCGGACCCGGCGCTTGCCAGTCCACCGCAAGGGCATGGCCCCGCTATCCAATGTGCTGACCAGATCACCGGGCCGCAATGCCTCGACAGGGACCAGTCCCTGCGGTGTCAGCAGGCGGCTTCCCGCCACGAAACACGCCACGTAGCCGTCATAGGGATTCGCCTGCAAATGAGACGTGCGTTCCGTGTTGAAGGTGTAGGGCGTGCTTGGAATCAGTTCGACCGTCGAAACAAGGCCATCCACCGCGCCTTGTTGATAGCCGTCGCCACCGAAATGGAAGCTGGTGACCTTGTGGCCATTGGCGGTGTTGATCAGATCATAGGCGGTGTTGATCGTGGTGCCCGACCCGTAGGTCGTGCCATCGATCGTTGCCGCCACGTCGAGCGATTGCGTCGCGTCGACCTCATCAAAGATGGTGTCATCGTCATTGACGGCGATCACCGTGGGCACCGCCCCTGGAAGCAGTTGCAACGTGAATGTCGGCGTGCCCGCAGCTGCGGCGCTGACTTCATCCGGCAGGCCCCCAACGAAATCAGAAGGCGCGTAGACGTAAAGATAGTAGACGGGCATGAGATCGCTCGATCGGGGTTAATCAAGCGTTACCATGTTGCGGAAAACAAGCAACAATGTGGCCGGGAGGGGACCAAAACAGGTATCGTGGCCCCCGCCCAGGATCAGGCGTGGATCGCCCCGTCGCCGCAGGCCAATGCCGCTTCGCGCACGGCTTCCGAGTACGTCGGATGTGCGTGGCACGTCATGGCGAGATCCTGGGCCGAGGCGCCGAATTCCATTGCCACACAGATCTCGTGGATCAGATCACCCGCCATCGGCCCGATGATATGGGCACCCAAGATGCGGTCCGTTTCGGCATCGGCAAGGATCTTCACGAAACCGTCGCCCGCGAAGTTCGCCTTGGCACGCCCATTGCCCATGAACGAGAACTTGCCGACCTTGTACGCGCGCCCGGCCTCTTTCAGGTCTTCTTCCGTGGCCCCGACATTCGACACTTCGGGGTGGGTGTAGATCACGCCGGGGATCACGCCGTAGTTCACGTGGCCATGCTTGCCTGCGGCCACTTCCGCGGCGGCCATGCCCTCATCCTCGGCCTTGTGGGCCAGCATCGGGCCCGCGATCGCATCGCCGATCGCCAGAATGCCCGGAACGTTGGTGCGGTACTGGCCGTCAACCTCGATCTGGCCGCGATCCGACATCTTCACGCCCAGCGCCTCAAGGCCCAAACCATCCGTGTAGGGCTTGCGCCCGGTCGCCACCAGAACGACATCCGCGTCCACCGTGGCCTCGCTGTCATCCTTGCGCAGCTTGTAGGTCACTTTCGCCTTGGTCTTCGTGGCGGAAACGCTTTGCACCGCAGCCCCGAGGGTGAAGTCAATGCCTTGTTTTTTCAGGGTTCTCTGGAACACCTTGGAAGTCTCGGCATCCATGCCCGGCGTGATGTGGTCGAGGAATTCAATCACCTGCACCTCGGACCCCAGCCGCGAATAGACCGAGCCCAATTCAAGCCCAATCACGCCCGCCCCGATCACCACCATCTTCTTGGGCACCTTCGGCAAGCTCAGCGCCCCTTCGCTGTCCACGACGACCTTCTGGTCGATTTCGATCCCAGGCAGCGACGACGGCTCAGACCCGGACGCCACGATGATCGTCTTGGCTTCGTGTACCTCGTCGCCCACCTTGACCTTGCCCGCCTCGGGGATAGAGCCCCAGCCCTTCAGCCAGTCTATCTTGTTCTTTTTGAACAAGAATTCGATCCCCTTGGTATTTTGGCCAATGGTGTCCTTCTTGTATTCCTGCATCTGCGCCCAGTCGACCGAGGGGCTTTTGCCCTTCAGGCCCATGGCAGCGAAGTTGTGCTCCGCCTCATGCAACATGTGGCTCGCATGCAGCAGCGCCTTGGAAGGAATGCACCCGATGTTCAGACAGGTTCCGCCAAGGGTCTCTCGCCCCTCAACAACAGCGGCTTTCAGGCCCAGTTGCGCGCAGCGGATCGCGCAGACATAGCCGCCGGGGCCGGAACCGATTACGATGACGTCGTAGCTGGACATGGAACTGTCTCCTGTAAGGTCAGCTTCAGTGTTTCGATATCTTGAAGCTGTCGTGAACCTGTAGTTGTTCTGTTGGTACTCATGTAAGGCCGCCGCGCCCCTAAATCAGCGCCGCCCCCACCATAAGCATCGTCGCGAAAAACCCAACCGCCCAGACGATCGATCGCCAGGGCCGCAGGTCAAAGGCATAGGCCGGGATATAGATCACCCGTGCGCCGAGGTAGACCCAGGCGCAGGCGGCGGTGAAGCCGGTGGATTGACCGCCGAGCGTGACGACCACCACAGCGACGGTGAAGAGGATCAGCCCCTCGAAATGGTTATCCATTGCCCGGCCAAGCCGCCCGGTGACGTCCGACATCTTCCGGGACGGCTCCCGGTCACGGGCCGACATGGTGTAACCCGGCCCAAGATCCCGGTTGGCCGGCACCGCGTAGAGCACGAATTGCACCGCTTGCAGCAGGGCCGCAAGAGCAAGGGCGGTGAGTTCGGGGGTCATGGTCATGTGGCGGTCGCACCGGGGTTGGGCGGCGGCACCGCCGCCTTGCGGGCATGGACGATGATGGCCCCGTGCAATGCAATCACCGCCGCCAGCGATACGCCATGTTGGACCAGGGATGCGTCGCAGGTCATCACGATTGCCACGCCGAGCGGCAGGAAGGTGATGATGGCAGTGATCAAACCGGGGTTGTATTTGCGCAACGCGAGGCCTTGGACGATATGCGCCACGGCGTTGATCACCAGAAGATATCCCGCAAGCGCGCCCCACCCGGGCGACCCTTCGCGCACAAGCCAGATCGCCGCCATTATGAAGAGCCAGACGCCAACGTAGTTGATGACAAATACGGCGCGATGGGACAGCCCGCGCACGGACGGTCCCATCATTCCGTTGACGAACAGGCGAAACCTGTCCGCGTCATGTTCTTCGAACTGGTGGATCATGTAGATGGGCAACGCAAGAAATACCAAAAGCGCAGGCAAGGGCCACCCGAGCAGCGGCGCCAGCAACAACAGGATGGAGGCGGCGAGGATCCCGCCGTACACCCAGTTTTGGTAAATTCGCTCCATCATGACGATCACAAGTCCATCAGCAACCGCCGCGGATCCTCCAACGCCTCTTTCACCCGCACAAGGAACGTCACCGCGCCTTTGCCGTCCACGATCCGGTGGTCATAGGACAGCGCCAGGTACATCATTGGACGGATCACGACCTGACCGCCAATCGCCATGGGACGTTCCTGGATCTTGTGCATGCCCAGGATACCCGACTGCGGCGGGTTCAGGATCGGCGAGGACATCAGCGAGCCATAGACCCCACCGTTGGAGATCGTGAACGTGCCACCCTGCATCTCGGCCATGGACAGCTTGCCATCACGGGCGCGGGCGCCCTTCTCGGCAATTGCCTTCTCGATATCAGCAAAGCTCATCCCATCCACGTCGCGGATCACCGGCACCACAAGGCCCTGGGGCGTTCCCGCCGCAATCCCCATGTGGATGAAGTTCTTGTAGACGATTTCTTGCCCGTCGATCTCGGCATTCACCTCGGGCACTTCGCGCAGGGCATGGACACAGGCCTTGGTAAAGAACGACATGAAGCCAAGCTTTACCCCGTGCTTCTTCAGGAACAGATCCTTGTACTCGTTGCGCAGCGCCATGACCTCGGTCATGTCGACCTCGTTGTAGGTGGTCAGGATCGCCGCCGTGTTCTGCGCGTCCTTCAGGCGGCGCGCGATGGTCTGGCGCAAGCGGGTCATCTTGACCCGCTCTTCACGGGCCTCGTCGCTGGCCGCGACGGGGGCGCGAGGCGTTTGGGCAGGCGGGGCGGGCGCGGTCGCCGCAGGCGCCGGGGCCGCTGCCGCCTTCATCACATCTTCCTTCATGATCCGCCCATCGCGACCGGTACCCTGCACCTGGTCCGCCGACAGGCCCTTGTCTGCCATCAACTTCTCCGCCGAGGGCGCATTGGACACGTCCTTGCCACCGTTCCCCTGCGAGGAGGGCGCTTGAGCGTCCGAAGAGGCATCTGCCGCGACAGCGCCACCAATCACAGCCAGCTTCGCCGAGGCTTCAACCGTGGACCCTTCCGCCGCCAGGATCTCACTCAACACGCCTGCCGCAGGCGAGGGCACCTCGACCGAAACCTTGTCGGTCTCCAACTCGCACAGCATTTCGTCCTGCGCGACCGTGTCGCCAACTTTCTTGAACCACGTGGAAACCGTCGCCTCTGTCACGCTTTCCCCCAGCGTGGGAACCATCACATCAACAGCATCGGCCGCATTCGCGTCCACAGGGTCGGCAACGGCGGGCGCTTTGTCCTTCCCCTTCGGGGCAGCTGCGGCGCCTTTGCCTTCACTCAACGTCGCCAGAAGCGCGTCAACGCCAACGGTCTCGCCTTCTGCGGCCACGATCTCACCCAGCGTGCCGGCGGCGGGCGAGGGCACTTCCACCGTCACCTTGTCGGTCTCCAACTCGCACAGCATTTCATCGACGGCCACGGCATCGCCAGGCTTCTTGAACCATGTCGCCACGGTCGCCTCGGTCACGGATTCGCCCAGAGTGGGCACACGAACTTCTACAGACATTTTATTACCCTTCGATGGTCAGCGCACTGTCGATGAGTGCTGCTTGTTGGGATTTATGGGCGGAGGCCAAGCCCGTCGCGGGCGAGGCCGAAGCGTTGCGACCCGCATAGCGCGGGCGTGTCGTATCCGAGCCGATGCGCGTCAGCACCCACTCAAGGTTCGGCTCGATGAACGACCACGCCCCCTGGTTCTTCGGTTCTTCCTGGCACCAGACGATCTTGGCTGCCTTGAAGCGCTCAAGCTCCTTGGTCAGGGCCAGCGCAGGGAACGGGTAGAACTGTTCCAGCCGCAGCAGGTAGACGTCGTCGATCCCCCGTGCGTCGCGCTCTTCCAGCAGGTCGAAGTAGACCTTGCCCGAGCATATCACGACCTGCTTGATCTTCTCATCGGCCACCAACTCGGTGTCCGAGTTGCCCTTCTGGGCATCATCCCAGAGGCAGCGGTGGAAGCTCGATCCGGTGGTGAAATCCTCGGCCTCGCTGATCGCCAGCTTGTGGCGCAGCAGGGATTTCGGCGTCATTAGCACCAGCGGCTTGCGGAAATCACGGTGAATCTGGCGGCGCAGAATGTGGAAGTAGTTCGCCGGCGTCGTGCAATTGGCGACGATCCAGTTATCCTCGGCCGACATCTGCAAGAAGCGCTCCAGCCGTGCCGACGAGTGTTCCGGCCCCTGCCCCTCGAACCCGTGAGGCAACAACATGACCAGACCACTCATCCGCAGCCACTTGCGTTCTCCGCTTGAGATAAACTGATCGAACATGATCTGCGCGCCGTTGGCGAAATCGCCGAACTGCGCCTCCCACAGGGTCAGTGCGTTGGGCTCGGCCAGCGTGTAGCCATATTCGAACCCCAGCACCGCGTATTCCGACAGCATCGAGTCGATGACCTCGTAATGCGCCTGACCCTCCCGAATATTGTTGAGCGGGTAGTACCGATCCTCCGTCTCCTGGTCGATCAGGCCCGAATGCCGCTGGCTGAACGTGCCCCGCGTGCTGTCCTGGCCTGACAGGCGCACCGGGTAGCCCTCGGTCAGCAACGACCCGAAGGCCAGGGCCTCTCCGGTCGCCCAGTCAAAGCCTTTGCCGGTCTCGAACATCTTCGCTTTCGCGTCCAGCAAACGCTCCACGGTCTTGTGCAGGCTCACGCCCTCGGGCGCGGTGCTCAGCGCCTTGCCGATTTCTGCGAAGGTCTCGGGCTTGATGGCGGTGGCTCCGCGCTCATAGGCGGCCTCGTCCTTGCGGTCGAGGTGCGACCAGCGCCCGTCCAACCAATCCGCCTTGTTGGGTTTGAAGTCTTTTCCGGCCTCGAATTCCTCGTTCAGATAGGACTGGAACGAGGCCTTCATGTCCTCGATCTCGCCTTCGGGGATCAGACCATCCTTGACCAGCCGCTCCGTATAAAGCGCCAGCGTTGTGCGTTGGGTCTTGATCTTCTTGTACATGATCGGGTTGGTGAACATGGGCTCGTCGCCCTCGTTATGACCGAACCTGCGGTAGCAGAAGATGTCGATGACCACGTCCTTGTGGAACATCTGACGGAATTCCGTCGCCACGCGGGCGGCGTGGACCACCGCCTCGGGATCATCGCCGTTCACGTGGAAAATCGGCGCTTCCACCATCAACGCGATATCCGTCGGATACGGAGACGACCGCGAAAAGTGCGGCGCCGTCGTAAAGCCGATCTGGTTGTTGACGATGATGTGGATGGTGCCGCCGGTGCGGTGCCCGCGCAGGCCCGAAAGGCCAAGGCCTTCCGCCACAACGCCCTGCCCCGCAAAAGCCGCATCACCGTGCAACAAAATACCCATGACCTTCGTGCGGTCGCTGTCGCCCTTCTGATCCTGCTTGGCGCGCACCTTGCCCAACACGACCGGGTTTACCGCCTCCAGATGCGACGGGTTCGCGGTCAGCGACAGGTGTACGACATTGTCGTCAAATTCCCGGTCACTTGACGCGCCGAGGTGATATTTCACATCGCCCGACCCATCGACATCTTCGGGCTTGAACGACCCGCCCTGGAACTCGTTGAAAATCGCGCGGTAGGGCTTGGCCATCACGTTGGCCAGAACCGACAGACGGCCCCGGTGCGGCATGCCGATGACGATCTCTTCGATGCCCAACTGACCGCCGCGTTTGATGATCTGCTCCATCGCGGGGATCAGGCTTTCGCCGCCATCAAGGCCAAACCGCTTGGTGCCCATGTATTTGACGTGAAGGAACTTCTCGAACCCTTCCGCCTCAACCATCTTGTTGAGAATCGCCTTGCGGCCTTCCTTGGTGAAGGCGATCTCCTTGCCGTAGCCTTCAATCCGCTCTTTCAGCCACGAGGCTTCCACGGGGTTGGATATGTGCATGTACTGCAACGCAAACGTGCCGCAGTAGGTCCGCTTCACAATGTCGATGATCTGCCGCATCGAGGCCATTTGAAGACCCAACACGTTATCGATGAAGATCGGGCGGTCCATGTCGGCATCGGTGAAGCCGTAGGACGCCGGGTCCAGTTCCGGATGCGGCGTCTGATCGCGCATCCCCAGCGGATCCAGATCTGCCACCAGATGCCCCCGGATGCGGTAGGCGCGGATGATCATCAGGGCGCGAATGCTGTCGAGCACGGCGCGCTGGATCTGGTCGTCGGTCAACTCGACGCCCTTTTCCTCGGCCTTCGCAGCGATTTTCTTACCCGCCTCTTTTCCCTCGGCCGCGACCGGGTATTCGCCGGTCAACGCCGCTGTCAGGTCATCGCCCGGCATGGGCGGCCAGTCGGTGCGCGCCCACGAAGGCCCGGTGGCTTCGGCCTGTGCATCCTCGGCGTCGCCAAGTTGCGCAAAGAAGTCCGCCCAGGCCGCATCCACCGCAGCCGGATCCTTGGCATATTGGGCGTAAAGCTGCTCCAGATATTCCGCATTGTGCCCCTGCATGAAGCTGGAGGCGTGGAATGTATCGTTGGGAGATTGGTCATTCATCGGTCAAATCCTCGGGTGGAGGGGGGAAAGGGAAACACTCATCCCGGCAAGGTGTATTCAAAGGCGACGGTGATGCCCTCGCGCCCGGTGATCGGCGCAAGCACGGTATCCGAGCCGTTAAAGCGGATGGCGGTCACGTCAAGCGAGACGGCATTATCGGGCAGATCAGGTTCAAGAAAGCCCATGGAAATGCCGATCTCATCCATGCTGCGTTCATCGATGGCAAAGATCGCATCGGCATCCGGCACGGAAGGCCCCGCGAAGGTGCACAGAACACTGATCACGCCCGGATCCAACTCCACCGTCGACACGGCGGCGGAAAGATCGCCCCGTGTGAAGATTTCATTGACGCTCATGCTCGGCTCGAAAGCAGTCAGGGCGCGGTCGGCGAAGTCCTGAGCCTCGGCCGCATTGCGGAAAGGCGACGGCAGAAACCGCGAGCCAATCGAGATCTCTGCCAACGGGGGGGCTGCGCTGGTGCGCATCATCTCCCACGTGCGGTGATTCCAGCCTGCGTCTTCCATGGCGGCGATCCAATCCGTCATGTCGGCAAACTCGCTTGGCGCGGGAAACTGCATCAGGCAGGGGGCGTAGATGGGATCATCCTGAGCCATTGCGGGACCGCAAGTTGCAAGGACGGCCAAGATCGAAACCAAACGTCTCATGCCAGCGGATCCTCCCCGTATGGGTTGGAACCCGACGTTCCGCGCGATGCCCAGAAGACGATATTCACGATGCAGAGCACCACGGTGCCCGCCACCCCGACCCAGAACACCGGACCGAATTCTTCAAAGCTTCGCGCACTTGCAACCCCGATAAAGGCCACCACCATCGGGACCAGCGGTGCCAGAGTCCACAGGCCCGTGCGGTCGGTATCGTGAAGCCGCCGCCACGCCACGGCGGCATAAGGTAGCACGGTGGCCAGGTTCCAGACGCCCGAAAGCGCCTTGGACACCAGTGACAACGACAGATCCACGATCGCCAGAAACAGCGCAAACCACCAGAACTCGGATCGCGCGGCGCGGCCCGAGAAGGAGGCGTACTTCCTGAAACAGGTACTGATGGACTCCGTGAACGTCATGCCAGCGGGTCCTCCCCATACTGGTTCGGGCCGTTCGTGCCCTTGGAGGCCATCCAGATAATGACCAACAGGCTCGGCAGGGTCTGGATGCCCGACAGGATCGAGGACGTGCGGTTCAGGTCTTCCATGCGCGCCATCATCGCGTTGATCTCAGACATCGAGGGGTTCGGATCGAAGGCGATCATCATCATCTCGGCGGACTGCGGGCCCACGACCTGGAACACGACAATCGACATGATCGTCACAAAGACCACCGTCGCGATGAACCACCAGCCGGGGCGGTCACAATCGTGCATCCGGCGCACGCCGACGGCCAGCATCGGCAGGTAGTTCAGCAGATACCAGAAGGTCGTGATCGGCATGATGTTGATGTAGAAATCACTGATCGACCCGAAGCCTTCAATCAGAAACGGACCCATTTCTTCAAGCGGGGGCCAGAAGATCATGAAGTCGAGAATGAACGTCACGATCGAGCCGAGCGAGATGAACAGGATGTACCACCAATAGGCCGAGCGCGGCGCGCGGCCCTGGAAATTGAGGCATTCGACGATGTTGGTGCGGATGGCTTCGGAAAAGGTCATACAAGAATTCCAGTCGGCTTGGGTCCAAATTCATTTATCTCCGGCTCACCTTCATTGGCCGTCCAGAGCACCAAAACAATAAGAGCTGCGCTCGATAGAACAAAAGTGGGGAAACCCAGAAGCAACGAAGCGACAAGAGCCACAATGGGAACTGACAGCGCAAGGAATTCTATCATCGCCCGAACTAGAGGCTCCAAGCCGAACAGCAAGAACAACGCAACAAAGGCCCACCAGCCGGATCGCCCTAAATCATGCAACCGCCGCACCAGGGCCGCTAAAAGTGGCACGATGACGACGCAAAGCGGAACGATCGTCACCCAGGAGCCCTCGACTGAGAAGAGGGTCAAATAGACATTGGTCACCTGCTCCTGAAAGCGCGTCGTTTCCCCTGTGACAAAGCTGCTTCGCGTGACCTCAGCCGTGTATTCGTGGGTTGTCCAAAACAGCCATCTGAATTCCGTCAGGAATGCAGGCAACATGACCGCAAAGGACAAACCAACTACGGCCCAGAACTCCGCATGACCAGCTCGTCCCCGAAAGGAGACGAGCCGTCCGAAAGTCTGGGCCGACGATGCATTCATCTCTTAGCCAATCGCCTCGACAACAGCCTCACCCAACGTCGCCGGGCTGTCGGCCACGATGATGCCCGCAGACTTCATCGCTTCGATCTTGTCTTCCGCGCCGCCCTTGCCACCGGCAACAATTGCACCGGCGTGACCCATGCGACGACCCGGAGGGGCCGTGCGACCAGCAATGAAGCCCGCCGTGGGCTTCCAGCGGCCGCGCTTCTTCTCATCAGCGAGGAACTGTGCGGCTTCTTCTTCAGCGCTGCCACCGATCTCACCGATCATGATGATGCTTTGCGTCTCATCATCGGCCAGGAACCATTCCAGCACGTCGATATGCTCGGTCCCCTTGATCGGGTCACCACCGATGCCCACGCAGGTGGACTGGCCCAGACCCACATCGGTGGTTTGCTTCACGGCCTCATAGGTCAGCGTGCCCGAGCGCGAAACGACGCCGCAAGACCCACGCTTGTGGATGTGACCGGGCATGATGCCGATCTTGCAGGCGTCCGGCGTGATGACACCGGGGCAGTTGGGGCCGATCAACTTCGACGAAGACCCCTCCAGCGCGCGCTTCACGCGCATCATGTCGAGCACCGGAATGCCTTCGGTGATGCAGATGATCAGCTCCATCTCGGCATCGATCGCCTCAAGGATGGAATCAGCGGCGAAGGGCGGCGGCACATAGATCACCGAGGCGTTGGCTTCGGTCACGTGCTTGGCCTCATGGACCGAGTTGAACACGGGCAGATCCAGGTGCGTCATGCCACCTTTGCCGGGGGTGACGCCGCCGACCATCTTGGTGCCATAGGCAATCGCCTGTTCCGAATGGAACGTGCCTTGGGATCCGGTGAAACCTTGGCAGATCACCTTGGTATTTTCGTCAACGAGTACGGCCATCGGGGCCTCCTGTGGTCGTTTGGGATAGAGAATGGGTCATGGGGTTCGGTCGGGCAGTTGGGCCAGACCGCCATGGGCGATGGAATGCATGAGGCGATTGCGCGCCTGATTGCGCCGCGTGAAAACGCGCGCGCGGGGCGGCGGGGCGACAAAGCTGCTCCGGGCGACCAGACGCCCTCAGCCGAATGCAAGACGCCGTTGTGTCCGCTGGCCGGGCCGAAGCCACATCATATGCGTCACGGCCCGTCATTGGACGGGCTCAAGCGGGGTCATCCGCTCGACCATCAGGAACGTCTCGATGCCGTTTGGACCGGAGCGGGTGCCCACATGGACGACCGCGACGCGGCGCGGGTTAAGGAAGCGCGCGCCCAGAAGGGCCGTGCCGTCCGTATGCGCGTAGCGGTCGGGCACCGGGGCGACGTTGTCGATCCCTTCCATCTCCAACCCCGCCACGGCGGCGCTTGTTGTCAGCTCTGCGTGATCGCCGTCAAAGGCCACCTCACAGCGGCGGTCCGTGCCCGGGGTCGCCGCGCGGCCTGTCACGGGGCTGGGTTCGACCCGGGAGAACGGGTCAAGATCATAAAAATCCACCCGCACGCCAGGCGATGCCAAGACCTCCTGCGCGCGCGCGGCGGTCATGAAAGGACTGAAACAATGGCCCGCGAAAGCCGCGCTGCCTGCTTGCGGGACGGTGGCATCTTGGGCCTCCACACGGCAGCCCGCCAGGGCAATCAGCCCGACGGCGCCGACCAGTTTCAGCGCGCCCCACAGGGCGCTTTTGCGGTTCGGGTCCATCATGTGGCGCGCCTCTCGAAGAGGGCATTGATGTTGTCGTCCATCGGCAGGCGCAGCGGGTTCAGCAGCCGCACCGTAAACCCGGTACGCTCCGCGAGGTCACGCAGAGTGGCCAAGGTGAAATACTGCACATGATCGGGATACCGCAGGCCCACCCAATTGCGCCCGAAGATCCGTTTGCCAAGGCTGCCGAAATTCGGCACCCGCACATAGGCGCGGCCCCCGGGCTTGAGGATGCGAGCGGCCTGTTCCAGCACCGGACGGGGGTGTTCCTCATGCTCCAGATAGGAGCGTAGGATGATCCCGTCGAACATCGCGTCGGGGAATTCTCGGATCGCCTGTGCGCCGGGGCCGTGGATGCAATATCCGCCGTGGGGGGCAAGGTTGGTGTTCGCCAGCTCGGCCAATTCCGCCGAAATCTCGATCCCGTATTGGGTGAAACCGGGGAACTGCGCGCTTGCGCCCGCACATCCCACGTTCAGCAGGTTGCCGCTGCCAAACCACTCCGCATAGCGCACCGCATCGGGCTTGCGCCCGATCTTGTGACGCCAACGCGTCGCCAGGTCAGCGCGCTGCATCAGCGGGCGGGCCTCCAGCCGTGCGGCCTTCTCGAAAACCCAGGTCTTCTCCCAGGCGAAGTCCTCGACCAAAGCCTCGTAGCCCGGCGGGTTCAACAAATAGACAAGGTCACAGTTGCGGCATTGCCCCATGCGCCAGTCGTCCCGGTGCAAATCAGGGTAGTCCGCCGGGTCCTCTGCCGCGCAATTGGGACAGGGCCGCGTCGCTGGCGCCATGGCCTGCCTATGGGAGTGCGTCGCGCTCACCACGACACCTCGATCCGGGCGCGCACATAGCTTTCGCCGCCGGTTTCACGAACGTTCATCGCGAACGTCGGCACGTGGGCGCCAACCGCCTGCACCATCGACGCCTCAAACGCTGCCATCGCTGCGTCGTCGTCCAGGTCCGTCACAAACACCATCGAGCATCCGCCGCCCGTGGGGCTCACCGACAAGTCGAAAAGCTGGTGGAAATATGTCCCCGTCTCGGGGCTGGGGACCATGCCGACCGCGTCCAATGACGCCTCCACCCTCGGCGCATCCGTCGCCGCCACGCAGACGTTCGCAAACATCCGCCCCAGCACCACCGGGTCGGCGATGACCGACCCCACCGACGGCGCTTGCGCCGCGGCGGGGCTTGCCGCCGCGCTGACGCAGGCCGCCATGGCGACCCGCTTTGCACTCAGGAAGTTGAGACGTGGCAACGCCATCGTGTCAGCCTTTCACAGCCTTCACGATCTTCTGCGCGCCGTCCTTCAGGTCATCCGCCGCGATCACATCAAGGCCGGAGTTGTTGATGATCTCCTTGCCCTTCTCGACGTTGGTGCCTTCCAGGCGCACGACCAGCGGCATCTGAAGACCCACCTCTTTCACCGCCGCGATCACGCCTTCGGCGATGATATCGCAGCGCATGATCCCACCGAAGATGTTGACGAAAATGCCCTTCACCTGCGGGTCCGAGGTGATGATCTTGAATGCCTCTGTAACCTTCTCCTTCGTGGCGCCACCGCCCACGTCAAGGAAGTTGGCGGGCTCAGCACCGTAAAGCTTGATGATGTCCATCGTCGCCATGGCAAGGCCCGCGCCGTTGACCATGCAGCCGATCTCACCGTCCAAAGCGATATAGTTGAGGTCGAACTTGGAGGCCGCCAATTCCTTGGCATCCTCTTCCGTTTCATCGCGCAAGCTGGCCACATCGGCGTGGCGGTAGACGGCGTTGCCGTCAAAGCTGACCTTGGCATCAAGAACTTTCAGGTCCCCGCTGTCGGTCACGATCAGCGGGTTGATCTCCAGCATCTCCATGTCCTTCTCCTGGAAGGCCTTGAAGAGTTGCCCCATCAGCTTGACGCATTGCTTGACCTGCTGGCCTTTCAGCCCCAGCGAGAAGGCGACACGGCGGCCATGGAACGGCTGGTAGCCTGTCGCGGGATCGACAGAGAAGCTCAGGATCTTTTCAGGCGTCGCGGCAGCGACTTCTTCGATGTCCATGCCGCCCTCGGTCGAGCAGACAAAGCTGATGCGGCTGGTCTGGCGATCCACCAGAAGCGCCAGGTACATCTCGGTCTCGATGCCGGACCCGTCTTCGATGTAGATGCGATTGACCTGTTTGCCTGCGGGCCCGGTCTGGTGCGTCACCAGAGTGCGGCCAAGCATCTTCTTGGCCTCATCGGCCGCTTCCTGCGCCGATTTCGCAAGGCGCACACCGCCAGCTTCACCGGCGTCGGCTTCCTTGAATTTGCCTTTGCCGCGTCCGCCCGCGTGGATTTGTGCTTTCACGACCCACAAAGGCCCGTCCATTTCGCCCGCCGCCGTCTTGGCTTCTTCCGCCCTCAGGACAACGCGTCCATCAGACACCGGAGCGCCATATTGCGCGAGGAGGGCTTTCGCCTGGTACTCATGAATGTTCATGAAAAAGGTCCGTTCATTTGGTCATGGTCGTCTGACGTAAACACAACCCACGCGGGCAATGGAACGGTAAAGTGCCCTATTCAATAGGATTTGCGGCAAAATCCGACATTTGTGATCACAGGCAAAAAAAGTGTGATCACAAATATTGTGGGAATCCCCTTACCCTACCCCGACTCACCGCTTTCCCTTGCGGCACCCCTGATCCGGCGCAAGCTTCGAGCGACCGGATACAAAGCGGCGAACAGCGCGCAATGTCAAAGCCACAGCCCAAGCGCACACCGACATGGGGCATTGTCGCCACCATCGCGGAACCGGCGCCCCTTGTCCTGGCTTTCGTGGCCCATCACCTGGCTTTGGGGGCGCGGGAAATCCGCCTCTACTTCGATGATCCCTATGATCCGGCGGCCGATACCCTCGACTGGATCCCCCCGGCCCATGTCACTCGCTGCGATCGGGTCTATTGGGCCACCGCCGCGCCGCGCCGCCCACGGCGGCAAAACAACCGCCAGTCGATCAACGCAACGCGGGCCCAGGCCCGGTGCAACGTCGACTTTCTGCTTAGCTGCGATGCCGACGAATTTCTGCGCCCCGGCTCGGATGTGGCGCTGCAATTGTCCGAGATCCCCGAGGCGGCGACATGGATGAAGGTCTTCAACCTCGAACGCACGACGATAAAGAGCGCACGGCAAACGACGATTTTCGATGGCGTCTTCAAGGTTCACTATCAGGGCCGCGAGGACACACCCCTACGCACCTCGGAGCTTGCGCCCTTCGGGTTTACGGGGCACGCGGCAGGCAAGCCGTTCGTGCGCACGCGGATTGGCATGAACATCGGCATCCACGTGCCCCGCCACGGGCACATCAAGGACCGCGTGGTGCCGCCACATTACCCCGCCGACCAGATCGAGCTGGCGCATTTCGACGGGCTGACCCCGCTGCATTGGGCGGCCAAGTTCGTGCGACAGGCCGCCAACTCTCCGGAATTCCTGGCGCAGCTACCCCCCCTTCCGCATCGCGCAATGGCGCGAGATCCTTGGCTGTGTGAACGATGCGGACGCACTACGCGCGCCTTACGAGCAGCTCACCGGATATCACCCAACCGAGATCGAGGCGCTGGAAGACAACGGCCATATCACAAGGGATCGATATGACCTTGGGCCTGCGCTGGCTGCCGCGTTTCCAGGGCAAACGGTGCACCTCAGCCCAGAATACTTCGATGCGCTGTTGCGACCGAAGGTCGACAAATGGCTGCGCAAAGCGCGCAAGAATGGCGTGATTTAAGCCCGCCCCCTAACCAATCGCCTTTTCGACCTCATCCAGAAAACCCGCGAAGTTCTCATTCGCGGTCTTCCAGCCAAAGGTCCACCCGGCATTGGGCACGCGCCAATCGGTGCCGTAATTGCACACCAGCATCGCCTCTGCATCGGCGGGCAGGCACAGGCCGGTGGCCGCGTGGCGGGTGTAGGGCAGAAGCTGCGGCCGCGTCATCGCCCCAAAGGTGTGCGGGTAGACGTACAACTTGTCGTCGCCGTCGATCCAGGCCGGGAACAGGTCCACCCCGAAGATGCCGATTTTCTGCAACTTCAGCGTCACCTTGCTCCAGGAAGACCGCTCCACCGCGACGCCGTCCTTGATCAGCCGATCGCACAGCGCCAGCCACTCCGTCGCCGCGTCCTTTTCCGTGCGCGCCTCCAGCAGGACACCCAGATCGATGTCGTTGTCATGCTCCAGAAGGGTGCCTTCGCGCACGATCCCCAGAAGCGTGCCGGAGTTCGCGAAGACCTCTAGATCCAGCTCGGCCAACTGGTCGGCCAAGTCGCTGCACTTGGCGATCACCGCCTCTACATCCGCCGTTCGGAAACTTTCGGTGTAGGCGCTGCCGTTGGGCAGGTAGAAGCCCAGATCGTCCTGCAAATACCGGAGAAATTCGTTGAATTCATCCATCGCGTCGCGCTTGAGGCACTGCTTGGAATACCGCGACATCAGCCGTTGGGTGGCAAAAGCCTTTTGCCGCGTGGCGCAGTTCAACGCGATCCACGCCTGCACCCATTTCGGGTCGCGGGGGTCACGCACGGCCTCCAGCGCTTCGTGCATCTTTTGCCAATCGTCCTTCGGGATCTTGTCGCCCCGAACCCTGTCCCACACCGTGTCAATCAATTGGGTACTGTCCATCGTTCAGAGCCCCGCGGCTTTGCTGTTCAGCGTCTCGATCAAATGCTTGACCTCTTTCAACTGCTCATCGCGCAGCGCTTCCATGAAGGCCTTGAGCGACGTCGAGGACACGTCCTCGGTGCGGGGCAAGTAGAAGACCTCGCACAGGTCGCCAAGGTCGTTGAACTTGCCGCTCCAATCGTCGCCCATGGCGAAAATGTCGATCTTTTCGCGCACGATGTCGTCGCGCTTCTGGTCCCAGTCATGTTCGGGCAGCACGTTGTCCACGTAGCGACACGCGCCCACGATCTCGGCCCGTTGCGCGTAAGGGATCACAGTTTTCTTGCCCTTGATGGCGTTGAATTCATCCGAAGACACACAGACCGTCAGGTGATCACCCAAGGCCGCCAACCGCTTGAGCAGCCGCACATGGCCGATGTGGAACAGGTCGAACGTTCCGTAGGTGATGATCCGCTTGCCCAAGGTGCTGCCTCTTTCGCGTTATTTTGCGCGATTGAATCAACTTCGCCCCAGACCCGCAAGGGTTTTGGGAAAAGCGCACAAAAAAGGGCCGGATGCACGCACCCGACCCCCTTGGCTCAAGTCGAAACGGCTTAGGACAGCGTGTCGTCGATGGCCTTGCAGGCATCGACAAGGCCGTTCACAGCGGCGACCGAATTGTCGAACATCGCCTGCTCGTCCTTGTTCATCTTGATGTCCACGACGCGCTCCACGCCACCGGCGCCAATCACGGTGGGCACGCCGACGTACATGCCCTTCAGGCCAAACGCACCGTCCACGTAGGCCGCACAAGGCAGCACGCGCTTCTGGTCCTTGAGGTAGGCTTCCGCCATTTCAATCGCCGAGGTGGCGGGGGCGTAGAAGGCCGACCCGGTCTTCAGAAGACCCACAATCTCGGCACCGCCATCACGGGTGCGCTGGACGATCGCGTCCATCTTCTCCTGCGTGGTCCAGCCCATCTCGATCAGGTCGGGCAGCGGAATACCGGCAACGGTGGAATAGCGCGCCAGCGGCACCATGGTGTCGCCGTGGCCGCCCAGAACGAAGGCCGTGACGTCGCGCATGGAGACGTTGAATTCTTCGGCCAGGAAATGACGGAAGCGGGCCGAGTCCAGCACGCCTGCCATGCCGCAGACCTTGTGGTGCGGCAGGCCCGAAAACTCGCGCAGCGCCCAAACCATCGCGTCCAGCGGGTTGGTGATGCAGATCACGAAGGCGTCGGGCGCGTGGTCGCGGATGCCTTCGCCGACCGATTTCATCACCTTCAGGTTGATGCCCAGAAGGTCATCACGGCTCATGCCCGGCTTGCGGGCAACGCCTGCGGTGACGATGCACACATCGGCGCCCGCGATGTCGGCGTAGTCGCTCGTGCCGCTCATGGCGACGTCGAACTTCTCGGAAGGACCCGATTCCGCGATGTCCAGCGCCTTGCCCTGGGGCAAGCCGTCCGCGATGTCGAAGAGGACGACGTCCCCCAATTCCTTAACCGCCGCAAGATGGGCAAGCGTGCCCCCGATGTTGCCTGCGCCGATCAGCGCGATTTTGGGTCTGGCCATATCTCAAGATCCTCGGATTCAGAGTTTTGTCGGGCGGAGGGGTAGACCCAGCACGGCTCAGGCGCAAGGAGACTGTGCGCGGCGGATAGCCCCAACCCGACGATCCGAGGGGTTTGTTACAGGTCTTCGCCGGGTATCGCCGGGGGCATCTGGGCGAAATGCTGACCCGCCGCCATCAGGCATGTGGTGCCATCCGCCGAGGTCACGGTGATCGTCCAAGACCCTGTTTCTTCTGAAACATAGACCTCCACGATGCGGTTCTGATGCGCCAATCCCATGCCGTGAACCTGCTCGCCGTAGCGACCGGTCAACTCGCCCACGATGATGCTGCGATCCGCGCAGAGCATTTGAAGGCCTCGATTTTGGGCATTTGCGGGCATGGCCGTCAAAACGGCCAGAACAACCCAGGCGCCCAGGGCGAATTTGGTATTGGATGCGATTCTTTTCATAGCGTTCGTCCCTTTTCAAAGCGGGACGCCGTTGCGTGCGGTAAGCATTGCGTGCGTGAAGCGACCCGGTCCAGGTGGACCTCCCTCCAATCGCGCTGCACCTCTGGTCGGGTGCCTGCGGGTCGACTTTGCGGGATCGGGGTTAATATCCGGTAAAATCGTTGCGAAATTTTGTTGCGCGACATTCTGCGTTGCAGCAAGACCCTTGCGTTTCCCTTGGCCATGTGGTCCCAAAAGGGCCAAATCAAGCAACTCGCGGTGCCCGATGACACAGCCCTGCCGATCCGTCCTGTATATTCCCGCCTCCCGCACCCGCGCGTTGGAGAAAGCGAAGACGATTCCCACCGATGCGATCATCTTCGATCTCGAAGATGCCGTCGCCGCAGATGAGAAGCCCGCCGCGCGAGACACCCTGAAGACCGCGCTGCAAGACGGCGGCTACGGCGCGCGTCTGCAAATCACCCGCATCAATGGCTTCGATACCCCATGGGGCGCCGATGATCTGGCCACCCTGGCCGAGGCCGCGCCCCAGGCCGTGCTGCTGCCCAAGGTCAACAGCGCGCGGGATATCGAGGCGCTCGCCGCCCTGCTCGATGCGAATCCCAAGACCCAAGACACCCGGATCTGGGCGATGATGGAAACGCCCCAGGGCATCCTCAACGCCGCCGAGATCGCAAGCGCCCCGCGCATGGCGGGCTTCGTGATGGGCACCAATGACCTTGCCAAAGACCTGGGCGCGCGGACCCGTGACGCGATGATGATGTCGCTTCAGCTATGCGTTCTGGCCGCCCGCACCCATGGCATCCTCTGCATCGATGGCGTCTACAATGCTTTCAAGGATGAAGACGGCCTGCGCGCGGAATGCCAACAGGGCCGCGATTTCGGCTTCGACGGCAAGACCCTGATTCACCCGGCGCAAGTCGCCATCGCCAACGCGGCCTTCGGGCCCACGGCCGAGGATATCGACCTCGCCCGCCGCCAGATCGACGCCTATGTTGCCGCGCTTGCCAAGGGCGAAGCTGTGGCCGTCGTGGACGGCAAGATCGTCGAGAACCTGCACGTCGAAACCGCCCGGGCGACCCTCGCCAAGGCCGACGCCATTGCCGCATTGGAGGCCGCATGATGTCCTGGATCCTACTTATCGCAGGGCTCCTGCTCTGGTCCGGCGCGCACTTCTGGAAACGCCTCGCCCCCGACAGCCGCGCAAGGCTTGGTGACAAGGGCAAGGGCATCGTTGCGGGCCTTATCGTCGTCTCCATCGTACTTATGGTCGTGGGCTATCGTGGTGCCTATGGCCCGTTCTGGTGGGGCCGCACGCCTGCGCTGGTGGGTATCAATAACCTGTTGATGGTCTTCGCCTTTTACCTTTACGCGGCCTCCGGCGCGAAGACGTGGATCACCACAAAGGTGAAAAATCCGCAACTGACGGGGTTCAAGATCTGGGCCGTGGCGCACCTGTTGGTGAACGGCGACCTAGCGTCCTTCGTGCTGTTCGGCGGGCTGCTCGCATGGGCCGTGGCAGAGGTCATCATCCTCAAGCGGATGGGGGAGCCGTGGACGCCGCCCCACCCCGTGCCGATCAAGAAAGAGATCACCGCCATCGTCGCCACCGTCGTGGTCATCGTGGTCGTCATGCTCATCCACTACTGGCTCGGCTATCAACCCTGGGGATAAGCAATGCAGATCTACCGACTCCTGACCGAGGATGACACCTCGGCGTTCTGCCACAAAGTGTCCGAGGCCTTGGCCAAGGGGTGGGTCCTTCACGGATCGCCCACCATGTCCTTCGATGCGGCCCGCGGTGTAATGCGCTGCGGACAGGCCGTGGTGAAGGACATCGACGCCCCCTATTCCCCTGACATGAAACTGGGCGCGCAATGACCTCTAAAACCAACGCCGGCTACTTCTTCGAGGATTATCGCGTCGGCCAGATCCTGCGCCACGCCACGCCCCGCACCGTGACCCAAGGCGATGTGGCCATGTATCAGGCGCTTTACGGCCCCCGGTTTGCGATGCACTCCTCCACCGAGTTCGCCTCGCCCGGCGCGGTGATCCAGATTCCGAAACTTGATGATCTGATCACGTTCCACACTGTCTTTGGCAAGACCGTGCCCGATATCTCCCTCAACGCGGTCGCCAACCTGGGCTACGCCGAGGGGCGTTTCCTGGAACGGATCGAAGCGGGGGATACCATCTCTGCCACATCCGAAGTCATTGGCCTGAAAGAAAATTCCAACGGCAAGACCGGTATCGTCTGGGTTCGCACGACGGGCATCGTCCACAGCGACATTCCGGTACTCGAATACGTGCGCTGGGTCATGGTCCGCAAACGCGACGCCGCCGCCCCTGCGCCCACGCCCGTCGTGCCGGACCTCGCCAAAGTCGTCCCCGCCGACGCGCTGCACATCCCCGAGGATCTGGACTGGTCCGCCTACGATTTCGCCCTCGCCGGAGAGCCGCATCGCCACGGAGATTACACCGTGGGCGAGATCATCGACCACGTCGATGGCGTCACCCTCACCGACCCCGAACATATGATGGCCACCCGCCTGTGGCAGAACACGGCGAAAGTCCATTTCGACGTCACTGCGCGGCCCGACGGCAAGCGCCTGATCTACGGCGGCCACATCATCTCGCTTGCCCGTGCCCTGTCGTTCAATGGCCTCGCCAACGCGCAACTTCTGGCAGCGATCAACGCAGGCGCCCACGCCAACCCGGCGATGGCCGGCGACACAATCCGCGCTTGGTCCGAGGTCCTTGACACGGCCCCCACCTCCAACCCCCACGTCGGCGCCCTGCGCTTGCGGCTCGTGGCCACCAAAGGCGAGGCCGGAGCGTTGCGGGGCGAGGATGGCAAATACCTCCCCGAGGTGCTGCTGGATCTGGACTACTGGGCGTTCCTCCCGACCTGAGTCTACAAATCTGCAAATATGCACACAAACTGCGCTTTGCATGAACTTCTGCGCGTCGCTATGTCCCCGGCATCGAAACATTGATCGCCGGAGACATCATCATGGCAACCCTGACCACCAACACCACCGCCTCCTCCTCTGACTGGTTGGCGCAAACCCACTGGCTTCTGCGCCTGCCCGTCGCAGGGGTGTTCCTTTATCATGGCATCGACAAGCTTCCCGCGCTGGAAGCGGGCGCGGCATTCATGGGCCTTCCTCTGTGGCTCTGGACCCTCGTGGCCGTGACCGAGGTGCTTGCGGGCATCGCCTTGATCGCCGGTGGCGCGCTGCGCACCACATTGGGTGATCTGTCGACTCGTGCAGGCGGCGCGATCATCGCGGCCATCATGATCGGCGCAATCGCTTTGGTCCATTGGGGCCAGTGGAGCGCCCTCCCCTCTGAAAGCCACCCCTTCGGCGGCATGGAGTTCCACACCGTCGTCCTGTTCTTGGGCGCATGGTTCATCGCGCGTGGGAATCGCATCTGATTCACGGGTCCTGCGACCCCAAGGGCGCCCGGGTCAAAAGCCTGGGCCTCCTTAACTTGTGATCACACCTGCTTTACCTGTGATCACACTACCCCATTCTGCGGCGTTAAGCCCCACACTTGCTTTCAATTTTACCCCCCTAACGCGTGACTACACCGGCAAATCCCCTTATTCCTACGTCAACGACTGGCACTAGCTAGACACGGCACACACTTAAGGGGAACCGTCGCCATGGCAGACGTCAACCGCGGCAATCGTCCGCTTTCACCTCATCTGACGATCTACAAACCGCAGCTGAACTCCATCACCTCGATCCTCGTGCGGATCACCGGCAACGCCATGCTGGTCTCGGGCATCCTTGTGGTCTGGTGGCTGATGGTGGCGGCTTCGGGGCCAGAGTACTTCGCCACGGTAGACGGCTGGGTGACCAGCTTCCTTGGCGATATCGTCATGTCGCTCAGTGTCCTTGGGCTCTGGTATCACGCGCTTGGCGGTGTGCGGCATCTGGTGTGGGACGCGGGCTACGGCCTGGATGTCGAGACGTCTGACAAGATGGGTTGGGGCATGCTGATCGGCTCTGTCGCGCTCACCTTCCTCACGCTCATCGCGATTTAAGGGGCATAACATGGCATATCTTACCGACCGCAAACGTGTTTCCGGCCTCGGCTCCGCCCATGGCGGCACTGCGCAGCATTGGACGATGACCGTCACCTCCGTGGCGCTTCTGATCCTGACGCCGTTCTTTCTGGGCATCATCGGGTCCGCCCTTGGGTCCGAGCATGCAGACGTCATCGCCACCCTTGGCAAGCCGGTGCCTGCGCTGATTGTCGCGGCCTACCTTGTCGTTGGCGCCCACCACCTACGTTACGGGATGCAGACCCTGCTGGAAGACTACACCCACGGGCTGACCAAGAAGGTCTCGATCATCGCGACCACAATCATCTGTTACGGGCTGGCCGCTGGCGGCCTTGTGGCCCTGATGCAAATCGCGCTTTGAGGAGCTGACGATGAAAGATACGACCTCTCCCGCCTATGCCTTGACCCACCACACCTATGACGTTGTCGTCGTAGGCGCGGGCGGATCGGGCCTGCGTGCAACGCTTGGCATGGCCGAGCAGGGCCTGAAGACAGCCTGCATCTCCAAGGTGTTCCCGACCCGCTCGCACACTGTGGCAGCCCAAGGCGGCATCGCCGCCAGCCTTGGCAACATGGGGCCGGACCACTGGCACTGGCACATGTATGACACCGTGAAGGGCTCGGACTGGTTGGGCGACACGGACGCGATGGAATACCTCGCGCGCGAAGCGCCCAAGGCGGTCTATGAGCTGGAGCACTACGGCGTGCCGTTCTCTCGCACCGAAGAGGGCAAGATCTACCAGCGCCCCTTCGGTGGCCATACCACCGAATTCGGCGAAGGCCCCCCCGTGCAACGCACCTGTGCCGCCGCCGACCGGACCGGTCACGCGATCCTGCACACGCTCTATGGCCAGTCGCTCAAGAACGACGCGGAATTCTTCATCGAGTACTTCGCGACTGACCTTCTGATGAACGATGAAGGCCAATGCGTCGGCGTCGTCGCGTGGAAGCTGGACGACGGCACGATGCATGTCTTCCATTCCAAGATGTGCGTTCTGGCGACAGGCGGCTATGGCCGCGCCTATTTCTCCGCCACCTCGGCCCACACCTGCACCGGCGACGGCGGTGGCATGGTCGCGCGCGCAGGGCTGCCGCTTCAGGATATGGAGTTCGTGCAGTTCCACCCCACCGGCATCTACGGCGCGGGTTGCCTGATCACCGAGGGCGCGCGGGGCGAAGGCGGCTACCTGACCAACTCCGAAGGTGAGCGGTTCATGGAACGCTACGCGCCCACCTACAAGGATCTGGCGTCACGCGACGTGGTTTCGCGCTGCATGACGATGGAGATCCGCGAAGGCCGCGGCGTGGGCGAGCAGAAGGATCATATTCACCTGCACCTCAACCACCTGCCCAAGGAAACGCTGGACCTGCGCCTGCCGGGTATTTCCGAGAGCGCGCGCATCTTCGCAGGCGTCGACCTGACGAAGGAACCGATCCCGGTTCTGCCCACGGTGCATTACAACATGGGCGGCATCCCCACGAACTACCTGGGCGAGGTACTGAACCCCACCGAGAAAGACCCAAACCGCATCGTTCCGGGCCTCATGGCCGTGGGCGAGGCCGGGTGTGCCTCTGTCCACGGGGCGAACCGCCTGGGCTCCAACTCCTTGATCGACCTGGTGGTCTTTGGCCGCGCGGCCGCCATCAAGGCGGGCGAGATCGTGGACCCGAACGAGACCAACCCCGATGTGCCGCAAAGCCAGATCGACAAGGCGCTGGCACGCTTTGACGACGTGCGCCATGCCTCGGGCAGTCTCTCCACGGCCGAGTTGCGCCTGGAAATGCAGAAGACCATGCAGGCCGACGCTGCCGTGTTCCGCACCGACAAGACGCTGGCCGAAGGGCTGGAGAAGATGACCTCCGTCGCGGGCAAGATGGACGATATCGCCGTCACGGACCGGTCGATGATCTGGAACTCGGACCTGATGGAAACGCTGGAGCTGACCAACCTGATGCCCAACGCCTTGGCGACGATCGCCGGGGCCGAAGCGCGCAAGGAATCCCGGGGCGCCCATGCCCACGAGGATTATCCCGACCGCGACGACAAGAACTGGCGCAAGCATTCGCTGGCGACGGTCGATGGCAACAAGGTGGACCTGGATTATCGCGCCGTGGGCCTCAGCCCGCTGATCGGCCATAACGAGGGCGGGATCGACATGGACAAGATCAAGCCAAAGGCACGGGTGTATTGATATGAAACGCATGATTCTAACTGCGGGCTTTTTGCTGGCGGTGACCAGCGTCTCGGGCTGCAACCTATTCAACAGCGATGAGACCGTAATCGTCCCGCAAACCTACGCACCGCCGCTGGGTCGCGGCTGCGTGGACGGCTTTGGCCCGATCCAGTCGGGCACGGCAATCTGCGTTGGGGCCTCTGGATGAAGGCTGCCGCCCTGATCCTTGCTGCCTGCGTGCCGTTGACCGCTTGCGTGGGGTTTAAGGACGTGGCCGACCAACTGGCCCGACAACAGGCGCGAACCTTCGTGAATGCCGAGGTCGAAAGCCGCTTTCCCGGCGTGGACGCCACGCCGATTACCAATTGCGTGATCGACAATGCCTCGGCGCAGGAGATCGTGACCATCGCGGGCGGCATTGCCCTGGGCAACACCGAGGCCGCGTCAAACACCGTCAGCACGATCCTTCAGCGCCCCGCGACCCTGCAATGCACCGCCGGAAACTACTTCGACGGCTTTTTCCGGGGGCTTGGCTGATGCGCCTCTCGGCCCTCCTCGCGCTGTCACCAGCGCTCTTCGCAGGTGTCGCGGCCTGTGGCCCGGCGCAGCCGCCCTCCCGGGCGACGGCGGAACGGCTCTGCGCGGAAGAGGCACGGCAAGCCGACGGCATTTCCGGCAACATTGGCATCGCGGGCGGCACCGGTGGCCCGTCCACCAGTGGCCGCGTGACCATCACGTCGGACATCCTGAACCCCAGATCCGAGGCAGACGCGCTGCGCGATTGCGTGGCCCGCCGCATGGCAGGTCAGCCCAACCCGCGCGGCGGCGGCCTGACCTTCGGCATCACGGCCAGTGGCCGCACATGACACAACAGAACACCCCCCGAGGAGACATCCCCCATGGTTGAACTCGCCCTCCCCAAGAACTCTCGCATCACGCATGGCAAGACCTGGCCGAAGCCCGAAGGCGCGACCAACCTGCGCAAATTCCAGATCTATCGCTGGAACCCCGATGACGGAAAGAACCCCTCCATCGACACCTATTGGGTCGACATGGACACCTGCGGCCCGATGGTTCTGGACGCGCTGATCAAGATCAAGAACGAGATCGATCCGACCCTGACCTTCCGCCGTTCCTGCCGCGAAGGGATCTGCGGGTCCTGCGCGATGAACATCGGCGGCGTGAAGTCCAAGGGCACCAACACGCTGGCCTGCATCTATGGCATGGACGAAGTCGACGGCGATATCGCCATCTACCCCCTGCCCCACATGCCCGTGGTAAAGGACCTGATCCCAGACCTGACGCATTTCTACGCCCAACACGCCTCCATCATGCCATGGCTGGAAACCAAGACCTCCCGGCCCGAGAAAGAGTGGCGTCAAAGCATCGACGATCGTGAGAAACTCGACGGTCTCTATGAATGCGTCATGTGCGCCTGCTGCTCCACGTCCTGTCCGTCTTATTGGTGGAACGGCGACCGCTACCTCGGGCCCGCCGCCCTTCTGCACGCCTACCGCTGGATCATCGACAGCCGCGATGAGGCCACCGGAGAGCGTCTGGACGAGCTGGAAGACCCCTTCAAGCTCTACCGTTGCCACACGATCATGAACTGCACCAAGACCTGCCCCAAGGGCCTGAACCCGGCCAAGGCGATTGCCTCGATCAAGAAGATGATGGTCGAACGGACGCATTAAGCGCCCGGCGCCAGCCCAACGGCTGGCGCGCCCTAGCCCCGGCCACGCCCTGCATCTCGGTCGCAATCCCCTTTCCCATCGGGCCCTTCCACTCGGGAATCCCTTCCCTCATGCCACAGCCCCCGACCACGCTGACGAAGGCGAAACCCGCGTTCGCCTCACTCATCACCCTAAGGGATATTCAGGCGCTGGCGGCGGTCTCTTCGGGCAAGGCGGACCACCCTTTCCTCCACATCCCCAAGAACGCCGGCGTCTCGATGCGCAGAACGCGAGAGTTGCGTTGGAAAATGGTCGGCGTGCATCGTCAGTTCCTGCGCGATCGCCGTTATCTGCGCGACCTGCTCAAGACGATGGGTGACGCGAACAAGCATCACGGCATCGCCCACGCGCGCCTGCGAGATGTGAAGCCGTGGTTGGCGGCCCGCCTGACGCCGGTCGCCGTGATCCGCAACCCCCGGGCGCGCACCGTTTCGCGCTACCGCTTCGCGCAGATGGCCGCGCAACAGGGCAACTCCCTCGACAGCGCCCGCGTCATGAGTTTCGAGGCCTTTCTCGACACCCGCTTCGCCGACGGGAACAAGCCGTTCTTCTGGCACCGCGCCGTGCGGGGCTGGTATCCGCAACGCGATTACGTGGTGGATGATGACGGAAACATCGCCGCCGACCTCTTGCGTCAAGAACACTGGGGCGACGAGGCCCGGGCCTATTTCGATCTGGCCAAGCCATTGGAAAGACGCAACACGACCCGAACCGACGCGTCGCAGGATTAGAAAAGCCACTACACCGCCAAGACGATTCAGGACATCGCGGATTGGTACGCCGACGACATCGATAGCTTCGGCTTTGACTTCGATACCTCGGCGACGCGCAACATCTGGACCGCGCCCGCCTAGCGCGGCCTAGCCTCTGGGAAGGCCTGCGCAAAAAGACCCGAAAACCTGCACATCTGCGCCGTTGCCCGCAAGCCGACCCCGGGCCACCCTTGCCTGGACCATTCGCAAAAAGGGTATTTCCATGCGCAGCCTCGGCACTCGTTTCCTGATCGTCGGCCTTTTGGCCGTTCTGATGTATATCCCGGTGTTCTTCGTGTCGCTGGTCGTCGATGACCGCGCCCGCCTGGCAGAGCGGACGTTGCAGGACGTCGGCGCGGAATGGGGCGGCGCACAGCTTTTGTCCGGCCCCATGCTGATCCTGCCCGTGCAAGGCCCCGTCACCCTGACCGAGCGCGTGAACGTCACCGACCCCGAGACCGGCGAGGTTCGGGTCGAAGACCGCCCCGTCACCCGCATCCGCAGCGCCGCGCCAATCTACCTGCTGCCCGAGGATTTCTCGCTCGCCCTCGACACGCAAACCGAGATCCGATCCCGCGGCATCTTCGATGTGCCCGTGTTCCAGGCCCTCGCGACGATGGATCTGACCTATGACCTCGCCGCCGCCGATGACCTGCTGTCGGGCCAGGAAGAGATCTTGTGGGATCAGGCGCAACTGCGAATCACCGTCTCGGCCAACCGGGCGCTACGCGGCGATGCGACGCTGCGCGCAGGCAACATCGCAATCCCGCTGGAACCACGCGCAGACGGCACCGCAGGCATCATCGCCGACCTTGGGGACCCGCGCGATCACGACGGCTACACCATGTCGCTGGGGTTCAACGGCGCCGCCGACCTGCAGGTTACGCCCGTGGGGCGGGCGTCTAACGTGACACTCACCTCCGATTGGCCCCACCCCAGTTTTCAGGGCGCCTTCCTGCCCAACACCCGTACCATCACCGATGCGGGCTTCTCGGCCACCTGGTCGATCCCTCACCTCGCCCGCACGCTGCCCCAGGCCGCGCGTCAGGACTATGACGCCACGGCCCGCCAGCAAACAGCATTCGGTGTACAGTTCTTCCAACCCAATGATTTCTACCAAAAGGCGTACCGCGCGGCGCGCTATGGCATCCTCTTCATCGCGCTGACCTTCCTGACGATCCTACTGGTCGAAGGCGCCACCAAACGCCCGACTCACCCGGTGCAATATATCCTGATCGGGTTGGCGCAGTCCGTGTTCGTGCTGCTGATGGTTTCCTACGCCGAACAAATCGGCTTCGGCGCGGCCTACGGCGTCTCGGCCGGGGCCACGACGCTGCTGCTGACACTGTTCGGGGCGCTGGGGTTGAAGCTTGGGAACCGGTCGTTGATCCTCGGATGCATGCTGGCGGTGACTTACGGCGTCCTCTACCTGATCCTGCGCTCTGCGGATTATGCGCTGCTGGCCGGATCCACTCTTGCATTCTTCGCGCTCGCGTTGACCATGTTCATGACACGGAACGAAGATTGGTACGGCCCGCCGCGTGACCCCGCCAAGACGATGTGGGGAACGCCGCGCCACGGCGTACCACAACAGAAGAAAGCACTCGATGCCCAACCGACGCCCCAAGCTGACGCCCCCGCCCCCTGACACCGAGGCGCGCCGCGGCATCCCTCCTGTCGTCTGCTATCCGCCCGAGACCTTGCAAACGCCGCAAGGCCTCGGGCCCGCCACGCCCACGGGAACCATCGTGGGCGTTCAGGCCGACGCCCGCGATGCCGCCACCTTTACCGCCCGTGCGGGCCAGACCGTGCGCATCCGCTCGATCGAAGGCCCCCAGGTGGGCGATCTGAACCTGTGGAACGCCCATGACATCACCGAGCATTTCTACTCCGGCAAGACCCGCGCGCTCCACGGCACCCATGTGACGACGGGCGATTTCCTCTGGTCCAACCTGCCCCACCTGCGCCCAATGGCCACCGTCACCCACGACAGCCTCGATTGGTACGGCATCGACGACTACGGCGGCGCGGTCCACGACGTGATCGGCACCCGGTGTGATCCCTACACCCACGCGCTTCTGTCGGACGGCGGACAGTACCACCATTGCTGCCACTCCAACCTGACCCGTGCCTTTGCCGACGAAACCGGCCTGCCGCTGGACCAGGCCGAGCCGTTCATCCACGATGTCCTCAATGTTTTCATGTGCACCGGCTTTACCCGCGACACCGGGCAATACTTCATGAAAGCCTCCCCCGTCCGCCCCGGCGACGTGTTTGAATTCCGCGCCGAAATCGACCTGATCGGCGCGCTCTCTGCCTGCCCCGGTGGCGACTGCGGGGCCGAGCATTCAAGCGACGTGACCCCCTGCTACCCGCTGCTGGTCGAAATCTTCGACACCGCCCACACGACCACACATCAGCCGCCCGGCGCAAATCCCTACGACCGCACCCACGGCCGTTAACCCCCTATCAAGGTTAACGCGCCGCGCCCCCGCGCGCGCCTGCTCCCTTCATCTTGCCCAATACAACTCAATCCGACACGTCCCCAAACGCGCCACTGGTCGGCGATAGACGGGTTCCCGACGTCACACGCCAGGCTCCCGGTGACACGATCAAATCGTGTCCGATTCCCCCGGAACTCGAAAAAGTCACGCTGCGCGAAAAAATCTCTTGATCCGAATCCACACTTGCCCCAAATGCGCATTTATAGACGCCAACGCACGCGCCTCTGTCACGGGTGGTAAGTCGGGTCTGCGCACTTCAGGTGCTCTGACCCGGGATAACCATCGCAGTTACGTAGCGACGGTAACGTCTCCCTTTGAATGCAACACGTCCCCTTGCATGGGGCGTTTCGTCCACTTGGAGATCGTGATGACCGCTACGTTCCTCGGGCTTTCGCCCGCCCATTCCGCATCCGCTTCCCGCGCCGAGGCCTACGCCCGCGCCCACACGTTCGAGCGTCCGACACTGGTCCTCGACCTTGACCGCGTCGCGCAGCAATACCTTGCGCTCGAAGCCGGCCTCGGCAACGCCCACATCCACTACGCGATCAAAGCCAACCCCGCGCCTGAAATCCTGTCTCGCCTCGTGGCCCTCGGCTCCGGGTTCGACGCCGCGTCCCGCGTGGAAATCCAGATGTGCCTCGATGCCGGTGCCGCACCGTCGCACATCTCCTTCGGCAACACTGTCAAGAAACCCTCCGACATCGCCTTCGCCCACTCCGTCGGCGTCGATGTCTTCGCAGCCGATGCGTCGGAAGAGCTTGAGAAAATCGCCCAGCACGCCCCCGGCGCGCAGGTCTACATCCGCCTTCTGGTCGACGCCTCCGGCGCCGACTGGCCGCTGACCCGCAAGTTCGGCACCACCCGCGATAACGCGCTGGCCCTGATGGCCGAGGCGCGCGCGCTGGACCTGCGCCCCGTCGGCCTGTCGTTCCACGTCGGTTCCCAAACCCGTGACCCGATGATGTGGGCGCCTGTGCTCGACGGCATCGCCGCCGTCTGGGACGCCGCCCATGACGCGGGCTTCGCGCTGGACCTGCTCAACATCGGCGGCGGCTTCCCCGCCTTCTACGGCGACGACATCCCGCACCCCACGGCCTATGCCGCCCGCGTGATGGAACTGGTGCACGCCCGCTTCGGCGACGTCCCCCGCGTGATGGCGGAACCCGGTCGCTCCATGGTGGCCGAAGCCGGCATGATCGCTGCCGAAGTCCTTCTGGTGTCTCGCAAATCCCCCGACGACCTGCACCGCTGGGTTTACCTCGATATCGGCAAATTCTCGGGCCTGGCCGAAACCATGGACGAGGCGATCCGCTACCAGTTCGCCACCGACCGCGACCATGAGGCCATGGGCCCCTGCATCCTTGCAGGCCCCTCGTGTGACAGCGCCGATGTGCTCTATGAAAAGCGCCCCGTCGCCCTGCCGCTCGGCCTGAAATCAGGCGAGCGGATCTGGATCCGCAACTGCGGCGCCTACACGACAACCTACGCCTCCATCGGCTTCAACGGCTTCCCGCCGCTCGATGTCGTGATCGTGTAACGCGCAACGGGACGGTGGGAGGGGCGACGCAGGCGTCTTTTGAAACTCAAAAGACCGCATGCAAGCGTCTCCCCCGTCCCTAGCCGTAAATCTCGATCCCCGGCCAACTCGCACCGCCATAGCGTGCGCCGTGGGCGAAACCTACCGGCAACAGCCCCTCGATCTCGGCCAGATCCGCGTCACTCAGGTCGATCTCGGTGGCTGCACCCCACTCCGCCAGATGCGCCGCGGACCGCGTTCCGGGGATCGGCACGATGTGTTCCCCCTGCGCCAGAACCCAAGCCAGCGCCACGGACGATGTCGCCCATCCCTTCGCGGCGCACCAGGCCTTGAAGCCCGCAATCGCGGCCATGTTCGCCTGGTAATTCGGGTCCGAGAAGCGCGGCGAGCCTTTGCGGAAATCGCCGTCGGCAAAGGCCTCGCGCCCTGGGAATCTATCGCTCAACATGCCGCGCGCCAGGGGCGAGAAAGCCACGAACGCCACGCCCAACTCCGCGCAGGTCTGGATCATGCCCAATTCGGGCTGCCGCGTCCAAAGTGAGTATTCCGATTGCACCGCCGCGACAGGGCCAACGGTGGCCGCGCGGCGCAGGGTGAAAGGCGCGATCTCCGAAAACCCGATGCCGCCGATCAGCCCTTCGTCCCTGAAGCCCATCATGGTCTCCATGACCGCTTCGACTTCGATCGAATGATCCCTGCGGTGGATGTAATACAACTCCACCGACGACCGCCCCAATCGCTTCAACGACCCCTCCAACGAGGCGCGCAACCGGTCACGCGCATTGCTGAAATGCCGTTCCGGCGTGCGGTAGATGCCGCCCTTGGTGGCCAGCGTCACCTGCGCGTCGGTCTGGGCCAGGAACCTGCCGATGACGCTTTCCGACACGCCATCGCCGTAGACCTCGGCCACGTCCCAATGGGTCACGCCCAGATCAAGCGCCGCCTGCATGCAGGCGGCGCTTTCTTGTTCATCCGTGGCCCCGTAGATGCCGCCAAAGCTCATGCACCCAAGGCCAATCGGCCCGACATTCTGCCCGACTATTCGCCTTTCGCGGTGTCCCGCGGGCGCGCTCATGCGAATGCCGCCTCCAGCGCGATCTCCACCATGTCCGAGAAGCTGGACTGCCGATCTTCCGAGGGCAGTGCCTCTTCCGTCAGCAAATGGTCCGAGACGGTCAGAACCGCCAGCGCCCGCGCGCCGTAACGCGCCGCCAGGTTGTACAGTTCTGCCGCTTCCATCTCCACGGCCAGCACGCCGTGGCGCACCATCTGCTCGTTGAGATCCGGGCGCTCATCATAGAACACGTCGGACGAGTAGATCCCGCCCACGTGGATGCCCGAGCCCTTGCCCGCAGCCGCCGTGTAGGCCGCCTGAAGCAAGCCATAGTCGGCGCAAGGGGCGAAATTCAGCTCTCGGAAGGTGCCCTTGGAAGGCGTCGACAACGACGACGCCGTCATCGCCAGGATCACATCCCGCAACTTCACCGAGGTCTGCATCGCCCCGCACGAGCCGATCCGGATCAACGTCTTGGCCCCGTAGTCGCGAAGCAATTCGTTGGCGTAGATCGACAGGCTTGGCATGCCCATGCCGGACCCGTGGATGGTGACGCGATTGCCGCGCCACATCCCCGTGAACCCCAGCATCCCCCGAACTTCATTGACGCAGACCGGGTTTTCCAGAAACCGCTCTGCCGCCCATTTCGCCCGAAGCGGATCGCCCGGCATCAAAACCGTTTCCGCGATGTCGCCCTTTGCGGCGCCGATATGAACCGTCATTTAAATCGCGAACTCTTCGAGTGATTTGCCAGCGGCAAGCGCCGATTTGATCCAGTTGGGCTGACGCCCACGCCCGGTCCAGGTCTGGCTGGTATCCGCCGGGTTGGCGTATTTCGCCACCCCCTTGGGTCCGGACTTCGACGCGGGTTTGCCGCCGGTGAAATCGTCGAGTGTGAACCCGTGCTTCTTGGCGACGGCCTTCAATTCCGCAAGGCACTCGGACCTGCGCTTTTTTTCATAGCCTTTGATCGTAGCCTCCACGTCCCTTTGATGGGCTTGAAGCTCTTCCAGGCTCATTTTTTCCAGTGATTTTGCCACAACGATCTCCCCTTCACTTATGGCGTCCAGTGAGCAGCCACTTGCAGAAAAGACACACAAAAGGCAAGTATCCTTTTAGACATGTCCTTTTTGGTCAAGAGAGCTGAATGCTATTCAGCGGCAATTGCCGTAGGGTCAACCAGCGCAACGATATCCATCATGATCCGGTTCAATTCGAAATCCTTGGGCGTATAAACCCGCGCAATACCGTATCCCAAAAGCGTTATCCGGTCATCGTCGGGGATAATACCGCCGACAATTACCGGAATATCCAATTCCTCTTTGCGGATCAACTCCATCACTTCTTTGATCAGCGGCACATGGCTGCCCGACAGGATCGACAGGCCGATCACATGGGCGTTCTCGGCTTTCGCGGCCGCAACGATTTCCGCGGGCGTCAGGCGAATACCCTCATAGCTGATATCCATGCCGCAATCCCGCGCCCGGAAGGCGATTTGTTCCGCGCCGTTGGAATGCCCATCGAGGCCCGGTTTGCCGACCAGGAATTTCAGGCGACGACCCAGCTTGTCGCTGACCAGATCGACCGCCTCGCGGATCTCTTCCAGGCCTTCCGTCTTGTTGGACACCGCGCCCGAGACGCCCGTAGGCCCCCGGTATTCCCCGTGAACGGCCCGCATCACGCCCGCCCATTCACCCGTCGTGACCCCCGCTTTCGCAGCGGCGATGGACGCAGGCATGACGTTCTTGCCGTCACGGGCCGCCGTGCGCAGCGCCTCCAGCGCGGCGCGGACCGCGTCGGCATCGCGGCTGTCCCGCCACGCGTCCAGACGCGCGATCTGGTCCTGCTCGACCGCCGGATCCACGACCATGATCCCTCCGTCTTCCCCTAACAGCGGCGATGGCTCGGAGGCGGTGTATTTGTTCACGCCAACCACCACGGTCTCGCCCCGCTCGATCCGGTTCACACGGTCGGCGTTGCTTTCGACCAAGCGTCCCTTCATGTAATCGATCGCATCAATGGCGCCGCCCATTCCATCGAGATTGGCCAATTCAGCGCGCGCGCCCTGCTTCAATTCCTCGACTTTCGCGTCGACCACCGGGTTGCCGTCGAACAGATCGCCGTATTCCAGAAGATCCGTCTCGAACGCCATGATCTGCTGCATCCGCATCGACCATTGCTGATCCCAGGGGCGCGGCAATCCCAGCGCCTCATTCCAGGCGGGCAATTGCACGGCGCGCGCGCGGGCTTTCTTGGAAAGCGTCACCGCCAGCATTTCGATCAGAATGCGGTAGACGTTGTTTTCGGGCTGCTGTTCCGTCAGCCCCAGCGAGTTGACCTGCACCCCATAGCGGAAACGGCGCATCTTCGGATCAGTGACGCCGTAGCGCTCCTCACAAATCTCATCCCACAGATCGACGAAAGCGCGCATCTTGCACATCTCGGTCACGAACCGAATGCCCGCATTCACGAAGAAGGAAATCCGGCCCACCAGAGTTGGGAAATCTTCTTCAGGCACACGGGGACGCAATTCATCCAGGACGGAAACGGCCGTGGCCAACGCGAATGCCAATTCCTGCTCCGGCGTCGCGCCGGCCTCTTGCAGGTGATAGGAGCACACGTTCATCGGGTTCCATTTCGGAACCTCCTTGTAGCAATACTCCGCCACATCCGCGATCATCGCCATGCTTGGCTTTGGCGGGCAAATGTACGTGCCGCGCGACAGGTATTCCTTCATCAGGTCGTTCTGCACCGTGCCTTGCAGCTTGGCCACATCAGCCCCTTGCTCTTCCGCCACGGCAATATAGAGCGATAGCAACCAGGGCGCCGTCGCGTTGATCGTCATCGAGGTGTTCATCTGTTCCAGCGGGATATCGCGGAAAAGCATCCGCATGTCGCCCAGATGACTGACTGGTACACCGACCTTGCCGACCTCACCGCGCGCCAGCACGTGGTCGCTGTCGTATCCCGTCTGCGTCGGCAGATCGAAGGCCACCGACAAGCCCGTCTGGCCCTTCGCCAGATTGCCGCGATAAAGTGCATTTGACGCCTCTGCCGTTGAATGGCCTGCGTACGTGCGGATCAACCACGGGCGGTCTTTGGCATTTGCATCTGTCATGGCGCGGACTCACGTTTGAACAACAAAGTTGCGCCCTTAAAACCACATGCGCAATAAAGTTCCAACAGGTTTTCGCTGCAACGCGGCAAAAAAAGAGGGCCGCGAAAACGCGACCCTCAACATTTCAGATTTTTCCGCGTTCAGGATGCGGCGCGACGCCGCCGGGCCACGGCCATCGCCCCAAGCGCGCCCACCAACAGCAAACCGCCTGCAGGCAGCGGAACGGCTGCGATGGTGTAGCTGAAGTTATCAGCGTAGACACTGTTGTTCCCCTCAAAGCCAACGCCGCCGAACAACACATAGCTGATGTTGTTCGCTGACAGGCTCAGGGTCCGATAACCATTAACATCCCTTGGGATCGTTTCCATGGCCGATGAAAGCAGCCCGCCCAGGCTGTCGAAGGCCAACAGGAAGATCCGGTCCTCATCGGCGCCAAAATCACCCAAGTCCACCGACACGTTCGTCACGCCCAAAACAGAAAAGTCCGCGCGGTACGGATATTCGGTCGTCACAGGCCGTCCGATTATGCCCAAGCTACCGTCAGGGCCAGTCTCGATGCTGACAGCATTGCCACGCGCGGAAAATACGACGTCGTTTACGGTTTGACCGTCAATATTGTCGAACGCGTTGAACTGCTCGAAATCAATGGTCACTGTGGTGGCGGATGCAATTGTACCTGTCACAGCCATTGCGGCTGCAAGAAGAAGCGTCTTCATTTTAAACTCCAAACTTACTAAACTTTTGATGAAATCTTAAACCATTCCCGCCGCATTTGAAAGAGATTCCGCATTGTTTCCGGCGCGCACACAATGCTCGGAATAGGGGCTTTTCTTGCGCAAAATCGCTTCACCGTAAATGCGCCGAGGCATCGTGCCGTTCGGACGACACATCGCCAAACTTGCTGTCTGGCCGACGCAAGACGCCCGGATGCGCACCCAAATCTCCTGCCCCTCGACTTCGCTTTCGCGCGGTGCCCCATCTTCCCGGGTTCAAAGATTTTCTTCTGTTTTCACGAGAATCGATGTAAGTTAACATATTATTTTTCATTTTTAGGAGTGTATTCTATGAAGTTCCCGATACTTACTGCTTTGGCTGCGGGCGTTCTTGCCTTGTCGGTTTCTGCCGCCAGCGCGACCACGCTGGAATTTGACAATGTCGCCGATTGTGCAACCTCAGAGGTCACCATCACCGGCGGCGTCGGCAACGAAGCCTGTGGTTTGGGGTTCTCGCCAAACGGCACATCCGCGTTGGTCCGAAGCACAATTCCGAACAGTGCGGACAGCTTCTGGACGGCCACGTTCTCGACGCTGATGGAGAACGTCTCGGTCGATCTGGGTGACAACGGTTCAGACGCGGATCGGCTGTTCCTCAGTGCATTCGACGCCGCCAACACGCTGCTGGAAACCGTGACACTCGACATCTCGTCGAGCAGCGTGACCATGCACACGTTGACTCTTCTTTCCACGAACATTGCGAGCATCACGTTCGGTACGACCGGTGAGTTGGGTCTCGGCGGTATATATGCCGACAACCTGAGCTTCACTCAGGTCGCGGCAATACCGCTGCCAGCCGGCGGCTTGCTTCTGCTTGGTGGTTTGGCAGGGTTGATCGCAGCGCGGCGACGCCCGGCCTGAGACAGCGAAAACACGCCACGATGCTGAGCCTTCGGGCTCAGCATTTTTGTGTCTGCGGCCCTTCTTTTCGGCGTCAGGTGGCCCGCATTGTCCGGCAAGGGCGACGGGCGGAAATTGCGTTTCCAGACGACGACATCCCCCTCCCCAACCTTTGATCGCGTGTTCCGGATTCGCCAACCGCATCGACCATGCCGCTGTTTTGCATCCATTTTTTTCAGTAGCGGCTCTTTCGTCGGGCGGGCCCTTTGACTTGCATCGTCGATGCGCAACCGCCCCACCCAAGCAGATGCCCGCAAGATAAGGCGTCACCTCCGCCGTTGAACAGTCCCGCACCGGCGACCGACGCAGATTGCGCGCCCCCTCAATTCCTGACACCCTCGCGCTCATGACGACGCCCGTGACCTTGCCGCTTTGGCTCTTCCTGCTGATCCTGCTGTTCGCGGCGGTGACCTTCGCGTCGCACTTCCTGTTTCCCTCCGTCCGCTGGTTCCTGCGCCGCCGCCTCGAAAATGCCGTGGCCGAGCTAAACAAACGCCTCAAGAACCCGATCCAGCCGTTCAAACTCGCCCGCCGCATGGATACCGTCCGCCGCCTCGTTTACGACCCCGAGGTTGCGCAGGCGATCGTCGAACATGCCCGCGAAAAAGGCGTGCGTGAAGACGTCGCCGCCCAAACCGCCGAGCGTTACGCCCGTGAGATCGTGCCGGGCTTCTCCGCCTTCACCTACTTTGCCTTCGCCATTCGCGCCGCCCGCTTCCTGTCGCAATCCCTCTACCGGGTGCGCCTCACCAACCCAAATTCCGACGCGCTCGAAGCGATCCCCAACAGCGACACGGTCATCTTCGTGATGAACCACCGCTCCAACATGGATTATGTGCTGGTCACCTGGCTGGTGGCCGAACGCTCTGCGTTGGCCTATGCGGTCGGCGAATGGGCCCGCGTCTGGCCCCTGCGCACCCTCGTGCGCGCGCTCGGCGGATACTTCATCCGCCGCCGCCACAACAACCCGCTCTACCGCAAGGTGCTGGCCCGCTACGTGCAGATGGCGACCGAGGCGGGCGTGACCCAGGCCGTCTTCCCCGAGGGCGGGCTGTCGCGCACCGGTGGCCTGGGCAAGCCGAAACTGGGCCTTATCTCCTATATCCTCGACGGTTTCACGCCGGGCAAGTCGCGCAACGTCACCTTCGTGCCGGTCGCCATCAATTATGACCGCGTGATGGAGGACCGGAACCTGATCGCCGCCCAAAACGGCGGCACCGGCGGCTTCCGATTCTCGCTGCTGCCGATCTACCGCTACCTGCGCCGCCAGATCTGGCACCGCCTCACCGGCAAATTCCACCGCTATGGCTATGCCGCCGTCTCTTTCGGGGACCCCCTGTCGCTCAAGGATTTCCTGGCCGAGCCCCACGCCGACGACGCCGAAGCCCTGGGCCGCGCCCTCATGTCCCGTATCGCCGCCGTCACCCCCATCGTGCCCGTGCCCCTGGTGGCCCACGCCCTGAAGGGCGGCGCCCGCACGTCGCAGGCCCTCAAAGCCGCCGTTCAGGACCGCGTAGACCGGGCCTCGGCCCGGGACACAGGCATCCACCTCGCCCGCGAGGATCTGGATTACACCATCGAAGCCGGCCTGCGCGCCCTGATGGAACGCGGGTTCGTGGAGCGCTCGGGCGATGCCCTGACCGTGACCGAACGTGGCGTGTCCGTCGTCGACTACTACGCAGCCAGCGTGGCGCATCTGCTGGACGCAGAGGTGCGGGAGAACGCGGCCGAATGAAGGTCATTGAAGACTCCCCTCAACGGTTCGTCGTGACCAGCCGCCGAAAAATCATCGCCGATCTCGCAAGCCTGTTTTTTCTCAGCGTGGGCGCACTCATCGCCTATGCAATGACGCAGGAGAACATGCGCGATATCCTGAACGTGTTCGCGCTCTTTCTTGGTCTGCTTTTCAACGGGATCGGCGCATTCGGGCTATTCCATAATGCCTCTGACGAAGCCGTGTTGGATGCCACAACCCGGACCATAACGATCAAGCGGCACAGGCTGACAGGTCGTGACACCTTGGCGATCCCGTTCTCCGAGTTGGCGGATATCTTCGTCCACGAGGACGACGACATGCACACCATCGCCTTCTCTGTGAAGGGCCGCGACAACATCCTGCTGGAAACGGCCTTCAGCGGGAATCGGAAGGTGGCCCCCCTCGCGCGTCGCATGCGTGACTGGCTTGACGCACAAACAGCGCCATAAGACACACGCGCCCTAATGCGACATAAAATTACCCAAACTGCCAATTTCAGGTTGCATTATTGCGCGACCATTTATATCTCTCGCAACAGCAGCATTTGATTCCGCAGTGCGGCATCACGTGAAGGACACGTAACATGACGGAGAGCACAATGGCCCTGGACGCCCCCACCGCCCCCTACGACGCGCCGATGAAGGACCTCTACGAGATGGGCGAAATGCCCCCCATGGGCTACGTGCCGCCCAAGATGTACGCCTGGACCATCCGTCGTGAACGCCACGGCGAGCCAGACAAGGCGTTCGAGGTCGAGGTCGTCGATACCCCCGTGCTCGACAGCCACGAAGTGCTGGTCCTCGTGATGGCGGCGGGCGTGAACTACAACGGCGTCTGGGCGGGCCTCGGCCAGCCGATCTCTCCCTTCGACGGCCACGGCGCGGACTACCACATCGCGGGCTCCGACGCTTCCGGCATCGTCTGGGCCGTGGGCGACAAGGTGAAGCGCTGGAAAGTGGGCGACGAGGTTGTCGTTCACTGCAACCAGGACGACGGCGATGATGAGGAGTGTAACGGCGGCGATCCGATGTTCTCCACCTCCCAGCGCATTTGGGGGTATGAGACCCCCGACGGCTCCTTTGCGCAGTTCACCAACGTGCAGGCGCAGCAGCTTATGCCGCGCCCCAAGCACCTGACTTGGGAAGAAAGCGCCTGCTACACCCTGACGCTCGCCACCGCCTACCGGATGCTGTTCGGCCATGAACCCCACGATCTCAAGCCCGGCCAGAACGTCCTGATCTGGGGCGCGTCCGGTGGCCTCGGCTCCTACGCGATCCAACTGGCCAACACGGCGGGCGCCAATGCCATCGCGGTGATTTCCGATGAGACCAAGCGCGATTTCGTCCTGGGCCTCGGCGCCAAGGGCGTCATCAACCGCAAGGATTTCAACTGCTGGGGCCAACTGCCCACCGTGAACACGCCGGAATATGCCGAGTGGTTCAAGGAAGCCCGCAAATTCGGCAAGGCGATCTGGGACATCACCGGCAAGGGCGTGAACGTCGACATGGTGTTCGAGCATCCCGGCGAGGCGACCTTCCCGGTGTCGACCCTGGTATGCAAGAAGGGCGGCATGGTCGTGATCTGCGCCGGCACCACCGGCTTCAACTGCACCTTCGACGTGCGCTACATGTGGATGCACCAGAAGCGCCTTCAGGGCTCCCACTTCGCGCACCTGAAACAAGCCTCTGCCGCGAACCAGTTGATGGTGCAACAGCGCCTCGACCCCTGCATGTCCGAGGTTTTCCCCTGGGAAGAGCTTCCCGGCGCGCACACCAAAATGCTCCGAAATGAGCACAAGCCCGGCAACATGTCCGTGCTGGTCCAAGCCCCGCGCACAGGCCTGCGGACGCTGGAAGACGTGCTGGAGGCCGGGCCGAAGGGCTAATTCCACACGACCACATCTAACCCCAAGACTGACCTGCGCCGAAGACACTCGGCGCAGGTTTTTTTTTGCTCTCCGGTTTATTTTCCCAACGTGGTCGGTAAACTCACCTCAAATAAAACAGTGAGCGTCTTGATTTGGAAATCATCTACGTTGTTGCCGTCGCGGGATGCACAATCGTCATCTACTTTCTACTTGATCGCGGCAGTAAAAAGAGTCCGCCACCCTCGGATCACGTCCCATCAGACCATCGCGCGCGCAAGCCGACATTCCATCATGCACCAACGCCGACGCCTTCACAGGCAAAGCGTCCCACGCCACGTGCGCCTACGGCAAGGCATGACCATTTCTCTGAAAAAACAGCGACGCCGGTTCCGCAACCCACTTTCCTGAAAGGAAAAGCCTATATCGTCGATGGGGACACGCTCCGCATCCAGAAAACCCAGATCCGTCTTTTTGGGGTCGACGCGCTTGAAATGAACCACCCCTTTGGCAAGAAGGCCAAGTGGGCCATGTTTGAATTGTGTAAAAATCAGATCGTGACGGCGGAGATTACGGAAATCGATGACCATGGGCGAACTGTTGCGAAATGCACGTTGAGCGACGGGCGTGATTTGTCCGCTGAATTGGTGAAACAGGGCCTTGCTCTGGATTGGGCAAAATATTCGGGCGGCATTTACCGCGCTATGGAAACACCGGACGCACGCAAGAAACTCTGGCTGGCCGATGCTCGGCAAAAAGGGCGGATGCATGTGTGGGAAGCGTTTGACGCCAAAAAGAGAGCAAAGGCGGCCGGCGGTTCGACATGACGGGAGCGCCGTCAACCTTTCCTTAACCCTGCCACAGCATAACCATCCCCGCTGCAGCAACAGGACGGTACGCTCCTGATCATAGACCACCCCGACGTCCCTGTCCTCAAGTAGCCGAAAGGCGATAGGACATTGAAAGAACGGGTGCAGACCAGGTTGCCAGATCACAAGCTTAACGGGGGCAGAACCCCCTATGGCCGCCGGGTCTAACCACCCCGGCGCACGCAAACCGCTCCGCCTCTCGGCGGCGCCGCCACTTCTATGCTTCCACGGATGCCCGGATCGCCCGGATATTCTCGCCATAAGGCGCCGGATCATCCACCGATCCGCCCCGGAACACAGCCGAGCCTGCCACAAGCACATCCGCGCCCGCCCGGGCCACCAGCGGAGCCGTCTTCGCGTCCACGCCGCCGTCGATCTCGATATGCACCTCCCGGTCGCCGATCATCTTGCGCAGGGTGTCGATCTTCGACGTCATGTCGATGAACGACTGCCCGCCGAAACCGGGGTTCACCGTCATCACGCAAACCAGGTCACACATGTCCAACACATGGGCGATGGAGGACGCGGGCGTGCCGGGGTTCAGCGCGACACCGGCCTTCATCCCCGCGCCTCGAATGGCCTGCAACGTGCGGTGAATGTGGGGCCCGGCCTCCACATGCGCGGTCAGCACATCCGCCCCCGCATCGGCATAGGCGTCGATATAGGCATCGACCGGAGAGATCATCAGATGCACGTCCATCACCGTGCTCACGTGCTTGCGCAGCGCCTTCACCATCGGCGGGCCAAACGTCAGGTTGGGCACGAAATGCCCGTCCATCACGTCAATGTGGATCCAGTCCGCGCCCTGGGCCTCCACCGCGCGAACCTCCGCCCCGAAGTTGGCGAAATCGGCGGCAAGGATGGATGGGGCGATCTTGATGGAACGGTCGAATGGCATGGCAGCACCTCCTGTTTGCGGGTCCGCTGGACCCTGCACGGCTGTTTGCGGCCCTGTTAGCCCCTGCCCTGCCCCTTGGCAAACCCCACCGTCGCGCGCACTGTCCGCAGCATCGTAACCCGGAGGCCATTGATGACCGCACAATATCTCACTGCCCTTGCCCTTGTCGCGATCGGCGGGGCCTGCATCGCCACGCAGGCGGTGGTCAACGGAAGGCTCAGCACACATGTCGGTGATCCTGTCACGGCGACGGCGATCTCGTTCATAGTGGCCGCGATATTGCTAAGCGTCATTGTCGTGGCGCGGGGCACGGTGCCCTCTGCGGCGGCCCTGTCCACCGTGCCGTGGTGGGCCTGGATCGGTGGGGCGCTTGGCGCGTTCTACGTGTTTTCCACCGTCGCATCGGTCGGCACGTTGGGCGTGCTGACCCTGATGGCAGCGCTGATCTTCGGCCAGGTGTTGACGGCACTGATCCTGGATGCTGTCGGCGCCTTCGGCCTACAGGTGCGCGACATCAGCTGGACGCGGATCCTCGCCGTGGTGATGGTGGCGGGCGGGCTTTTGTTATCACGGGTTTGATTTTTGACCGTTTGGTCAAGCTTGCCTTTTGCGCGGCCCCATGGGACGCTGCGTCGACACCAGAAAAGGCCCCGGTGATGCAGCAGACCACAACCGCCCCGCCCCTGCACAACGACCAGCTTCCCCAAGTCCACCTGCCCCGCAACGCAGGCATGGATCTGGATATGGATCTTGTGGCGCGCGTGCAGGCCAATACCTCGGCGATTGAACGCCGCGCGGCGACCCTGCCGGGGCGGCGCACCGTCAAGAAGGCCTATCAGGCCGCGTGGCTGGCGAAGGCCGTGACCTGCATCGACCTGACGACGCTCTCGGGCGACGACACGCCGGGCCGCGTCCGGCGGCTTTGCGCCAAAGCCCGACAGCCGGTGCGCGCCGATATCCTTGACGCGCTCGGCCTGCCCGCCATCACCACCGGGGCGGTCTGCGTCTACCACGAGATGATCGAAACCGCGGTCGAGGCGTTGGAGGGCACCGGCATTCCCGTGGCCGCCGTCTCTACCGGGTTTCCGGCGGGCCTGTCGCCGTTCCACCTGCGGGTGGCCGAGATCGAGGAGAGCGTGAAGGCGGGCGCCGCCGAGATCGACATCGTGATCTCTCGCCGCCACGTGCTGACGGGCGACTGGCAGGCGCTTTACGACGAGATGCGCACCTTCCGCGCCGCCTGCGGCGAGGCGCACGTCAAGGCGATCCTGGCCACCGGAGAGCTGGGGACGCTTCGCAATGTCGCCCGCGCCAGCCTGATCTGCATGATGGCGGGCGCCGATTTCATCAAGACCTCCACCGGTAAGGAAAGCGTCAACGCCACCCTGCCCGTGTCCCTCACCATGCTGCGCGCGATCCGCCAGTACGAGGCACTGACCGGCTTCAAGGTCGGCTACAAACCGGCGGGCGGGATCAGCAAGGCCAAGGATGCGCTCGTCTACCTATCCCTGATGAAAGAGGAACTCGGCAACCGCTGGCTGCAACCCGACCTCTTCCGCTTCGGCGCGTCCTCCCTTCTGGGCGATATCGAACGGCAATTGGAACACCACGTCACCGGAGCTTATTCGGCCGGATATCGGCACGGAATTGGCTGACGCGAACCGCAACTTGCTTCTGGGTCTGGATTTATGAACACCGAATGGATCATTGTCATCACACTTGCCGCCATCCTTGGCATCGTGGCACGGCGGATGAGATCTACCATGAAGGCCGCGACCTCCGCCTTTTCGGAAGCGGAGTTGGAGGAATACCGTGCGCTCAACAAGTCCACGGCCCAGGATGTGGCCAACATACCGGACAAGTTCGGCCCCCTGCGTGACGCCGCAAAGGCGGTGACCAAACTCTATTACATCGCAATGAGTGTCACGGTTTGTGCCATCGTGCTTTACGTGTTCATTTGACCCATGGCCATCGACCTCAACCTCATCCTGCTGATCATCGTCGTCGTCACCTGCATGTGGCTGATGCTGCGTGTCTCGCGCCCCCTGCGCGCGGAAGCCGCCAAGCTGACCGTGGATCAGGCCCGCACCTTCCACCAGAAGTACCGCAACAAGGCCAACCGCGCCGACATGCCGCCCGAGTTCCGCGCCGTGGCCGAGGCCAGCGACCGCGCCCGCCCCGTTACCATCGCCGCCTGCGCCGCCAGTGCGGCCTCCATCGCCGCCTACATCTTCATCGGGGGATAACCCATGACCACCGCAGAGATTTTCGAAACCATGGACTACGGCCCCGCCCCTGAAAGCGCGTCCGAGGCGCATGCCTGGCTGGCCGATCGTGGCGGCATCGCGGGCCCGTTCATCGGCGGCAAATGGGGGCCGCTGCGCGATGATTTCGCCTCCAACAACCCCGCCACGGGCGAGAAGCTGGCAGGCGTCACCAAGACCACGGCAGAAGAGGTGGAAGCCGCCGTAAAAGCCGCCCGCCGCGCGCAGTCCGCCTGGGAGAAGGACCATACCAAACGTGCCCGCGTGCTCTATGCCATCGCGCGGGTGATGCAGAAACATTCCCGCCTGTTGGCGACGATGGAGACGCTGGACAACGGCAAACCGATCCGTGAGGCCCGCGACATCGATATCCCGCTGGCGATCCGCCATTTCTACTACCACGCGGGCCTCGCGCAACTGCTGCCCACGGAAATGCCCGGCCATTCGGCGCTTGGCGTTTGTGGCCAGATCATCCCCTGGAACTTCCCGCTCTTGATGCTGGCCTGGAAGATCGCGCCCGCGCTGGCGGCGGGCAACACGGTGGTGCTGAAGCCCGCTGAATACACCTCGCTGTCGGCCATGGTCTTCGCCGAGATCTGTACGGAGGCAGGCGTGCCACCGGGCGTGGTGAACATCATCACCGGCGATGGCGACACAGGTGCCGCCCTGGTGGCCGCCGACGTCGACAAGATCGCCTTCACCGGCTCCACCGATGTGGGCCGCCTGATCCGCGAACAGACCGCAGGCACGGGCAAGAGCCTGACATTGGAGTTGGGCGGAAAATCCCCCTACATCGTCTTCGACGACGCCGACATCGACTCTGCCATCGAAGGCCTCGTGGACGCGATCTGGTTCAATCAGGGCCAGGTCTGCTGCGCGGGCTCGCGCCTGTTGGTGCAGGAAAACATCGCCGATGATTTCCACGCGCGGCTGTGCGCCCGCATGGCGACGCTCCGCATCGGCGACCCAATGGACAAATGCATCGATGTGGGCGCCATCGTGGACCCGGTGCAACACGCCGCCATCACGCGCCTGGTCAGCGCGTCGGACGGCGAGATCTACCACGCCCCCGGCCCGATCCCCGAGGGCGGCTGCTTCTATCCACCAACGCTGATCACCGGGCTGCATACGGCCTCGCCCCTGATGCAAGAGGAAATCTTCGGGCCGGTCCTCGTCTCCACCACCTTCCGCACGCCTGCGGAGGCCGTCGAAGTGGCCAACAACACGCGCTACGGCCTGGCGGCGACCCTGTGGACGGAAAACGTGAACCTCGCGCTGGATATCGCGCCCAAGCTGGTGGCCGGTGTGGTTTGGGTGAACGCCACGAACCTCTTCGATGCGGCGGCCCCCTTCGGCGGCGTCCGCGAAAGCGGCTTCGGGCGTGAAGGCGGATGGGAAGGCCTTGGCGCTTACCTGAAGAGCGACGCGAAACTGACGGCGGCAAAGGCCATCGCAGTGCCGGAGGCACCCGCGACGTCCGCAGTCGCGGACCTCGACCGGACCGCGAAAATGTATATCGGCGGCAAGCAGGCGCGGCCCGATGGGGGCTATTCAACGGCCCACTACTCGCGCAAGGGCGTGCTTCTGGGGCATACCGGCCAAGGCAACCGCAAGGACATCCGCAACGCGGTGGAGGCCGCGCGCGGGGCCGCCAAATGGAGCGGGTCCACGGGGCATCTGCGGGCGCAGATCCTCTATTACCTGGCCGAGAACCTGTCGGCGCGCGCGGATGAATTCGCCGACCGGATCGGCACCTCCATCGGCACCTCGCACGGCAAGGCCACGGCAGAGGTGACGGCCACCATCGACCAGCTGTTCACCGCAGCCGCCTGGGCCGACAAGTTCGACGGGTCCACCAAGGGCGTCCCGCTGCGGGGCGTGGCGCTGGCCATGAAAGAGCCTGTCGGCATCGTCGGCGCCCTCGCGCCCGACGACGCGCCCCTCCTCGCGTCTACGACGCTCCTCGCAGCGGCGCTGGCGATGGGCAACCGGATCGTGCTGGCACCGTCACAGGCAGCCCCCCTGGTGATGACGGACCTCTACCAGGTGCTGGAAACGTCAGATGTCCCCGCGGGCGTCGTCAATATCGTGACCGGAAACCACATGGACCTCGCGCCGACATTGGCTGGGCATATGGAGGTCGACGCGCTTTGGGCGTTCTCGCCGCACGTGGATCCGACAGCGCTTGAGAAGGCCTCTGCCAACAACCTCAAACGCACCTGGACAAACACCGGCGGCAACCCCGACTGGACCGCCCCCAACCTGCGCCCTTTCCTTGACGCGGGAACGGAGACCAAAACCATCTGGATCCCCTACGGCGAATAGCCCCCCGGAACCCGCGTCACCGCTCGGTCCCGGGGCGCACCGCTCCGTCCTTCATCTTGCCAAATACAACTCAAACCCCAGGCCTGGCCCCCGCGCAGGCGTCGCCAATCCGGGTGCCCGCCTGCGTTACCGCCCGCTGAGCCGATCCTTGAGCTTTGCCCACCGCACAGCCGTGCCATCGACGAGAGGCGCGATCACGCGGTCCTCGAACCGCTCCCACATACGCCAGATCAAGAAGATCAGCGCCGCCAGGATCAGCAGGATCACGATATTGGTCCAGGGGATCAGGCGAACGTCCGGGCCATCGACCGGGCGCACGGACACGGCATTGGGGTAGGCCGTCGGGAAATGCAGCCTCCAGCCGTAATGGGTTATGGCAACCCACTGCGGGTCCGCCGCGGTCGACACCAGGTTCGTTGCCTCTGCCTGCAAATCCGCCGTATCCAGTTTGAAGTAGGGCGGCCAGCCAAAGCCGGTATCCTCGTTGCGATAGACCATGACGCGGCCGGGCTCGGTGACCTCTCCGGCGGCGTTCACCTCGTCAGGGAACACGGTGTTGATGAACCGGATATCGCGATTGCTTCCGGCGGCGGCAAGCGCGCCCCCCTCGCCATCAGCATAGAACCAGCGGTTCCACGAGGTGAATTCCTCGCGCACCGATTCAGTGCCGGTAATCCGAACGATGTCGCGCTGCGGCAGCGTGTAGTGGGCGAAGGCCCCAAGAATCGACAACACGATCAGCAGAATGATAATCCGGGGCCAGCGCATCGGCAGCTTTCCTTCAGTTGCTCAGCCAGACAAAGGCCACGAGTCCGACCAAAGGCATGACATAGACGCCCAGAACCAGCCAGACCCTTATGCGAGAGACCTTGAGGCCAAGACGCTCATCCACCCAGGCATCGCGGTCGCCGGGGCGACCCTCTCGCACCCAGTCCTCTTCCAACGTCATCCGCGCGCCGGACCGAAGGTAGAAGAACAGGCAGATGTAGACGACGCTCAACGCCACCATCATGATGATCGCAACCCGGCCCAATCCAAGCATCTTTCGCGTCTCCCTATTTGCGCTTTGCTACATATAGGCCATGGCGCGGGTGAATGGCAGGGCTTGCGGCGACTTCGCGCGGGGGCCAAGCTGCGCCCATGTCTGACACCGCCCTTCTTGCTGCCGTTGCAGCCCGCCGGGACGCGCTGATCGCGCTGACCCAGGACCTGATCCGTTTCCCGACCCTGAACCCACCGGGGCTGCAGTATCTTGAGATCTGCGAATACCTGGCCGACCGCCTGCGCGCCCAGGGCTTCACGGTGGAGATGATCCGCGCCCACGGGGCAATCGCCGACAGTGACACCTATCCGCGCTGGAACATGGTCGCTCGGCTGGAGCGGGGGCCCGGGGAATGTGTGCATTTCAACAGCCACCACGATGTCGTCGCCGTGGGCCACGGCTGGACCCGTGATCCGTTTGGCGGCGAATTGGACGGCGACAGGATCTACGGGCGCGGGGCCTGCGACATGAAGGGCGGGCTGGCGGCCAGCATCATCGCGGCCGAGGCCTTCATCGCCACCCACCCCGACTTCAACGGCGCGATCGAGATTTCAGCGACGGCGGACGAGGAATCGGGCGGCTATGGCGGTGTCGCCTATCTGGCCGAGCAGGGGTATTTCCATCCCGACAGGGTGCAGCACGTCATCATCCCCGAACCGCTCAACAAGGATCGCATCTGCCTGGGTCATCGCGGCGTCTGGTGGGCCGAGATCGAGACCCACGGCCGCATTGCCCACGGCTCCATGCCGTTCCTTGGCGATTGCGCCGTGCGCCATATGGGTGCCGTTCTGGCGGAAATGGAGGCGTCGCTTTTCCCCCTTCTCGCCACCAAACGCACCGACATGCCCGTGGTGCCCGAGGGCGCGAAACAATCGACGATGAACATCAATGCAATCCACGGCGGGGAACCGGTGCAGGAGGCCGATTACACCGGCCTGCCCGCCGCCTGCGTGCCGGATCGCTGCAAGATCACCATCGACCGCCGCTACCTGATTGAAGAAAATGAGGGCGAGGTGCGGGCCGAGATCATCGCCGTGCTGGAGAAGGTGAAGGCAGAGCGCCCCGATTTCCACTACGAGTTGAACGAGCTATGGAGCGTCTCGCCCACGATGACGGACCGCAACGCGCCGGTGGTGAAAACGGTAGAGGCCGCAATTTCCAAAGTGTTGGAAACGCAGGCAGAATTCGTCGTATCGCCCGGCACCTACGACCAGAAACACATCGACCGGATCGGCACGCTGAAGAACTGCATCGCGTATGGGCCGGGTATCCTGGACCTTGCGCATCAACCCGACGAATGGGTCGGTGTCCAGGACATGGAGGACAGCGCCAAGGTCATGGCGCTGACGCTGGCGGAGCTTCTTTTATAAGAAGTTACGCGTATTCCGCAAAGCCAAGGTGCCGCAAGGCGCGGGCGGCAAGGTGGCTGGCCGCTTCGTCACCCGCGATCAACAACTCATTGAGCTGTTTAACCAAGGGGCTCAAGGTCTTGGCCGAGGCCTGATCCTGAATGAAAGCTGCAATCTTCTCTCTGTCGATCGACAGAATCTCTTCCGGACTTGGCATGGGTAATCCCTCCCCCAACAAAGTGACCGTCGCGCTTGGGAAAAAGTTAACCCGATTCTCTCCCTCCGTCTTTCGTTTTGTAACGAAACTGAAACGAATTTGACTTACCCACAGGCCTCGCCCAAATTCCGGGCACCTTGTGCGGTTCGGGCGTTGGCCGCTAAACATCGGACGCACAAAAAGAATTGGATCGCCCCCGATGTCAGAGTCCAAGACCTTCGATCACCTTCTGCTTGGCGTTGGCGCGATGAAGGCGGGCACGACGTGGATCTTCGACGCGCTGCATCGGCATCCCGACATCCACTTTTGCCGCGAGAAAGAGATCCATTACCTTTACGCGCAGCATGTGAACCCCGGCATCCTGTCCGATCACGCAAGGATGCGGCGGGCGCGGGGCTACCTGCATTTCGACCCCGACCGCTCGTCCATGCCGGTGCTGCAAAAGCGGGTGGAATGGACGGCGAACTGGCTGAAAGGCCCGGTCAACGACGCCTGGTTCAACAGCCTGTTCCTGCACAAGGGCGCGGCGACATGGGTTGCGGATTTCTCAAACATGGGCGCCCTGGTGCCCGAAGAAGGGTGGGCGAAGCTGCATGCCCGCACGGCCAAGCTGCGCGTCGTCTACACCCTGCGCGAGCCGTTGGATCGCCTCTGGAGCCACGTGAGGTTCCACCTGAAGATGCAAGACGCCAGCGAGAAGCTTCAGGAATGGACCCTGGATGAGTTGGAGGACCACGTGCGCCGGGGCGCCGACTACCTGCAACATAACGACTACGCCGCCGCGATCACGCGGATGCAGGCCGCACTGCCGCCGGAATGCCTGCACATCGACGTCTTCGACCGCATCCCGTCCGCGCCCCGCGCCTTCATCGCGGATATCGAGCGGTTTCTGGAGGTCACGCCCTTTGATCTGCCCGACGCGATCATCGAACGCGTGGTCAACCCCTCCCCCTCGCACCCGATGCCCGAAGGCTTCGCCGAGAGGTTTGCCGAGGATGTCGCCCAGCAGATCGAGGGGCTGCGCGCGTTGGGCGTCACGGTGCCCGACAGCTGGGGGTAACTTTTCAGTAGGCGTCCCGCCTTCCCTGCGGCACAATGGGGGAAAATCGACCTCAGGGAGAGAGATCATGACCAAAGCCCTTCACTTGGGCGCCGCTGTGCTGGCGCTGACCGCCGGTGCCGCCATGGCGCAGCAGACCTCCATCACCATCGGGATGCAGCTGGAGCCGCCGATGCTGGACCCCACGGGCGGTGCTGCCGCCGCGATTGACGAGGTGGTCTATTCCAACGTGTTCGAGGGGCTGACCCGGTTTGCCGCCGACGGATCGGTTATTCCGGGCCTCGCGGGGACGTGGGAAATTTCCGAGGATGGCACGGTCTACACCTTCACCTTGCGCGACGGCGTGTCCTTCCATGACGGTGCGGCAATGACAGCCGACGACGTGGTCTTCAGCCTCGACCGCGCGCGCGCGGAGGGATCGACCAATGCGCAAGCCGCGCTGTTCGAAAATATCGTCAGTGTAGAAGCGATGGACGACCTGACAGTCGTCGTCACTTTGGACGGACCCGACGGCGCGTTCCTTTTTGACATGGCATGGGGCGACGCGGTGATCGTGGACCCGGCCTCCGCCGAGACCAACGCAACCAACCCCATCGGCACCGGGGCCTTCGCCTTCGGCGAGTGGCGTCAGGGCGACAGCATCACCCTGACCCGCAACGACAATTACTGGGGCGAGCCCGCCGCGCTAACCGACGTCACCTTCCGTTTCATCAGCGATCCCAACGCCGCGTTGGCGGCGATGATGGCGGGCGATGTGGACGCCTTCCCGGTGTTTCCCGCGCCTGAAAACCTCGCGCAGTTCGAGGCAGACCCCCGCTTCAACGTCATCGTCGGATCGACCGAAGGCGAGACGATCCTTGCGATGAACAACCAGACGCTGACAGACCCCCGCGTCCGCCAAGCCATTACCCATGCAATCAACCGCCAGGACATCATCGACGGCGCGATGTTCGGCTACGGCACGCCCATCGGCACCCACTTTGCCCCCCACAACCCGGATTATGTGGATCTGACCGCGCAATCGGCCTTCGACCCCGAGCGCGCCCGCGAATTGCTGGCCGAGGCGGGCGCCGAGGACCTGACCCTGCGCCTGATGCTGCCGCCGCCGTCCTACGCGCGGCGCGGCGGGGAAATCATCGCCAGCCAGCTGCGCGATGTGGGCATCAATACCGAGATCACCAACCTCGAATGGGCCGGCTGGCTGGAGCAGGTGTTTCGCGGCTACGACTTTGACCTGACCATCGTCAGCCACACAGAGCCCGCCGACATCAACATCTACGCCCGCCCCGAATACTACTTCCAGTACGACAACGCCGAGTTCCAGGCCCTGATGGAAGAGCTTTCCGTCACCACCGACCCGGCCGAGCGCACGCGCATCAACCAGGAAGCGCAGCGGATGATCGCGGACGATTACGTCAACGCCTATCTGTTCCAACTGGCGAAAACCGGCGTGGCCAACGCCAATATCGAGGGCCTGTGGGAAAACTCACCGACACAGGCCACCGATCTGACGGCGGTGCGCTGGACCCAATAAGACCCGCGCCGGGGGCCGCGCGCCCCCGGCCCGCTTGCCTCCGGTGTCCCTCGGGGCTTGCCCCCGCTTCTGCACGCCGATGCCAAGACGCGGCACCGGAGCCGCACCGCCGCTGCTTCCACCTTTCCGCAAACGTTGAGCAGTCGCCGCATCATGGATAAGATCAGCGCCGTTTTGCTATGTCATGGGGGTGTCATTTCGGCAGTGTAGCCCCAAGGGTGAACATGATCTTACCAAGGAATTCGCCATGATGCTGACCTCCCGCCTCTCGACCGCTACGGCGTTGGTGCTTTGCCTGACCGCCCCCGCCTTTGCCGAGACCTTTATGGTGACAAATTTCGCGCCCACGGGGCCGGGGTCGTTGCAGGCGGCGCTGGACGCGGCGGGGGCGTCGAATGAACGTTCGGTGATCTTGGTGACTGAAGCGGACGGCACGATCACGACGCCGACGGGCCTGCGCTATGAGGGCGCGGCCCCCGTGGTGATCATGGGCAACGGCGTCACCATCGCCTCGCCCAACGATGTGACCCTGCTGACGGCCATCGGCCCGCAGGTCCTGGCAATCTTCGCCACGCAGTTCACCGGGCCGGGCGGCTATTCGATCGCCGATCAGGGCACGGCGGCGGGCCGGGGCATCTTCCTTGACGTGGCCGAGGACGCGGCGGGCGTGGTCAGCCTTGTGCTGACCAATGTGGCCGTCTCGGGCGTGGCGGGGCATGGCGTCCACGTCTCGGACTGCACGCTGGCAGAGGCCTGCGGCGGCGGCGAAGGCGGCGCGGGGGAAGGCTCGGACGCATCGATCCGGGTGGAATTGAACCGCGTGCGCATCGCGGACGTGGGCCAGGGCAGTTTCGACGCCGACGGCTTGCGCGTCGACGAACGCGGCCCCGGCAGCATCGACCTGACCGGCGTCAATTTCCAGGCCACCGGCGTGGGCGCCGACGGAATCGAGTTGGACGAGGGCCAGGAAGGCGACGTGACCGTCGACATGATCCGCGCTGATTTCATCGAGAACGGCACCTATTGCGACCCCGCCGTGCTGGAGGCGTATCTGCCGGAACAATCGGAAGGCGAATTTCAGGAACTCGAGATCGCCGTCGTCGACCTGCCGCAACCCAGCCCCGACACGCCCGACATGAGCTGTTTCGAGTTGGAGCTGGACATCTTTGAGGACGGCAGCGTCGAGGCATATGAATATTCGATCGACGTGGACGACGGGTTGGACATCGACGAAGCGGGCCCCGGCAGCATCATCGCGACCTTCTCCATCGGGCAGATGCTGGCCAACTTCGACGAAGGCTTCGACTTCGACGAGGCCGGTCCCGGCGACATCGACGTGGTTTTCACCGGCATCATCGCCAACGGCAACATCGACGACGCGATCAAGCTGAGCGAGGCAGGGCCGGGCAGCGTGTACGTGACGGCGACGACGGTGGAAGCGTCCTCCAACGGCGGCATCGGAATCGTCGCCGAGGAGGAGGACCGGGGCGATCTGTTCATGGCGCTGATCAGCTCGGCCACCGCCGGGAACGACGGCGGCGAATTGGGCGTGGAAGCGGTGCAGGACGACGAGGGCGTGGGCAACGTCTACGTCATCGACAGTGAAATCGCCGACGGGATCGAAACCGACGGCGCGACGATCGACGCGGATTAACGGGCGTTGCGCCGGGGGACCGCCCCCCGGCGCGGTCTTCTAGCCCACGACGTTGAAATCGGGGCCATAGGGGTAGCCGGTGATGTTCTCGGCCCCGTCCTCGGTCACGATCAGGATGTCATGTTCGCGGTAGCCCCCCGCGCCGGGCTGGCCTTCGGGGATGGTCAGCATCGGCTCCATGGAGATCACCATGCCGGGCTCCAGCACCGTGTCGATGTCTTCGCGCAACTCCAGCCCCGCCTCACGCCCGTAGTAGTGGCTGAGCACGCCGAAGGAATGGCCGTAGCCGAAGGAGCGGTATTGCAGCAGGTCTTTTTCCGCGAACAGCGCGTTCACGCCGTGGGTGATCTGGGCGCAGGACGCGCCCGGTTTGATCAGGGAAATCCCCAACTCATGGGCGGCGATATTGGCCTCCCAGATCTTGAGGGAGGCGGCGTCGACCTCTTCCACGAACAGCGTCCGTTCCAGCGCCGTGTAGTAGCCCGAGATCATCGGGAAGGTATTGAGCGACAGGATATCACCCCGGCCAAGCGCCCGCGCGGTGACGGGGTTATGGGCACCGTCAGTGTTGAGGCCGGACTGGAACCAGACCCAGGTGTCGCGGTATTCGGCGTCGGGGAATTCATCGGCGATGTGCAATTCCATCGCGTCCCGGCCCGCCATGCAAACGTCAATTTCCCGCGCCCCTGCGCGCACGGCGTCCCGGATCGCATAGCCGCCCACGTCCGCCGTGGCCGCCCCCGCGCGGATCAACGCGCGCTCCGCATCGGATTTCATCATCCGCTGGACCATGGTGGCGGGCGCGATATCGACCGTGCTGGCGGGCTTGAGGAAGTCGCCCATCAGCCCGAATTGCGCCAGTGACATGTGATCGCCCTCGTACCCCACGGCGCGGCCCTCCCCGGCGACGTGGCGAATGGTGCGCCAATAATTGTTCCGCTCCCAATCGGTGTAGGTCAGCGCCTCGTGGGCGCAGCGGCGCCAGGGCTGGCCCGCGTCGATGCCCGCGCTGATCACCACGCTGCGGTCGGCGGTAACGACCAGCCCGTAAGGCCGCCCGAACGCGCAATAAAGGAAGCCCGAATAATAGGCGATGTTGTGCATCGAGGTCAGCACGGCCACCTCCACGCCGTCCCGCGCCATGATCGCGCGAAGCCCACGCAGGCGCGTGTCGTATTCGGCCAGATCGAACGGCAAAGCCGCCTTGGTGCCGTTGTGCATTTCATAGAACTGGGGGCGCTGCATGGCGGACCCTCCTTTTTACAAGAGGCCCGGGCGTGCAGGGCAGTATGGCCTATGGGAGCGACGCCATCGTCCCAGCCGTGACAAAGCCATAGCCAAAAACGCGCCGCCCTGGCAAGGGCTATGGCCCATCGCCCGCTGTCGGCTTAACGTCATCCCATGACCCGCTACCTCCTCTTTCGCGCCCTGTCGTTGAGCCTCAGCCTGATCGTGGCCAGCGCCGTGATCTTCGCGGTGATCGAGGTCATTCCCGGCGACCCCGCCGCCTTCATGTTGGGCCTTAACGCGACCGATGAGGCGATCGCAAACCTGCGCGCCGAACTGGGGTTGGAGGGCGGCCTGATCCCGCGCTACGTCAGTTGGGTCACCGGGATGCTGCAAGGCGATTTCGGCACGTCCTACAATTACCGCGTGCCGGTGGCCGAGTTGATCGCGGACCGGATCTGGGTTTCGGTCCCACTGGCGGTTCTGGCACTGATCCTGTCGACGCTGATCGCCGTGCCGGTGGGCGTTCTGGCCGCCGCCAACCGGGGCCGCGCGGGCGATTACGCGACGATGGGTGTCACGCAACTGGGCATCGCGGTGCCGAATTTCTGGTTCGCCATGGTCCTTGTGCTGCTGTTCGCGGTGCAGCGCCCGTGGTTCCCCTCGGGCGGTTTCGCGGGCTGGGATGATCCCTGGGCGGCGCTGCGGTCCCTGACCCTGCCCGCGATCGCCCTGGCCCTGCCGCAGGCCGCCATCCTGGCGCGCGTCATGCGCTCGGCCCTGATCGAGACGCTGGACCAGGACTACATCCGCACCGCCCGCGCCAAGGGCCTTTCGCAGCGCCAAAGCATCCTGCGCCATGCGCTTCGCAACGCGCTGATCCCGGTTCTCACGATCATCGGGCTACAGTTCAGCTTCCTGCTGGCGGGCGCCATCATCATCGAGAATGTCTTCTACATTCCGGGTCTGGGGCGGCTGATCTTCCAGGGCATCACCCAGCGCGATCTGATCGTGGTGGAAAGCGTCACCATGCTGCTGGTCTTCGCCGTGATCGTCGTGACCTTCCTGGTGGACATCGCCTATACCCTCGTGGACCCAAGGCTGCGCCGATCATGAGACATGTGCCTTTTGCCCTTATCTTCGGCACGATCATCACCGCGTTTTTCATCGCCGTGGCCCTGCTGTCGCTGGTCTGGACGCCCTATGACACCGCCAGTCTGCGGATCCCGGACCGCTTGCTTCCAAGCTCTGCCGCCCATTGGTTCGGCACCGATCAATTCGGGCGTGACCTGTTGTCGATGTTGATGGAGGGCACCCAGACCTCCATCGCCGTGGCGCTGTTGGCGGTGGGCATCGGGGTATGCGTCGGCGTGCCCCTGGGCCTTGCGGCGGCGGCATCTCACAATTCGGGGCGCGCGTCCCTGCTGGACGAGCTGATCATGCGCGGCAACGACCTGATCTTCGCCTTCCCCTCGCTGGTGATCGCGATCCTGATCACGGCGATCTACGGCCCCTCTGCCACCAACGCGATCCTGGCCATCGGCATCTTCAACATCCCCGTCTTCGCCCGTGTCGCCCGGGGCGGCGCGCTGCCGATCTGGACGCTGGATTACATTCTGGCCGCACGCACCGCCGGAAAAACCCGCGCCCGCATCAGCGCGGAGCATATCCTGCCCAACATCGCCAACCTGTTGATCGTGCAGGCCACGATCCAGTTCTCCCTGGGGATTCTGGCCGAAGCGGGCCTGTCCTACGTCGGCCTTGGCGCGCAGCCGCCCACGGCGTCCCTTGGCAAGATGCTGGCCGATGCGCAGACGATGATCTATTCCCACGCGCACCTGGCGCTGCTGCCGGGGCTGTCGATCGTGCTGCTGGTTCTGGGCCTGAACCTGATGGGCGACGGCTTGCGCGACGCGCTGGACCCGCGCCTGCGGCGGGCCCGGGAAGGATCAGGCAAATGATCGACGTGGACGGCCTTGGCCTGCACATCGGGCGCACGCAGATCCTGAACGGGGTCTCGTTCTCCATCGCCCCGCGTGAGATCTTTGGACTGGTCGGCGAAAGCGGTTCGGGCAAGTCGATGACCGCGCTGGCGCTGATGGGGCTGTTGCCCGGGCGCGCGGTGACCGATGGTGCGGCGCATCTTGACGGCGTGGACATGCTCGCGCTGGATGAACCGGACCTGCAAAAGGTGCGTGGCAACGACATCGCGATGATCTTTCAAGAGCCGATGACCGCCCTCAACCCGGTGCAGACCATCGGCGATCAGGTGGCCGAAACGCTGCTGATCCACCGCGCGGCACCCCGCGCGGAGGCAATGCGCATCGCCCGCGACCGACTGGATCGCGTTGGTCTGAGGCACATCGCGCTGGACCGCTACCCGCACGAGTTGTCGGGCGGCCAGCGACAGCGCGTCTGCATCGCCAGCGCCATCGCGCTGCACCCCCGCCTGTTGATCGCGGATGAGCCGACGACGGCACTGGATGTCACCACGCAGGCGCAGATCCTTGATTTGCTTAGGGAATTGGTGGCCGAAGAAAACATGTCCCTGCTGCTGATAACCCACGATCTGGCCGTTGTCTCGGACATGGCGGACCGTATTGCGGTCATGCAAAAGGGCCAGATTGTCGAGCAAGGGCCAACCGCGCAGGTCCTGCGCGACAAGGCCCACCCCTACACCCGCGCGCTGTTTGCTGCCTCGTCCCACCAGCCCGAGCGCGCGGCAGAGGCCACGGACGACGCGATCCTCTCGGTCCAGAACGTCCACCGCCATTACCCCGGCCCCCGCCAAGGGTTCCACCGCGGCGCGCCCGTCACGGCCGTCAACGGCGTTTCCTTCGCGGTACGGCGGGGGGAAAGCCTGGGGCTGGTGGGCGAGAGCGGCTGCGGGAAATCCACCCTGACCCGCGCCATTCTGGGCCTTGATCCCGTGACCTCGGGGACCATCACGCTGAATGGCCACGACGTCTCGCCGACCATGCCCCGCGCCCTGCGCGCTGATGTGCAGGTGGTGTTCCAGGACCCTTACGGCAGCTTCAACCCGCGCTGGCGCGTGGATCGGATCGTGACCGAGCCGTTCCACCTGCTCGACACCAAGCCCGAGAGGGGCCCCGCCGTGGCCGAGGCCCTGCGCGCCGTGCGCCTGTCGCCCGAGGATGCGCAGAAATACCCCCACGAGTTTTCCGGCGGGCAGCGTCAGCGCATCGCCATCGCGAGGGCGTTGATCACCCGGCCCAAACTGCTGGTGCTGGATGAGGCAGTCAGCGCGCTGGATGTCTCTGTCCGGGCGCAGATCCTTGATCTGCTGGCTGATCTTCAGACGGATTTCGGCCTCAGCTTCCTGTTCATCTCCCATGATCTGACCGTCGTGCGCGCGATCACCGACCGCGTTTTGGTCATGCAGGCGGGTGAGATCGTCGAACAAGGCACGACCGAGGCCGTGTTCACGGACCCGCAACACCCCTACACCAAGACCCTTCTGACCGCCGCCCCCCGGCTGCCCGACACTCTCGGAGACCGCAATGCAACCATGGTTTGACCCCTCCCTCCTGTTCATCAACGGCACCTGGCGCGCCTGTGCCAGCGGAGAGACCCTGCCCGTCATCAACCCCTCCACCGGCGAGGAATTCGCGCGCATCGCGCGGGGCGGGGGCGCGGATGTGGACGCAGCCGTCGAAGCCGCTTCAGCCGCGTTGGCAGGCCCATGGGGCGCCCTGACCGCCGCCGAGCGGGGGCGCATCCTGTTGCGTCTGAGCCACCTGGTTCTGGACCACGCCGAGGCATTGGCCGAGATGGAAGCCACAGACGTCGGCAAACCCCTGACCCAGGCCAAAGCCGATGTCATCGCCTTAGCGCGATACTGCGAGTTCTACGGCGGGGCCGCCGACAAGTTGACCGGTCAGACGATCCCCTTCCAGCAGGGCTACACCGTCTACACCCTGCGCGAGCCGCACGGGGTCACGGGCCACATCATCCCGTGGAACTACCCGATGCAGATCATCGGGCGCTCTATCGGGGCGGCGCTGGCCACCGGCAACGCCTGTGTCCTGAAACCCGCCGAGGACGCCTGCCTGACGGCGCTGGCCTTCGCCGACCTCGCCCATCAAGCGGGCCTGCCTGCGGGGGCGTTGAACGTTGTGCCGGGTCTGGGGACAGAGGCGGGCGCGGCGCTGACCGCCCACCCGGACGTGCGGCATCTGTCGTTCACCGGCTCCGTCGCCACGGGCAAGCGCGTGCAGATCGCGGCCGCCGAGAACATCGTCCCCGTCACGCTGGAGTTGGGCGGCAAATCCCCGCAGATCGTGTTTGCGGATGCGGATCTGGACAAGGCCCTGCCGTTTCTGGTGAACGCCGGGATCCAGAACGCGGGCCAGACCTGCTCGGCGGGTTCCCGCATCCTGGTGCAGCGCGAGATCCACGATCAGCTGGCCGCGCGCCTCAGCGCCGAGATCAGCGCCCTCACCATCGCCCCTGCGATGGAGGATGCCCGCCTCGGCCCGCTGGTCTCGGCCCGGCAAAAGGCCATCGTCGAGGGCTTTCTGGCGCAAGCCACGCCGGACCAGATCCTTGCCCAGGCCTCCGTGCCCGAAGGCCTGCCCGAGGGTGGCAATTACGTCGCGCCCACGCTGATCGGGAACATCGCCCCGGATCACCCGCTGGCCCAGAACGAGATCTTCGGGCCCGTGCAGGTGTTGATCCCGTTTGACGATGAAGACGACGCGGTGCAGATCGCCAACGGCACGAAATACGGGCTTGTCGCCAGCGTCTGGAGCGCCGATGGCGGCCGCCAGATGCGGCTGGCCAAGCGGCTGCACGCGGGCCAGGTGTTCCTGAACAACTATGGCGCGGCGGGCGGGGTTGAATTGCCCTTTGGCGGCGTCGGCCATTCGGGCCACGGGCGGGAAAAGGGGTTCGAGGCGATGTATGCGTTCACCACCCTCAAGACGGTCGCGGCGCATCACGGCTGAAGGTGGTGCGGGGGGCAAGGTCGCCATGGGGGGCCAGCCCCCCAACCCCCGGAGTTGTACGGGCAAGATGAAGGCGCTCACACACCTGATCGGGCATGGACGGACCGAGGGGGCGCGGTTAACCTTGATATTGGGTAAAGGGAGATCGGGGCGGAATGGGCAAGTTTCCAACGTTTTTTCTGCTGCTGGTCATGGCGGCCCTGGCAGCGGCGCTGTTTGGCGCGTTGCACAACCAGTTGAGCTACACCGTGGGGCCCACGTATTTCACCGAATTCAAGTTCATCCAGTTCAACATCGGTGAGGCGCTGTCGCCCCGCGTTGGGGCGGCTGTGGTGGGCGTGCTGGCCAGTTGGTGGATGGGGCCCTTGATCGGCCTGCCCGCGTTTCTTTATGGCCTTTTTGCCGTGCCGAACGCGCGCAGCTATCTTGGGGCTGGGTTGGGCGCTGTCTTTCTTGTCATTCTGCTGGCCACCTTCGGCGCACTGGCGGGGTTGTTGGGCGGGTTGGTCGCCGACAGCACGGGGCTGCTGGACGAGATGATCCGCTTTCCCAATGGTCCGACACGTCAGGACCTGCTGCGCGCGGGGTTCATGCACGACGCCAGCTACATTGCGGGCGCGCTTGGGCTGATCGCCGCGTTTTTCCCGATGCGCCATGCGCGCAAGATAGATACGGCCCGTGCCCGGAAGGAGGCTTCTGATGCGACTTGAAGGAAAAACCGCCATCGTGACCGGGGCTGCATCCGGCTTCGGCGCAGGCATCGCACGGATTTTCGCGCGCGAGGGGGCCTCTGTGATGGTGGCCGACCTTAACGAGGCGGCCGCGAGCGCCATTGCCGATGAAATCGGCGGGGCGGCGATCCGCACGGATGTATCAAAGGGGGCGGATGTGGCGGCCATGGCACAGGCCGCGATGGACCGATGGGGGCGGATCGACATCGTGGTGAACAACGCAGGGATCACCCATCTGCCGACGCCGCTGGAGGAGGTCAGCGAAGAAGAGTTCGACCGGGTGCTGGCCGTCAACGCCAAGTCCGTCTACCTGACCGCACGCGAGATCGTGCCGCACATGAAGGCGGCGCGGGCGGGCGCGATCCTGAACATCGCCTCTACCGCCGGGCTGTCGCCGCGCCCGAACCTGAACTGGTACAACGCGTCCAAGGGCTGGATGATCACGGCCACGAAGACCATGGCAGTAGAACTGGCGCCCTTCGGCATCCGGGTGAACGCGTTGTGTCCCGTGGCGGGCGAGACGCCGCTGCTGGCGAGCTTCATGGGCGAAGACACGCCGGAAATCCGCGCCAAGTTCCTGGCGACGATCCCCCTGGGGCGCTTCAGCCAGCCCGAGGACATGGGCGAGGCGGCGGCGTTCCTATGCTCGGACGCGGCCTCGATGATCACCGGCGTGGCGCTGGAAGTGGACGGGGGGCGATGCATATGAAGGCGATCAATCTTGCGGAGAAGCTGGCGCAATTCAACAACCACTGGAGCCCGAAGATCGTGGGCGCGTTCAACGGCCACGATCTGATGGTCGTGAAGGTAGAAGGCGAGTTCGTCTGGCATTCGCACCCTGACACGGACGATCTGTTTCTGGTTCTGAAAGGCGAGATCGATATCGAGATGCGCGACGGCACGGTGACGCTTCGCGAAGGAGAGATGTTCGTGGTGCCTGCGGGAGTGGAACATCGCCCCGTCGCACGGTCCGAGGCGCATCTGCTGCTGATCGAGCCCGCGGGCACGCCGAACACGGGCGACCCCGCGACCGCCGTTGTAAAGGACACGCTGTGACCCGCATCACGCGCCAGGATCTGCCTGCTGATATCGCCGTCTTTGCCGGTGACTTCGCCAGCCAGCCGCTGGTCTTCGCACATCTGCTGGACGTCGCACCGGGGTTGGACCTGACCCATGTGGAGGTGATCCAGCGCAGCCATGGCCTGCGTCTGGGGGCATATTTCGAGGGCGCGACGGTGGCGTCGCTTGCCGCGAAGGGCCGCACCCTCGTCCTGATCCTGCCTGCGGCCCATGAGGGCGTGGCCTGCCCCGTGGTACAGACCGCGCATCTGACGCCCCTGGGCAGCTTCCGCGGGACCGTCCCGCACCTGAGCGCCACGCCATGATGGTGCCGGGGCCGCGCAATTTGATCACCGATGTGGCGGGCCTGCGGGTGGGCAATGCCCAGGACGACGGCATCAAGACCGGGGCGACCGTGCTGGTCGGGGACGCGCCATTCGTGGCGGGCGTCCATGTCATGGGCGGGGCACCGGGCACGCGCGAAACGGACCTGCTGGCCCCCGACAAGACGGTGCAACAGGCCGATGCGCTGGTACTGTCGGGGGGATCGGCCTTTGGCCTCGACGCGGCCTCTGGCGTAGCGGACGGATTGCGCACGCAGGGGCGCGGCTTTGCGGTCGGGGATCAGGTGGTGCCGATCGTGCCCGCCGCGATCCTGTTCGACCTGATCAATGGCGGCGACAAGACCTGGACGGAAAACCCCTACAAAGCGCTGGGGCGCGCGGCCTTGGCAAACGCGGACATGGATTTCGCGCTTGGCAGCGTCGGTGCGGGCACCGGCGCGCTGATCGCGGATCTCAAGGGGGGGCTCGGCTCGGCTTCTTTGCGGGTGGGGCCCTATACCGTGGGCGCGCTGGTGGCGGTGAACGCGCTGGGGCGCGTCACGGTGGGGGACAGCAAGCATTTCTGGGCGGCTCCGTTCGAGATGGGGAAAGAGTTCGGCGGCCGCGGGCCCGCACCAACCTTTGACCCCCACGTCATGCCGCCCGTCAAAGGCAGGGCGCAGAACACGACGATCGCGATTGTTGCCACGGATGCCGCGCTGACTCAGGCCCAGGCCACCCGCATGGCCGTGGCCGCCCACGATGGCATGGCCCGCGCGATCTACCCCAGCCACACGCCGATGGACGGCGACCTTGTGTTTGCGGCGGCGATGGGGACGGTTGAGGGAGAGGCCGATACGCTGATGCTTGGGCACGCGGCGGCGATTTGCCTGTCGCGTGCCATCGCGCGGGGGGTGTTCGAGGCGACGCCCTCAGCCACCGACCCTCTCCCGACCTACCGCGCCACCTTTGGGTAGGGCAAACCGCCCACTGCCGATGTCCCACGAAAAAAGGCCCCGCCGTTTCCGCCAGGGCCTTCCAATTCCGTGACACACGCTTAGTGCAGCTGGCGCCCGACCTCGTCGATCGCTTCATCGATCATCTTGTTCTGATCGGCAGCGCTGGTGCCACCCGCAATAACCTCGGCCGCGGCAGCCACGGCCGCAGAGGCGGCGCTGTCGCGCACGGCCCGGCTGGCTTTCGCCTCGGCCGATGCGATCTGATCCTCGGCCGCCGCAAGACGGCGGGTGATCGAGCGTTCGATCTCGGCTTTCGCCTGCTGTGCCGCCGTTTCAGCGTTCACACGGGCCTCGGTCACGATGCGGGCAGATTGCTCTTCCACTTCGCGGGCCTTGCGCTCGTAGGAGGCGAGAAGCGTTTGCGCCTCTTCGCGCAGCGCGCGGGCCTCGTCCAGTTCGGACCGGATGCCCTCGGCGCGCTGATCCAGCATGCCGCCCAACATCTTCGGCACGCCGAAGTAGAACAGGATCGCAAGGAACAACAGGAAGCCCAGAAGGACGACCCAATCGGTGTTGCCCAAGGACGGATCGAACAGACCGTGGGGGCTGTCATAGGCTTCTGCGGCAAGCGCGGGCGAGGCCGCGAGGGTGAGAAGGATGGTCAAATAACGCATGGTCTTACCCTCTCACTCGGTTCGCAACGGCGCTGGCGATGGCGGCGGCGTCCACATCCTTGCCCGGCCCGAGGGCGCGGACGATCTCGGTCGCGACATCACGGGCGACTTCTTCTGCCGTGGCCATGGCGCTTGCCTCGATCTCGGCGATGCGGGCTTCCCCTTCGGCGGCGCGGGCCGCGATCTGGGCGTCAGCCTTGTCGATCTCGACCTGCAAGGACGCCTGGATTTCCTCGCGGGTTTCCTGGGCGATCTTGGAGGCCTCTGCCCGGGCGTTGGCCAGCGCAGCGTTATAATTCTCTTCGGCTTCCGCGGCCTGACGCTTCAGGTCTTCGGCGGTGGCCAAGTCGTTGGTCAGCGTGCCCTGACGCTCGGCGATGACCGAGGAAATCCGCGGCAGCGCGATCTTGGCGAGGATGAAGTAGATCGCCAGAAGCGTAAGCACCAACCAGAAAACCTGATTGTCGAATGTCGCGATGTCCAGCTGCGGCATGCCAGCCGCATCGGTCGCACCGTGGTCCGTGCCGATGGCAACCTCAAGGCCGGCCTCAAGCCCGCCATGGGCGTCATCGCCGTGGCCTGCATTTTCGGCTTCGTCAGCCATGGTGTTCCTCCAACCGGATTTGGGGTTTTACGGTGGCGCGCTACCCGTGGATAGCGCGCCGAACGTAAGGATCGTCTATTCGCATTTTGGCCCCATCGGGGACCGGGGGTCTAGGTCTTAGACAGCGAACATCAGCAGCAGGGCGACGAGGAAGGCGAAGATGCCCAGTGCCTCGGCGAACGCGATGCCGATGAAGAGAGTTGCGGTCTGGCCAGCAGCCGCAGACGGGTTGCGCAGGGCGCCGGCGAGGAAGTTGCCAGCAACATGGCCCACACCGATAGCGGCGGCACCAGAACCGATGGCGGCCAGGCCGGCACCGATGAATTGACCCATTTGTGCGATATCGCCTTCCATGATGTATCTCCTTACGATTTTATTTTGGAAGTTGGTTCTCTCGGACCGGGCAGCGCGCCCGGTCTGAATTAGTGAGCGGGGTGAAGCGCGTCCTTCAAGTAAACGCACGTCAGGATTGTGAAAACGTAGGCCTGGATGGCCGACACGAGGACTTCAAGGCCGTAGATTGCGACCACGCCAATGATCGGCGCGATACCCGCAAGGCCAAGGGCACCCGCGAAACCGGCGAACACTTTCAGAACCGCGTGACCTGCCATGACGTTGCCTGCCAGACGAATGGAGTGGCTGACGGGGCGCACGAAGTAGGAAATCAGCTCGATGATGGCCAGGATCGGGCGCAGCACCAGCGGCGCTGAGGACACCCAGAAAAGACCAAGGAACCCGATGCCGTTCTTCACGAAGCCCAGGATCGTGACCGTCAAGAACACCGCCATGGCCAACACGGCCGTTACGGCGATGTGAGATGTCGTGGTGAAGCTGGTGGGGATCAGGCCCAGGAAGTTGGCGAAGAGGATGTAGAGGAATAGCGTGAAGATGTAGGGGAAGTAGGGCAGCGCGTCCTTGCCTGCCACGTCTTCCACCATCTGGCGCACGAAGCCGTAGGCCAGTTCCGCCATCGACTGGCTGCGCGACGGGATCACCGCCCGGCCGCGTGTGCCCCAGACCATCAGCGCGATGACGCAGAGGACCGACAGCGCCATCCAGAGCGTTGCATTGGTGATCGTGAACATGCCCACCGGGCCGTCACCAAACAGCGGCGACACCACGAACTGGTCCATCGGGTGGATCGCCAGACCGCCGGTGTAGTCGTCGAGGTAGGCGGCGATGAAGCCCAGAACGGCAAGGCCGATCAGAACAAAGGCGACCATGCGGCCTGCGCCGCCTTTTGCGTCCGTGTTGGTGCTTTCAGTCGCCATCCCGCGTCCCCGTTTCCTGTCCTGCGCCCGATTTCACGTCGGCGCGCGTCTTCTGTGCTTCGCGCTCCAGCGCGTCTCGCTGAAGTTCATTGGCCGAGCGGATCATCGTCTTGATCCCGGCAATGAGCCCCAAAATGACAAACACGACCATCAGCCACGGTGTGGTGCCCAACAGCGTGTCGAGCCCGTAGCCTATGCCGAAGCCAATGCCCAATCCGGCCACCAGCTCGATCACCATCCGCCACGCCAGTTGCGCTTGGGAGTGATGCTCTTCCGCCTTCGTGCGGTTTGGGTTGGCCCGGGACTTTGCCGCCGCGATCCGCGCTTCTAACGCGGCCATGCGGTCTTCGTCGCTTTGGGCCATCACCATCTCGCCTCCGGTGGGAAGGTTGCGCGGAAGCTAGGCCGGGTGAGCGGCAGAGTCAACGCGGGATGAAGCCCTTTAAGATGCTGTTATATATGGCTATTTTTCAGGGACCACCTCCAAGCGCCGCCCGATGCTGCACAACAGCATATTCAACCAAACGGTTGACGATTGCGCGTCGTGCCCCCTACTGGCCCCATGGCCCTGTCTTACAAACCCTCGCTCGACACGACTTTTGCGGCCCTGGCCGACCCGACGCGGCGGGCAATCCTGTCGATGCTGCTGGAGGATGACATGGCCGTCACCGATGTGGCCGAACCGTTCGAGATGTCGCTTGCCGCGATCTCCAAGCACCTGGGCGTGCTGACGGCGGCGGGCCTGATCACGCAGGAAAAGCGGGGCCGGGTGAAGTGGTGCAAGTTGGAGCCCGACGCGCTGAAGGTGGCTTCTGTCTGGATGCAGGGGTTTGGGCAATTCGAACCCGTCGACGTGGACGCGTTCGAACGCTGGCTCGGACAAGAGGGCCTGTCCGAGGTGGATGGTGTCGACGACGGGACCGCGCCCTAAGGCCGTACGACCCCGGTGGCGTCAGGCGATGCCCGCAAGGCGCAGGACGGCAAGGACGACAACAATGAGGCCGATGATAGTAAGTATTCCACGCATTGCGGACGCTCCTTTTGATACGATCTACTAGGACAACGAAGCTGAACACGCCCCGGTTCCCTGCGCGGGCGGATTGAATCCCGACGGGGCCGCCCCCTGGCCCGATTTGCGCCCTTTGACCTGCGTCCACGTCCGCGCGCTACAGAAAGGAACTTACCATGGCCCGCACCCTTGCCTTGTTGATGTCACTCGCAGCCGCCCCTGCCTTTGCGCAGGCCACCTGCGAGGCGCCCACCGGCCCGATCGAGACCTGCCTTGTGGGGGCCTGGGTCGGGTCCTCCACCATCCCCGATGCGCTGCAACGCGCGATGAATTCGATGCCCGACGCCGTGCGCGCCAATTTCAGCAGCATCGGTGCGCCGGTCGGCATGATCATCTACGACGACGGCTTCTTCGAGACGTTCCCCCTGGGCGTCGAGGGCGCGGCCCAGTTCCAGGACAGTGACGGGGATCTGACGACATTCGAGATGACCGGCCAGACCGTCACCACCGCAGGCTACATCAGCGCCATCGGCGGCACGCTGGACCTGTGCTACCTGCCCGGCGCACAAGGCAACCTGAACGGAGAGATGACAGTCACCACCGATGGCACCAGCACCACCGTGCCGCTGTTCGCCATACCGGAAAACACCTTCAACCCGGTGATCACCTATACCTGTATCGGGGACAACCTGGTGCAGAACGTGGCCCTGCCCGCGCCCATCGGCACCATCACCTACGATCTGATCCGTGTGCCGCTGGCGGCTTTCCCCTTCGCGCGCGGCGCGCCGGCGGAATGACTTAGGCCGCCTTCAGCACGGCACGGATATACTTGGCGGCACTGCGGCAATGGCTCGGCCCCGCCGCCTCGGCATAGCGCCCCCGGGTCCAACCTGTCCCGCCGGGCATCGCCCCGCCATAAAGCGTGGCGTCATCCGCCGCCGCGATCCACGCCCGCAACCGCGCCTGTTCGCGCGCCAGCCAATCGCGGGCCTCGGTCCACGAAAGATCCGCGTAGCGCGCCCTCAGGCCCGCATTATACGGCTTGAGCTGGTTCCACTTCACCCCGTGGTCCGGCATCTGCGCCGCCTCCCCCTCGTCCAGCCACTGGAAAAACAGCCCGACCCAATGGGCCCGGTGGCACAGGATATCGCGGACCGATGGGTCTTCGCCCTGGGGCGCACAGGCGATGTCTTCCGGCACCTTGTCCAGAAGCGCGCTCAGCTTGGCCCATTCGCGGTCGGTCACGGCCAGAAGGTCCTTGTGGGTGGTGGCAGCGGGCATGGCGGGTCTCCTTTCGGACACCCTACCCGACCGGGCGACGCCCGACCTTGATCCGCCTCAATCCTTGAGCAGCATCAAAAGCGCCGTGATCGTCAACGCAACACCCACCAGCACCAGGCCCGCCGGGACGGGCTGGCCCAGGGCGATCTCCCACAAGATCACCCACGACGGCGTCAAGTAGGTGTAGGCCATCACCTTGGACGACGGCAGCCTGAGCGAGGCGAACTGGATCAAAAACACCGTGGCCGCGCTGGCGAAAACGGCGGTGTAGGCGATCGCGATCCAGACCATGGGGCGCAAGCCTGCCCAATCAGCCGCCGCGATCTCACCCATCCCCCAGATCGTGATGACGCCCGCACAGGCGACCAGCGTCAGGAACGAGAACACCAACACCGGCTCGCCCCGGTTCAGCACCCGCACCAAGGGCGTGTAGAGTGCGTGGCCGATGCAGCCGACAAAGTAGATCGCCTCGCCGCGCCCCACCTCGAACGCCATCAACGCCGACAGGTCGGCGCGGAAAATCACCCAAGCCGCCCCAGCCGCCCCGATCGCCAAAGCCGCCGCAATGCGCGGGCTGACGACCTGGCGCAGCAACAGCCAGCCAAAAAACGCGCTCATCACCGGGGTCAGCGTGAACACAGCCGCGGCCGAGACCGGCGGCGCCGTCTTCAACCCCTCGAACATCAGCACGAAATAGAACGCGAAAATACCGCCCAGTACCAGATACCGCCACGGCGCGCCCAAAGCCGCGCGTGGCACGCCGCCGCGCGCGAAAACCACTGCCCCCATGATCAGGGCCGCAATCCCGAACCGCACCGCGTTCAGGGCCGTCGGGGCCAATTCGTCCGCCACCTGACCGCCAAGCGAGAACGACCCCGCCACCAGCGCCGAGAACACCAGCATCGCCAGATGTCCCCCGCGCGCCGAGCCGATGGCCGCCGTCACCACGAACGACGCTCCGACTTCATCTTGCCCAGAAAACTCCGGGGGAGGTCGCGCCCCCTGGGGCGCGGGCGGGGGCAGCGCCCCCTACCGACCTCGACCCCATGGGATCGCGTCACACCACATCCCAGGTCTTCACCTGCTCCTTGAGGTGACGCACGAACGTCTGAACCTTTGCGGTACGATGCAGGTCCATGTGCGTGACAAGCCAGATCTTTGCGGTCCAGTCCTCCAACGGGGGCAAGACCTCGACCAGATCGGCGGTGCGCTCCCGGTCCCAGGACGCTACGAAACCGATGCCGATGCCCGCCACGACCGCCTCTTTCGCGGCTGACATGGAGGACGCCCGGAAATAGATCGACGACGTGGGCACCGTGTCCGCCAGCCACTTGAAATAGGGGGCGCGGGGCGTCTCTTCGGTAGAGCCCACGAAACGATGATCGGCCAGGTTGTCCCCGGTCAGGACCCCGAAACGCTCCACATACCCTTTGCTGGCCACCAGCCGCAGGGTTTGGGTGAAGAAGGGCTGCACGATGTTGTCGGGCTGATCGGGCAATTTGCCCGCGCGGATCGCCACGTGGGCCTCGCCGTATTCCAACCGGAACAGACGTGTATCGCTTACCAGCCGCACCCTCAGGTCGGTGTGGCGTTCCTGGAATAGACCAATGGTGGGCACCAGAAGCGGCGAAAGCGCGTCAAGCGACGTCACGATCAACTCGCCCGTCACCTCATCGCCCCGGCCCTTGATCCGGCCCGCAAGCTGGGTGAACTGGTCGTCAGTCTGGCCGGCCACGGCCAGCAAGTCCTGGCCCGCCTCTGTCGCCGTGTACCCGCGCGCATGGCGTTGGAACAGCTTTGCACCAAGCCGCTGCTCCAGCGCGTCGATATGGCGGATCACCGTTGCGTGGTGCACGCCCAGGGCTTCGGCAGCGCCGGAAACGGTGCCGACTTTCGCAACCTGGAAAGCGGTGCGCACTTCATCCCAATTGTCCATCGGCTTTTTGTGCGCTCCATCACCAATTCCAGCGTTACGGCCACAATGCGTGCATGGCTCCGCAAAAGCAATGGGTCGCTGGTCTGTGCATTTACGCGCAGAACATTCGCAAAATCACAGATTGTGTGAACCAAAGTGAAGGTCCACATCGATTTCTATCGACTTCACTGACGCAACAGGATCCAACCCCCATGACCCATATTCTTCGCATCGACGCCTCCGCCCGCCGGGCGGGCTCTGTCTCCCGCGATCTGACGGACCAGATCATCACACAGATGGGCGCCGCCACTGTCACCACCCGTGACCTTGCCACAGGCATCCCGCTACTTGAGGAGGCGTGGATCGGTGCCAACTTCACGCCTGCCGACCAACGCACGCCCGAACAAGCCGCGACGCTGGCCTTGTCCGATACGCTGGTGGCCGAGATCAAGGCCGCTGACACGCTGGTGATCGGCGTGCCGATCTACAATTTCGGCGTCCCCGCCGCCCTGAAAGCCTGGGTGGATCAGGTCGCCCGCGCGGGCGTCACCTTCCAGTATTCCGAGACCGGGCCAAAGGGCCTGCTGGAAGGCAAACGCGCGGTGTTGGTCATTGCATCGGGCGGCACGGAATCGGGTTCTGACATCGATTTCGCCACCAACTACATGCGCCATGTGCTGGGGTTCATCGGCATCACCGCCATCGATGTCGTAACAGCCGACCGCCTGATGGTTGACGCAGACGCGGCGATGAAAACCGCCCAAGACCAAATCGGCGCGCTGGCGGCGTAGTCCACCCATGGCGGCGGCGCGGGGGACCTGTCGTTCCCCGCGCTTTGCGCTCTGCATCTCGTATGCTAGCGTCGAGGCCATGCGCATCTTCGCTCTCATCGCCCTCTGCCTCGCGACGCCGGCCAGCGCGCAGACCTGCACCTTGGAATTCACCATCGAGGTCACCCAGGGCGTGGGCTTGATCCGCCCGGGCACGGAACTGCCCGGATCGGCGGAATTCGTGACCAGCGGTCAGACGTTTCGGCAAGAAGGCGGCACGATGGCCCATTACGCGACCGGTCAGATGACCATCGGTGACGGGATCACCGGCGAGATCTGGACGCTTATCACCACCTCGCGCGGGTCGGCGGCCGATCTGGTGGGCGTCTATGCCCATGACGTCGAAGGCTTCTCTTTCGCGGGTCAGGATTTTGACGGCCCGATGGCCCTGACCCTGTTTGGCCCGCCCGGCACGCGCCCCACCGCGACGCCCCCGGTCATGCAGGTCGAATGGGACGAGATGAATCTGCGCCGTGCGTTCATGCTCCATGCCGATGGAGATATGCTGGCGGGCGATGTGATTGACCTGACGGTCGAGTGTATCTGAGGGTGCGTCCCCGAACCGGATGGACCGCCCGCAGACCCGATAGGCCGGGCGTCCGAATGATTGACTCCCCCCGCGTTTGCCCCTATCCCCCGCCACAATAGCCGGAAAGCCAAGCTTCCCGGTCCCGCGCGCGTTCGTAGGATCGCCCCCCGTCAGCGAGTTTCGCCCACGGGGGTTGTTTTGCATTTGACGCCCGCCTGGGACTTGGGGATTTGGCCGCAAAGCCCCACTTCATGGGTTTGACCGGATCGTAGAAAAGGGGCCGCGCCCATGTTTGAGAACCTCTCTGAACGCCTTTCCGGCGTCTTCGACCGCCTCACCAAGCAGGGTGCGTTGTCCGAGGATGACGTCCGCACCGCCCTGCGCGAAGTGCGCGTGGCCCTGCTGGAGGCCGATGTTTCCCTGCCCGTCGCGCGCAGCTTCATCAAGAACGTGGAGAAGAAGGCCACGGGCGCTGCTGTCACCAAGTCGATCACGCCCGGCCAACAGGTCGTCAAGATCGTCCATGACGAGCTGATCGCCACCCTGCGTGGTGAGGGCGACCCCGGCGCGTTGAAGATCGACAATCCCCCCGCGCCGATCCTGATGGTCGGCCTGCAAGGCTCGGGCAAGACGACGACGACGGCCAAGCTTGCGAAGCGGTTGAAAGAGCGTGAGGGCAAGAAGGTGTTGATGGCGTCGCTTGACACCAACCGCCCGGCGGCGATGGAGCAGTTGGCCATTCTGGGTATGCAGATCGGCGTTGACACCCTGCCGATTGTCCCCGGCGAGGACCCCGTGCAAATCGCCAAGCGCGCCAAGACGCAGGCCTCGCTGGCGGGCTACGATGTCTATATGCTCGACACGGCGGGCCGGTTGCACATCGACGCGGAACTGATCGCGCAGGCGGCGGCGGTACGCGACGTGGCCAACCCGCGTGAGACGCTTCTGGTCGTCGACGGTCTGACCGGTCAGGACGCGGTGAACGTCGCCACGGAATTCGACGACAAGATCGGCGTCACCGGCGTCGTGCTGACGCGGATGGACGGCGACGGGCGCGGCGGTGCGGCGCTGTCGATGCGCGAGATCACCGGCAAGCCGATCCGCTTCGTCGGCCTCGGCGAGAAGATGGACGCCATCGAAACGTTCGAGCCGGAACGCATCGCGGGCCGCATCCTTGGCATGGGCGACATCGTGGCGCTGGTCGAGAAGGCGCAGGAAACCCTGGAGGCCGAACAGGCCGAGCGCATGATGAAGCGCTTCCAGAAGGGTCAGTTCAACATGAACGACCTGAAGGGGCAGCTGGACCAGATGCAGAAGATGGGCGGCATGCAGGGCATGATGGGTATGATGCCCGGCATGGCCAAGATGTCGAAGCAGATCGAAGAGGCCGGTTTTGACGACAAGACCATCGTCCGTCAGATCGCCTTGATCCAGTCCATGACCAAACGCGAGCGCGCCAATCCCGCCCTGCTGCAGGCCTCGCGCAAGAAGCGCATCGCCAAGGGCGCGGGTCAAGAGGTGTCTGACCTCAACAAGCTGCTGAAGATGCACCGCCAGATGGCGGACGCGATGAAGAAGATGGGCAAGATGGGCAAGAAAGGCCTGATGCGCGGCGGCCTCGGCGCGCTCATGGGCAAGGGTGGCGGCATGCCTGCGGGCATGGGCGACATGGGCGGCATGGACGCACGCGCGCTGGAGAAGGCGGCCAAGCAGATGGGCGCAGGCGGCGGTTTGCCGGGCCTGGGCGGCCCCGGTGGTTTGGGCGGCGACCTGAGCGGGCTGGGCAAGAAGAAGTGACAGCCGTGCACCTGCACATATCAACCCAATCCACAGGGTTATCCGCAGCACCATGCGTGGACTATTGCACTTTGGCGATATCTGTCGAGGTGCGGCCATGACCCTTCACCTTGTGGATAACTTCACGCTCACGACCGAGCGTCTGACCCTGTGCCCTGCCGTGGCGGCGGACCTTGTCGACTATCGCCGTTTCTACGCCGTATCCGACGTGTTGGTCGGGAACTATCGCGGCGGACGCAGCGACGCCGAGGTGGCGGGCATCCTTGACCGCAATATCACCCATTGGGCGAACAAGGGTTTCGGGGTATTCTCCGTGCGTCGGACCGGCGACGGCGCCTTCGTGGGTGGCGCGGGCCTCGCGCACCCCGATGATTGGCCAAGCCACGAATTGACCTGGTGGCTGATGCCCGACGCACGCGGGACCGGCTACGCGACCGAGGCGAGCCGCGCGATCATCGAGTGGGCCTACACGGTGCTTGGCTGGCCGCGGGTCGAGACCCACATGCGCGATGGCAACTCGGCAGCCCACGCGCTTGCCAAACGCCTCGGCGGTACGCTTGACCGGCGCGTGGTCTTCCCCGATGGCGTCACGCGCGACGTCTATCTTCTGCCCCGGCAGGTGTCGGCATGATGATGATCCCCACCCTCCTGTCCGAGCGCCTGACGCTCCGCGCGCCCTCCCTCGGGGATTTCGAGGCCATCGCCGCCTTCCGCGCGTCGGACCGCGCGGCCTTCGTCGGCGGCCCCTCGACCGAGGCGCAAAGCTGGCAATACCTTGCCGCGATGATCGGCCATTGGCACCTGCGCGGCTATGGCCGCTGGATCGTGGCCGAGACCGGGAATGAAGACGTGGCCCTTGGCATTGTCGGCCCGCTCTGCCCCGTCGACTGGCCCGAGCCCGAGATCGCGTGGACGATGTTCGAGGCCGGCGAAGGCGAGGGATACGCCTACGAGGCGACCCTGCTGGCGCGCGATTTCGCCTACCAGACGCTGGACTGGACGACCGCCGCAAGCTTCGTGAACGCTGCGAATAGCCGCTCCATCGCGCTGGCCGAAAAGCTTGGTTGCCACCGCGAAGGGTCGTTTGAACACGGTGTCTTTGGGACCATGGACATCTGGCGCCACCCCTCCCCCGAGGAGGTGCTGGCATGATCCCCGTGTTGCACACAGAGCGGCTGACCCTGCGCGGCCCCGAGGCAGCGGACTGGCCCGCTTTCCGCGATTACTTCGCAAGCGAGCGGGCTGCCTACACCGGCGGGCCGAAGGACGAAAAACAGGCGTGGATGGTCTTCGCCGCCGAGTTCGGCCACTGGGCCCTGCATGGCTTCGGCATGTGGACGGTGACGCTGGAGGGTACGCCGATAGGGCTTGTCGGCTGCTGGTATCCGGCGGGCTGGCCCGAGAAGGAAATCGGCTGGCTGATCTGGGACGGATATGAGGGCAAGGGCTACGCGTTCGAGGCGGCGCGCGCCGTCCGCATGCAATGCTATGGCCCGCTCGGATGGTCCACCGCCGTCAGCTACATCCACCGCGACAACGCCCGCTCCATCGCGCTGGCCGAGCGTCTTGGCTGCACCCGCGATGCGGAAGCACTCCACCCCAACCCCGATGCGCTGGTCTTCCGGCACCCGGCCCCGGCGGAGGTCGCGGCATGACAACGCTCACCACAGATCGCCTGACCCTGCGCCCCGTCAGCGCCGCCGATTGGCCCCTCTATGAGCGTTGGCACGGCGACGATGCCAGCAAGGCGTGGGACGCGTTCACCGGCGACATCGGCCACTGGGTCGTGAAGGGCTTCGGCTGGTTCATCGCCCGCAAAGGCGACACGGCGGTGGGCAATGTCGCCGTGCATTACCGCCCCGAACACGCCGATCTGGAACTGGCATGGAACACCTATGACGGCCACCGCGGCGCGGGCTACGCGCCCGAGGCCGCGCGCGCCGTACGCGACTGGGCGATTGCCCATGTGCATGCGCCCCGCCTTGTCAGCTACATCACCCGAACCAACACCGCGTCCCAGCGCGTGGCCCAGAAGCTGGGGGCCGTGCCTACGGGCCAAGCCGCAGCTCATAGTGCCACCTGCGACGTCTGGGACCACCTATGGAGAGCATCATGACCCAAGACACCGCCGCCCGCGCGGCCGAGATCTTGCGCGGCCACCGCGAAAGCATCGACCGCCTTGATGCGATCCTGATCTACACCCTGGGTGAGCGGTTCAAGCACACCCAAGCGGTCGGCCGCCTCAAGGCCGAACACGACCTTCCCCCGTCCGATCCGTCGCGTGAAGCGACCCAGATCGCGCGGTTAGAAGATTTGGCAAACCGGGCCGATCTGGACCCGGAATTCGCCAAAAAACTCCTGCGCTTCGTCATCGATGAAGTCATTCGACACCACGAACAACACCAATCCTGAGGGCCAGAGCCCGATCAAATTCACTAGGAGAAACTACACAATGGCCATGAAAATTCGTCTCGCCCGCGGCGGCTCCAAGAAGCGTCCGTTCTACCGCATCGTCGCCTCCGACAGCCGCATGCCCCGCGACGGCCGCTTCATCGAGAAGCTCGGCACCTACAACCCCCTTCTGCCCAAGGACAGCGAAGAGCGCGTGAAAATGGACATGGAGCGCGTGCAGCATTGGCTGGACCAGGGCGCACAGCCCACCGACCGCGTGAGCCGCTTCCTGGAAGCCGCTGGCGTCACGCCCAAGAAAGAGCGCGCCAACATGAAGAAAGCGCAGCCCGGCAAGAAAGCCGTCGAGCGTGCCGAAGAGAAAGCCGCCAAGGCAGCCGCCGCCGCTGAGGCCGCCGCCGCCCCGGCAGAGGCCCCGGCAGAAGAGCCTGCAGCAGCCGAAGAAGCCGCCGCAGAAGAGTAAGCCCACGTGCTGGGGCTTCTTGGCCTTGGCGTCACCATCGGGCTGGTCCTGATGGTGGCCTCCGGGCGAAAGACGATCCGCTGGCTGGGGGCGGGGCTTTGCGCCCTGTCCCTGCCGGCCCTTATCGGCATGACTGTCGTCCTGCGCCTCTCATCTCGTCCGCCCCCTTTGCCAGAGGTCCGCGGCCCCCAGACCCATACCGTCACCTGACACCGGAGGTTCCCATGGCCAATCCCGACCACGTTTGTGTTGGCGCGATCTCCGGATCGTTTGGTGTGCGCGGCGAAGTGCGCCTGAAAAGCTTCTGCGCCGAGCCGTCTGACATCGCCTCCTACGGCCCCCTCTCGACCGAGGATGGCGCGGCCTCCTATACCGTCGAACTGACGCGCCCGGTGAAATCCGGCTATGCGGCGATGCTGTCGGGCGTGAAAACCAAGGAAGACGCCGACGCCCTGCGCGGCGTTCGGCTTTACGCCCCCCGCGCGGCCCTGCCGTCACTTCCCGATGATGAATTCTACCACGCCGACCTTGTCGGCCTTACGGTCCTCGACACCGGCGGTGAGATCCTGGGCAAGATCGCCTCGGTGGCCAATCACGGCGCAGGCGACATCATCGAGATCAGCGGACCGGGCCTTGGCTCTGGCCTCCTGGTCCCCTTCACGCTGGCCGCCGTTCCCACCGTGGACCTCGCCGCGGGCCGGGCAATCGTCGACATGCCCGAGGGGCTGATCGGCGGCGAAAAACCGGACACGCCCAGCACCCCGCCACTGGGCCAGGACTTCGACTAGGGCACACCCAGTCTCCACGGGGGTCCCTTTCATCTTGCCTGAAAACTCTGGGGGTCCAAGGGGGTAAAACCCCCTTGCTCTGGCGACGCCGCAGGCGGCGCAATCCCTCACGCCAACCGCTCACGCCAATCCCTCACGTCAACCGCTCAGGCCAACCGCTTACGCCTACCGTTTAGGCCCGAATGCGCCAGCCGGTCTTGAAGATCCAGCCGATCACCAAGATGCAGGTCCCCGTGAAGCCCAGGATCGCCACGATGGACCACCCCAGTGCCACGTCGGCCACCCCGAAGAAGCTCCACCGAAACCCCGAGATCAGGTAGACCACCGGGTTGAACAGCGTCACCGTTTGCCAGGATTCAGGCAGCATCGAGATGGAGTAGAACGCCCCCCCAAGGAACACGAGGGGCGTGACGGCCAGCAGCGGGATCAGCTGCAACTGCTCGAAATTCTGCGCCCAGATGCCGATGATGAAGCCAAACAGGCTGAAGCTCAGGCAGGTGAGGACAAGGAACGTCAGCATCCACAGGGGATGCATGATCTGCAAATCCACAAAGAAGAACGCGGTGCCGAGGATGATCAACCCGATCGTGAAACTCTTGGTCGCCGCCGCCAGCACGTAGCCCGCCGTGATCTCCAGAAAGCTCGCGGGCGCGGACAGCAGCTCGTAGATCGTGCCGATGAACTTGGGGAAGTAGATGCCGAAGCTGGCGTTGGAAATCGACTGGGTCAACACCGTTAGCATGATCAGGCCCGGCACGATGAACGCGCCATAGCTGACGCCTTCGACCTGGTCGATGCGCGACCCGATCGCCGTGCCGAACACGATGAAGTAAAGTGACGTGGACAGGACCGGCGAGACGATGGATTGCGCCAGCGTGCGGAACGTGCGCGCCATCTCGAAGACGTAGATGGACCGAATGGCTTGAAGGTTCATGCGCCCTCTCCTTCCTTGACGAGGCCCACGAAGATTTCCTCCAGGCTGCTCTGCTTGGTTTCCACGTCGGACACGTGCAAGCCCTCGGCCTGCAAGGCGGTCAGAAGCCGGACGATCCCGGTGCGCTCTGCGCGCGTGTCATAGCGGTAGATCAGGCGGGTGCCGCCCGGCTCCAGCTCCAGATCGAAGCTGGTCAGCGCCGCGGGAACGGTATCGACGGCATCGGTCAGATCAAGGCGCAATTCCTTCTGGCCCATCCGCGCCATCAGGTCGCCCTTCTCTTCCACCAGCAGGATACGGCCCTTGTTGATCACGCCAACCCGGTCGGCCATCGCCTCGGCCTCTTCGATGTAATGGGTTGTCAGGATGATCGTGACGCCGCTGTCGCTGAGGTCGCGCACGATTTCCCACATGTCGCGGCGCAATTCCACGTCGACACCTGCCGTCGGCTCATCCAGGAACAGCACGCGCGGCTCGTGGGACAGCGCCTTTGCGATCAGCACCCGCCGTTTCATGCCGCCCGACAGCGTACGGATCGCGTCGTCCTTCTTGTCCCACAAAGACAGCTGCCGCAGGATTTTTTCCAGATAGGCATCGTCGCGCGGCTTCCCGAACAACCCGCGCGAAAAACGGACCGTGTTGATCACCTTTTCAAACGGCTCCAGATTGATCTCTTGTGGCACGAGGCCAATCAGCTTGCGCGCCTCGCGGTAGTTTTCCTGCGTGTCGTGCCCCCCCACGGACACCGTGCCAGATGTGGGTTGCACGATCCCGCAGATCGTTGAAATCAGGGTGGTTTTCCCCGCACCATTGGGGCCGAGCAGGGCCAGGATCTCGCCCTCGTTGATCTCCAGCGACACCGCATCCAGCGCCGTGAAGCCGCCGTCGTAGGTCTTGGTCAGGCGATCAACTGATAGGATGGATGTCATGGGAGGCCTCCTTGCGCGAGCGAGCAATCTAGGGCGCTACACCGCGTGCCACAAGGTGCACCTATGCGATACATCTGCGCGCAAACGCACGGACTGCGGGTTTCTCTCCGTTTGGCGTCCAGCCCCCGGGGCTTACACAGACAGCCTCACTTGCCTCTGCATAGGAATTTCAGAATGCTTTTCGTTTATGCCGCCGTCGGCGCCGTCGTTTCCGTCATCACCCTGCTTGTCATGCGCGCCATGAAGGCCAGAGACGAGAAGTAATTGATCGCCCCCGCCCGCCCGCGTAGACGGGCGGGATGACACACCCTCCTGCCAAACCCCCCCCCTCCAGATCTCATGGACGGCTGTCCCAATCGGCCAGCCTGAAACCGCGCGAGTTGATGACCGACCGCCCCCGCCTTGCCAAAGCCTGGTGCGCCAAGGTCATCACGCTTTTCCCGGAGACGTTCCCCGGCGTCCTTGGCGCGTCCCTGACGGGCAAGGCCCTGCAAAAGGGCCTGTGGGCCTTGGAGACGGTGGATTTGCGCACCTTTGGTGTCGGCAAGCATCGGCAGGTGGACGACACCCCCGCCGGCGGCGGCGCGGGTCTGGTCCTGAAGCCCGACGTCATGGCGCGCGCGCTGGATATGGCCGGGGCTGGCACGCCTGCGGATCGGGCCGAGTGGCCGATTGTCTATTTGACGCCACGCGGCAAACCCTTCACCCAAGCCGATGCCGAGCGGTTCGCGGGATGCAAAGGCATGACGCTGGTCTGCGGCCGCTTCGAAGGCCTCGACCAACGGGTGATTGACCACTACGGCATGGAAGAAATCTGCGTCGGTGACGCCGTGCTCACGGGCGGAGAGATCGCCGCGCAACTGGTCCTCGACGCCACCACCCGCCTGATCCCCGGCGTGTTGGGCAATGCGGAGTCGACACAAGAAGAGAGCTTCTCCGACGGCCTGCTCGAACACCCCCAATACACCAAGCCTGCCAACTGGCGCGGGCATGAGATCCCACCGGTGTTGCTGTCAGGTGACCACGGGAAAGTCGCGGCGTGGCGGAAAGAACAGGCCGAGGCGCTGACCCAGGCGCGGCGACCGGATTTATGGGCGGCACACACACCAAGTGCTGAAACGGATCAGTAAGTGCAGTGCGGGACTTTTTTCTTGGCTCTACCGTCGCACTCACCTGATGCGGCAGTCTGTGCGCCTCGAAAATGATAGCAATTGGAAAAGCACTATCAACGACTATGGGGAAGTTCTCTGGGTTCTGGGAATCGTAGTGTTAGAAATCCGGGCCACAGAGGACATCAAAAAGCGCGCATTTTGGCAGACGTCGTTCACAATGTTCCCGCCAATATAGCAGCTAGGAGGCCCAATAATGAAATCAAAGTTACGATGATGGAAATTGCACAACGACACGGCGCAGAGGGCTACTTTGAACGGCTATTCAAAACGGCAGAGTCCAAGTGAGGCAGACCTAGGGCCAAATGCCCTGTGCGGCGCCAGACTCCCATGCCTTAACCCCTTGCCCCACACCCCCACCGCGCTTATACGCGGCCTGTTCGCGGTTGGAATCAGCCTGTGGACCTTGGTGCTATGGGTGATCCGCGAAGTTTCGGCGCGGGCGATAGCCTCGGCACCACCCAACGAATGAAGCATGCGCCACCTCTGGCGGGCATCTGTCGCGAGACACATGGACCCGGTCGAAAATCAGAGCTCTAGGGCAGACGAAAAATCAAGCGGTCAAACCGCGATACATAAGGAGCGTTTCAGATGAACCTGATCGCAGAACTGGAAGCCGAGCAAGTCGCAGCGCTCGGCCACGACATTCCGGATTTCAAGGCGGGCGACACCGTTCGCGTCGGCTTCCGGGTGACGGAAGGCACACGTACCCGTGTGCAGAACTACGAAGGCGTCTGCATCGCGCGCAAGAACGGCCACGGCATCGCCGGGTCCTTCACCGTGCGCAAGATCTCCTTCGGTGAGGGCGTGGAGCGTGTGTTCCCCCTGCATTCCACCAACATCGACAGCATCACCGTTGTCCGCCGTGGCCGTGTGCGTCGCGCCAAGCTGTACTACCTGCGCACCCGTCGCGGTAAGTCTGCGCGTATCGCCGAGGACACCACCTACAAGCCGCGCAAAAGCGCATCTGCATAAGGAGATCACGAGATGAAAAAGGACCTGCATCCCGAGTACCACGTGATCAACGTGAAGATGACCAACGGTGACATCGTTGAAATGCGCTCGATCTGGGGCGCTGAAGGCGACACGCTGGCGCTCGACATCGACCCCACGGTGCACCCCGCCTGGACCGGCGGCGGCGCCCGTCTTCTGGACACCGGCGGCCGTGTGTCGAAGTTCAAGAAAAAGTACGAAGGTCTGGGCTTCTAAAAGCCTTTGGACATGTCGGAATGAAAGCGCCGCTCCCTCCGGGGGCGGCGTTTTTTGTTGTGCTGGCGGGCGTCATTGTCAGACGCCGCGCGTGGGGCGATGTGGGGATTGAGTTGTATCTGGCAAGATGAAGGGAGGCGGAGCGCGCGGCGGCTGGCGTCAGGCCTCGCCTTGGCGGCAGGCCGTTGCGATCGCCGCCAAGTGGCGCATATCGGTGCCGCAGCATCCGCCGAGAACGCGGATCTGTGTGAACCTCTGGCGCAGGGCCGAGAGTTGCTGTCCAAGTTCCGCCGGGTTGCCGTCGTCGAGCGTTTCGGCGTTGTCCAGTTCTTCGTGGCTACAGCGCGAGGCATTGGCGACCAGACCGCCGATGCGGTCCATCCAGGGGGCTGCGTGGAGGGTATCGGTGAAGTGATCGGGGTGGGCACAGTTGATCATGTAGTAGGCGGGGGTGCCATCGGTCTTCGCGTCGACCTGGGTTATGGCATCGGGCAGGGTCATGCCGGTGGGCAGGCGGCCGTCGCGTTCGACGGTGAAGGCGATGACAACGGGGAGGTCATGGGCCCTGGCCGCGTGCGCGATGCCGATGGCCTCTGCCGCGTAGGCCAGCGTGTAGGCGCTGACCATGTCGGGCGGTGTCTGCGCCACGGCGGCGATTTGCTCGGCGTGGTAGGCTTCCGCCTCGGGCACGGTCATCTGCGCGTCCGGCGCATAGGCATCCGAGCGGGGGCCAATGTTGAGGCTGAGGCAGAGGGGCACGTCCGGGGCCCCGGCTTTCGCCTCTGCCATACCGGCCACGGCATCGCGGTTGATCTGCGCCAGGTGCTCTGGCCCGTAGCCCAGGGGCGCCGCACGGTCGCGGTTCGCGACCCAGGTGGGGCTTTCCAGGATGACGCCATGGCCGGACCTGCGCCCCAAGGCGATCATGTCGTCATAGTAGCGGCGCAGAAGGGCGCGCCCCGCAGGTGTTTCCACCATCGGGAAAGAGGCAAATCCCGGCAACTCATGGCCGTGGGTGAAGATCAGGTCCGTCTCCATGCCAAGGTAGGCGAGAAACAGGTCCGGTGTCGCGGGCAAGCCCCTCATGCGGCGAAGCCCTGAACCGGGGCCGCCTTGGCAAACAGCGGACGGCGCGTGGCCGCCGCGCGGCGGGCCTCCTGCTTGGCGCCGCTGCGCATCAGGCACAGAAGCCACGTCAGTTCCAACAGGTCCCGCTGCGCCTTCGACCCACCCAAGCGCGCGTGGTCGGCCATCACCGGCGTCAGATCCTGCACCGCACCCGCCCAGTCGCCGCGCGCCACTGCGCCCCAGGCCCGCGCCACAGGCTGCACCAGTTCGGCCGCATAGCCCTTGGAGGCTTCGGTGAGTTTGGCCAATGCCGCCCCCTCGCCCGCCATCGCATGGGCCAGCGCCGCGTGCATATCGGCGAAGCTTTGCGTCGGGTTGGGGAAATACTGCGTCGCATAGGCGCTGAGCTTGCGCCAATCTTCGGCCTCCACCGCCGCCCCGGCCATCTCTGCCCGCCAAAGCAGCGCCGCCCCGTCGGTCAACACATTGATCGGCAAGGCGTGGCTCGCCTCAGGGGCAATATCGCGGCGGTAATGGCCCCACATCGCGTCCCAATCGCCGTCCTGCAACGCCCAAAGCGCCTGATGCCATGACAAATGCCCGTGCAGCACCGCCTCGGGCGCGTAGCCGTCCATCCAATCGTCCAGATAGGCGCGCCCCTCTGCGGTGCGCCCCTCCTCATACAGGGCGTGGGCCTTGAAGTGAGAGCCGTTTGCATTGGCGTTGTTGCGGGCCAGCGACGCCTCCATCATCTCCAACGCGGCACCCGTCTGGCCCACTTCCGTCAGGGACAGCGCATGCATCGACCCCATCCACCAATCGTCGCCATAGTGCGGCAGCAGCGCGCCGGTGTAGGCCAGCAGCGCCGCCTCGCGCCCCGGTTCGCCGGAAAACCCGATCAGCCCGAAGATATTGGTGCAGACCTGCGCCACCATGGCGTCGCGGGGGTGGTCCAGCACGTGGGCCTCCACCGCCGCGCGCGCCTCAACCGGTTTGCCTGCGAACAGCAGGTCGAACATGGCGATATGGGCTTTCTCGCGCTCTGACACGCCGTCTGCCAGCGCCGTGGCGCGTGCCATCAGTGGCTTGATCGCGCCCATGTCGCCCGCATACATCGCCGCACGGGCCGCGCCCACATGGGCCAGCGCAAAGCCCTCATCCGCCGCAATGGCCTCCGCGAAGGCGGCTTGCGCGCCCTCGGTCGCGGCCAGAATGTGGTCCACACCCACGTCGTAGGCGGTGGCCGCAGCTGCGCTGGATGTGCTCAAGGTGTTCCCATAGCGGTCCTGCTGCATACCCGTGCCCTCCTGCGCGTTGCGGCAAAAGGGTCGCACGGACAAGGCGATCCGTCCAGCAAACTCGGCTTTGCGCTTAACAATGCCGTCGCGCGCGGCCTATATACGTGCAGGACGGCCCAATTGAAACGAGGCCGCACGGCAGCAAAGCGGGACACAGGCATGGCGCATATCATTGTTCTCGGGAACGAGAAGGGCGGTTCAGGCAAATCCACCACTTCCATGCACATCGCGACGGCGCTTGCGCGCTTGGGCCATGTGGTCGGCGGGCTTGATCTGGACCTGCGGCAGCGCAGCTTCCATCGCTACCTCGACAACCGCCGCGCCACGGCCGAGCGCAAGGGGCTGGACCTTGCCTGCCCGCTGATCCTCGACCTACCCGATGCCTCGCCCGAGGATCTGCCCGAAGGCGTCAACATCTACGACCACCGCCTGTCCGCCGCCGTGGCCGAGCAGGAAAGCCGCTGCGATTTCATCGTCATCGACTGCCCCGGCAGCCACACGCGCCTGTCCCAGGTCGCCCACAGCCTTGCCGATACCCTCGTGACGCCCCTGAACGACAGCTTCGTGGATTTCGACCTTCTGGCGAAGATCGACCCGGAAACCTATGCCCTCAAAGGTCCGTCGGTCTATTCCGAGATGGTCTGGCACGCCCGCCAATTGCGCGCGAAAGCAGGCCTGCAACCCACCGATTGGGTCGTGGTTCGCAATCGCCTGCCCGCGCAACAGATGCACAACAAGGCCAAGATGGGCCGCGCGCTGGAGGAACTCTCCAAGCGCATCGGCTTCCGCGTCGCCCCCGGCTTCTCCGAGCGGGTCATCTTCCGCGAGCTTTTCCCCACCGGCATGACCCTGCTGGACCTGCGCGACATGGGGGTGGAACGAATGAACATCTCCAACGTCGCCGCCCGCCAGGAATTGCGCGATCTGATCACCGCCCTGAACCTGCCCGGCGTCACGCCAGACTTCTAGACGCTTGCGCCTTCCCTACCCGACCGCGTATGCGATGGCGGCACGCAGGGCGTCGGAGGGAAGACATGCGCAAGGTTCTGGATCGGTTAGTACGACCTTTTGGGCTAAAGGTCATCAAGGCCCATCAGGCCGAGATGGTATATCAGCACGACTACAGCGGCGGCTATGACGAGTATCGTGCCACTCAAATCCATCACAACAAGCGCAAGTTGGAAAATGTCTGGGCCGATGACATCACCCTGTCTGCGATCGCCGCTGACCTGAAAGCCCACGGTCTTGGGGCGACGGGCGTGTGCCACGGCGCGCGCAACGGGTACGAGGTGGAATGGCTCCGCAAGGAATTGGATGGCGACGTTATCGGCACCGACATCTCGGACACCGCGACGCAGTTCCCCAACATGCATGTCTGGGATTTTCAGGACGTGAACCCGGAGTGGGCCAACAAGTTCGACTTCATCTACACCAATTCGCTGGATCAGGCGATGGAGCCACAACGCGCCCTCGAGTCGTGGGTGCAACAACTGACGCCCAAGGGCCGCATCTATATCGAACACACCATGGCCCATTCGCCCTCTGGTGCGGGTGAAATGGACCCGTTCGGAGCCCATCCCATGGCCATGCCCTACCTGTTGTTCACCTGGGGCCGTGGCCTCTACAAGCTGGCCGATATCCTTGAGGTGGGCGAGAAGCAGAACAACCGCATGAAGGCCTGGGTGTTCGTGGTGGAACGCGCCTAGTCGTAGCGCAGCTCGGTCGCCTTGCCGCGGAAGATCACGTAGGCCAGAACGGAATACCCGGCGATCACCGGCACCACGAAGCAGGCACCCACAAGGATGATCAGCAGGCTTTCGGGCGCGGCGGCGGCCTCGTAGATCGTCAGCCGCTCGGGCACCACGTAGGGGTAGAAGCTGTAGGCCAGCCCCACATAAGCCAGTGAAAACAACCCCGTCGCCACCGCAAACGGTTGCCACGACCGCACATCGCCCGCGAACGGCATTTGCCGCACCATCCGCCAGAGCCACGCGACCAAAAGGCCCGAGATGATCGGGATCGGCGCCAGCCATAGCGCCTCGGGAAACTGCAACCAGCGGTCAAAGATCCGCACCGACACCAGCGGCGTCGCCAAGGATACCGCGCCGATGCCAAGGATCACGCCCCAAAGGCTTTCGCGCGCCCACCGGACCGCGCGTATCTGCAACATGCCCTCCGTCTTGTGGATCAACCACGTCGCGCCAATGAAGCTGTATCCCACCGTCAGGAACACGGCCGTGAGGCCTGCGAAGGCGTAGGTGGCCCATGTCTGCTCCAACCCCATGATGTAAAGCCCCAGCATGAAGCCTTGGGACAAGGCCGTCATGGTAGAGCCCACGAAGAACAGGTTGTTCCACAACGCCTTGTGTTTCGCATGGGCCTTGGCCCGGAACTCAAACGCCACGCCGCGCAGGATCAACCCGATCAGCATGAGGAACACCGGCAGGTACAGCGCCGTCAGGATCATCCCGTGGGCCGTGGGGAAGGCCACCAGAAGCAGCCCCACCGCCAGCACCAGCCACGTCTCGTTGGCGTCCCAGAACGGCCCGATGGAGCCGATCATGCGGTCCTTTTCCACATCTCCGGCGAAGGGAAACAGGATGCCGACGCCAAGGTCGAAGCCGTCCAGCACCACGTAAACAAGGATCGAGAACCCCATCAGCGAGGCAAACGCCCAGGGCAGCCACTCGGCGGGGTTTGCGAAATCAGGGAACATCAGATCACTCCGCCGGTTGCAGCATGGCGACCTGCGCCTTGCCCGAATGGGACATGTCGATCGCGCGGCCATCGTCGCCCCGCGCGGCCTTGCGCGCGAGGTAGACGATAACGCTGATATAGGCGAACAGCAGCAGGCCGTAGACCACGAGGTAGCCAATCAGCGTCCCGGCGACCATCGGTGCGGGCACATCGGCCACGGCCATCTCGGTCGTCATCACGCCCTGCACCAGCCACGGCTGGCGGCCGATCTCGGTCGTGTACCAGCCCGCCAGCGTGGCAACCCAGCCGCTGAAGGCCATCGGCACCAGCGCCCAGAAGAACGGCTTGGGCAGGCCCTCCACCGCCAGCCAATGGCCGGCAGCCGGGTCGACATGCATCCGGCGGCGCTTCCACATCATGAAGACCGTGGCCCACGACAACAGCAGCATCGCGACGCCCGTGCCGATCATCGTGCGGAACGACCAGAACACCGGCAGGACGGGCGGATGCATCACCGTGCCATCCTCGGCCACGAAGTCGTTCAGGCCCTGCACGACGCCGCCCGCATGGTGCGTCAGGATGATCGAGGCGAGGTTGGGGATCGCCACCTCGAACCGGTTCTCGCGCGCCGCCTCGTCGGGGATCGCGAACAGCAGAAGCGGCTGGTTCGGGCCGGTTTCCCAGATCCCTTCCATCGCGGCGATCTTCTGGGGCTGATGCTCCAGCGTGTTCAACCCGTGCATATCGCCCATGTAGATCTGCACCGGGATCAGGCAGGCGCCGATGGTCACGCCCACCTTCAACGCCGTGCGCGCATCGCGCGACCGATCGCCGATCAACCAGCGGAACGCCGAGACGCCCGCGATCAGGAACGCCACCGTCAGGCCGCTTGCCAGCAGCATGTGGGCAAAGCGGTAGGGCATGGAGGGGTTGAAGATGATTGCCCACCAATCGGTGGCAAAGGCCACGCCGTCCACCATCTCGAACCCCTGCGGCGTGTGCATCCAACTGTTGAGCACGATGATCCAGAACGCCGACACGGTCGTGCCGAACGCCACAAGGAACGTCGCCAGCATGTGCAACCAAGCGGGCACGCGAGAGAACCCGAACAGCATGATGCCGACGAAGGCGGCTTCCAAGAAGAACGCTGTCAGCACCTCGTAGGCCAGAAGCGGCCCCGCGATATTGCCGACGGTTTCCATGAAGCCCGGCCAGTTAGTGCCGAACTGGAACGACATGGTAATGCCGCTGACCACGCCCATGGCGAACGACAGGGCGAAGACCTTCACCCAGAAGCGGTAGATGTTCATCCACTTCTCGTCGCCGGTCTGCGCAAAGCGCACCCGGAAGAACAGCAGCACCCACCCCAGTGCGATCGTGATCGTCGGGAACAGGATGTGAAACGAGATATTGGCCGCGAATTGAATGCGGCTGAGAATGAGGGCGTCGAGGGCTTCCATATTCTGTGTCCTCTTACTTGCGTTTGGTCAGGGCGAAAGCGCCGCTGGTCTTGTCGATCAACCCGGCAATCTTGCTGCCCAGGGTCATCATCTTCACAAGCCGTTCGGTCTCCAGCTTCTCCATGTCGTCGTAGAAGCCGGTCATCAGCTCGATCATTTCGCGAAGTTCGGCGATGCGCGCCTCGGCGTAGTCGTCGCCTTTGGGCCCGGTCATCTCCAACTCGCGCAGCTTGGTCAGGGTCGGGTCGATCTCGCGCTTCTTGCGCTCGGCGATGAGGATGCGGGTGATTTCCCACAGATCCTCGGGCGTGGTGAAATAGTCGCGGCGGTCACCGGGGACATGGCGCAACCGCACGAGGTTCCAGGCCTGCAACTCCTTCAGCCCCATCGAGGTGTTCGAGCGGCTGACCCCCAGCCCATCGGTGATCTGCTCCGCGTTCAGCGGCTTGGACGACAGGAAAAGCAGGGCATAGATCTGCCCCACGGTGCGGTTGATCCCCCACCGGCTGCCCATTTCGCCAAAGTGCAGGACGAACTCCTGCTGTAGATTCGTAAGGTTCATGTGCCACCTTCTCGCGTCGGACATCAGTCATGTCGGACATTTCAGTAATTTCTGAAATTGAAGTAACTCTTGCAGGTGCAAAGGCAACGCAGATCGGTGCGACATTCTGGTCCCGTGCCGGTTTAGGGGCGTTTAACAACGTTTAAGGCGCCTCTTAAGGACGTACAAGACCGGGTCCGGCCATAACGGGTGCATCAGATCACATCCAATAAGGACCCCGTCCCATGGCCACGCTTTCAACCAACACCACCCAGATTTCCGCCCGCCCCTTGCTTGCCGCCCTCGCGCGTCTGGCCCAAAACCTCAAGCCGACGCCCAAAACGGCGCAACAGCTTCTTGCCGCCCAAAGCCGCCACGAAGCGGCCCGCGCCCGCGTCGATCATCTGCTGCGTTAGTCTGGAAACCCGCAACCCGTCAGCGCGTCACAGATCAGCGCGTGATAGGCTGCACTGTGCTGCGGACGCGTGCTTCGGAACGTTGAAACCGACATATCAGGCACTCTGCGGCGCAACCAATCCGCCATCTCCTGCGCCTCTTTGCGCCGCCCCAGCGCCCAATAGGCACCGATCAACCCGATCTGGTTGGACGCGAATTCCGGATACTCCGCCCGCGCCTGTTCGTACAAAAGCACGGCCGCCTCCAGATCGCCCTTCTGCATCAGGGCATTGGCGATGCCGCAGTTGATGACCGCGATATGGGGGTGCAGCGGGCTCAACCGCTTGGCGCGCTCAAGGCTGGCAATCGCGGCATCGTCCTGGTTCATGTAGACATGGACCCAACCCAGCAGCATTGCGACCGTGCCCGAGTTGGGGTTCAGAACTTCGGCACGCTGCAAGGCGGCCAGACCCTCCTCATAGGCGCGCCCGATATAGGCGATGTAATGGCCCGCATAGCACAGAGCCAACGGGTCATTGGTTCCCGAATCCAGCACCTGCCGCGCTTGTGGCAATGCGGCCTGCGCCTTCTCAAACGTCCAGAACCGCGTCGCAAAGGCCGCCGTATGGGCGTAACAGACCAACGCTTTCGCCTGTAGGTAGTCTGGATCAAGTTCCAACGCGCGGTGCAGCAAATCCAACCCATCGATCAAGTTGTGTGAGGCGTTCAGTTTCCAGACCATGGGGGCCGCGCGCAGGCACAGCTCATAGGCGCTCAGGCTGGCTGTTGGTTTGCCTGTGGCACGCACCGCCTCCGCCCAGATCAGCTTCGGCTCCAACGCGCCCGCCACGCTTTCGGCCACCCGGTCCTGGAGGTCGAAAATATCGCCCATCTCACCGTCAAAACGGTCCTGCCAGATCATACGGCCCGTCTCGGCCTCCACCAGTTGGGTGAAGATCCTGATCCGGTCGCCCGCCGCCTGAATGCTGCCCTCCAGCACATAGCGCACGCCCAATTCCCGGCCGACCTCCGCCAGATCCACCGCGCGGCCCTTGTAGGTGAAGGTAGAGGTCGAGGACGTCACGAAGAACGACCCCACCCGCCCCAGGGCCGAGGTGATCTCGGTGACGATGCCGTCCACCAGATATTCCTTGTCGGCGCTGCCGGTGAGGTTCGCGAAGGGCAGAACCGCCAGCGAAGGGATGGCGGGCACCGCTGGCCCCTCCACCACCACGGGCGCGGCACCCATGGTCAACCGATAGCCGACGCCCGGCACCGTCTTGATCGCCTCGCGCCCCAGCGCCTTGCGCAACCCGGTGATCTGCACCGACAGGTTGCCCTCTTCCACCACCATGCCCTGCCAGACATGGTCCAAAAGCTCCGCCTTGGACACGACGCGGTCCGCGTTGGCGTGCAGGTAGGCCAGCACATCGAACGCCCTCGCCCCAAGCACCACGTCTTCCCCGTCAAGCGTTACGCGCCGTTGGTCCTCGAATACCTCAAGCTTCATTTGCCGGGGCCGCCGCGTTGCACAAAGGGTCCCGCCAGCGATGCATGGCAAGGGGAGGCCTGTCAAACTTGATCGCTACCCTGCCGCCGCCAGGGCCAGACCATCGACCACCGCCGTGAAAGCGTTGGAGCGCAAGACCGTCGCGCGTCTGCACGTCACCTGCGCCTCCTCGGCGATGAACCCCATCAGGCTGGAGCCGCCCACAAGGATGATCCGCCCGATGTCCTCGCCATCGACCCCGGCCTGGGCCAGCGTCTCGGCCATCGCGTCGCGCAGCAGGTCCCGCGTGGGCGCCAGGACGGCGTTCAACCCGCCGCGGTCCAGCGCCACGTGCATACCCCGTTCCACCATGCCCATGTCGATCGCGGCACCCGCCCCGCCGTCGTTTGCAGCGATCTTTCCGCGTTCCACCGCGAAGGCCAGTTCGTGGCCCAACTCCAGCTCCAGCACCTCTTTGAAACGGTCCATGGCGGCCTTGTCGACCGCGTGGCGGGCCATGTCGGCAACCAGGCGGCGGGTGTCCTGGGTGTAGAGGAACGGGATCTGCGCCCAGGTCGACAGCTCCACGTAGGGCGCGCGGGGCACCGGCAGAAGGCCCGCGCCCATCGTGCGGCGCAGCTTTCCGCCAAGGCCCAACACCGGCATCGCGTGGGCCATGGAGACGGCATGGTCAAAGTCCGTGCCCCCCAGACGGATGCCATGGCTGGCCAGAATGCGGAACCCATTGCCCCCGCCCTCGAACACCGAGAAATCCGAGGTGCCGCCGCCGGTATCCACGATCAGGCCCATGCCCCCGCCCATTCCCTGGCAGGCAATCGCGGCGGCCTCTGGCTCGGGCAGGAAATCCACGTGGTCGAACCCGGCGGCATGATAGCAGCCCCGCAGGTCAGCCTCTGCCTGCGCATCGCGGGAGGGATCGTCGCTGTGGAAATGCACCGGACGGCCCGACAGGGCGTGGGTAAGGACAAGGCCGGTCTGCGCCTCCGCGCGCGCGCGGATCACCGACAGGAACGCCGTGATCACCTCGGCCACCGATCGCCTGCGCCCGCTGATCAACCGCGTCTCATGGACCAGCGGCACGCCAAGGATGCTCTTGAGCGCCCGCATGTAACGCCCCTCTTCCCCATCGATCAGCGCCTGCGCGGCGCTTGTGCCGATCTGCATCCGTCCGCCGCCTTCGGGGAAGAACACCGCCGTCGGCAGGGTCGCTTCACCGTCCTCGACCGCGATGCGCACCAATGCGCCATCCCGGATCAGGGCGGCGGCAGAATTGGAGGTTCCGAAATCCACGGCCAAGGTGGCGGGCTTGGTGGCGGGCTGGATCACAGGAGGTCTCGAACGTCAGGGATGGGCCAAGCGGCGTAGCCGAGTTTCCGTGATCCCGCAACCCGGCCCGCAACCCGACCCGCCCCTTGTTCAATGGGCCTCGAAGAAACTGATAACCGCCTGCGCAATCATGGCGTGCTCTGCGCGCCGTGCATCGGTGCCGTCTTCGCAGACCATCGTATCATCCGGCTCTTCTTCCCGCAGGATGTCCAATCCCTGCGCCGTGCAAACCCCAAGGAAGTCAAAATGCGCGAGGGTCTCGGGCTCCAGATACGGCGTGCCCTCCGGTAACATCTCGACCAAGGCGCGAGATTCCAGATCAAGATTCAGGCCCGAGTTCGCAATCGGCGCGCCGATCACCAGCATCGGCGTCTCGATGGTGGCGAAGCTTTCGGGCGCAAACGCCTGCGTGCCGCCAAGGTCGAACACCGCGATCCCGGCAAGGCGCGGATCGGAGCAATCCTGTGCAATGGTCACGCGATCCGCCTCGGACTGCGCCACGTCCCACATCGAAAGGATGCCGCAGACCAGGTCATCGGCGCCGTCAGCGCAAAAGGCATCGATCCGCGCCGGGTCATAGCGCGCACCCGCCAGCATCACTGCCGTCAGACCGCCCAACGAGTGGCCCGCCATGTAGATCCGATCCGGGTCCACCTGCGGGCCGACCGCAGCGTCAGCAAGGATATGATCGATGGTCCGGGTGATGTCCCGAGGCCGCTCCCACATCTCGCGGGCATCGTCGGGGTCGCGCAGGAAGGTGGAGGTGCCGGGGTGGTCGATGGCGGCCACGATATAGCCCGCCTGGGACAGCTCGGCTGCCAGCCACGCCTGATTGCGGGCGTTGCCGTACATGCCGTGCGACAGGACAACCAGCGGCCTCAGCCCCTCGGCAGGGGCGGCATGGGGGATCACGCGAATGGCTTCCCACACAGCATTGCCGTGGGCGCGGACCAGGCCGTCCTCGGCCTCGGTCGGATACCACAGGAAACCGTCCAGCGGGCGGGCGTCATCGGCAACGCGCAGCTCCATCAGGCCGGTGCGGAACACCTCGGTGCCGTGGGCGGCGGTTGAAAAGGCGGCGGCGGCAAGAACGGCGGCGGTAAGGATTGGCGTTTGGCTCAGCATTGGGTAGTCTCCGGGATTGGGTGGATGATGGCGCTGAATGTCACCACATTCCCCTTGAAAACAACGGGTTGAGCCCTCGCATCGCGTCCCGGATCCTGATGCAGGACACCCCTGGCGCGATAAAGGACACCCCCGCGCGCGATTAAGGACACGAAGCGACCCATGCAGGCCCTGCCGCTCCCGATCCTCAGCTTCGTCCTGTCCGCTGCCGCCTGCGTGATGATCTGGCGGCTAGAGGTCGGCAGCGCCCTTGCGCGCGGCCTGTTCACCGCCGTCTTCGCCCTGATCGCCGCCACAACGCTGCTGACCGGCCTGCGCTTCGGCTATGGCGTCGAAAGCTTCGCGCCCGTGCAACGGGTGGTCCCGCTTTTCATCGGGCCGCTGATCTATCTGGGCTTCCTCGCCTACACCCGCCCGCCTGCGCAAATGCGCCGCCCCATCGTGCTGCATCTGTCGATTTGGGCCATCGTGGCGGTCCTGCCGCAGGTCATACCCTCCGTCCGGGTCGGCTATGATGCGGCCATTGCGGTCAGCTATCTGGTCGCCGCCATCGGAATTCTGCAGATATGGAGGCGCGGGGCCGACGCGCTGGCGCTGGCCCCGTTGGAGCTGACACGCGGCTTGCGGGTGTGGATGCTGGTGGCCGCGTCGATGCTGGCGGTGATGTTGGTCTTCGACGCGGCCATCGCCGTCAGCTTCGCCACCGGTCAGCGGGAGGAGGCTTTGACGCTGATCTCGGCGGGCTCTGTCGTTTCGGCCCTGGGCCTGCTGGCCGCGATCATCAGCTTTTCCAATCGCCGCACGCCCGAGGCCGCAATCAGCCCGCCCCCCGCCGCCCCAACCGCCACCGTCCCGGATGAGGCCAGGCAACTAGAGCACCGCACCAAAGAGCTGTTGGTCGACACGCGGCTGTTCCTTGATACCGACCTGACGCTGGACCGTTTGGCCAAGCGCCTGCATGTCCCCGCCCGCGCCCTGTCGGAGGCGATCAACCAGACCCAGAATATGAACGTCTCGCAATACGTGAACAGCTTTCGCCTGACCCACGCCGCGCAGTTGCTGGCGACGACGGATCTGACCGTCACCCAAGTGACCGAACACTCCGGCTTCCTCACCCGATCCAATTTCTACCGAGAGTTCGAGCGCGTCTTCGCCATGTCCCCAACGGCATATCGCAAGGCGAAGAAGTCCTAATCCGACACCCACTCAAAGGCATCGCCCTTGGCACGGATCCGCCCGATGGACGGCAGCTGGAAGTGCGTCCCCAGGATGCGCGCGCCGCTGTCCGACACCGTCTCCAACAAGTGCCTGCGCGAGGTTACGGCCTGTTCTGCATCAGCATCATAGACGAAATGCCATTCGGGATAGGCGCATTGCGGCGTGATGTGCAGCGCGTCGCCGGTGATCACTGCCTCTTGCCCGCACGACCGGATGCGCACGCTGACGTGGCCGGGTGTGTGCCCCGGTGTCGGGATCAGGTCGATCAGATCACCAAGCTTGTGATCCGCCGTGACCTGCTCGGCCTGACCCGCCGCGATCACCGGCAGAATGCTTTCGGCGTAAGAGGCGTGGGGCTCGGGCATAGCCTCGTACATGGCGATATCCGCGCCGGGCATCAGGTAGCGGGCGTTGGGGAAGGTCGGCACCCAGCGCCCGTCGACCTTTTGCGTGTTCCAGCCGATGTGATCGGCATGCAGATGCGTGCACATGACGTAATCCACATCGTCCGGCCCGATCCCCGCCGCCATCAGCGCCGCCATGAACCGCCCATCCGCGCGCATGTGCCAATCCGGGAAGGTGGCGGTCTTGTGGTTGCCGACACAGGCGTCGACCAGCACGATCGCGTCGGGCGTCTTCAGCACGAACCCCTGCACCGGCAGGATCACCCGGCCCGTGTCCGCCTGGATCACGCCGGGGGCCAAGGCCTCGATCACCTCGGCCACGTCCTCACCCGCCGTGGGGAACAGCGACGTCGCCTCCCGGAAAGGGCCGTTCATCTCCAGAATACGCCAGACCTCGACGTCACCGATTTTGCACAGCATGCGCGCGCTCCCTTGGTTGAGGGGTCAGGCTACACCGGAATGCCGCGCGGGCAAGTGTTCGCCTTCGCGGACCACGCCGCTTATGGTGTTGGCAACCGCTTCGATTCCAAGGACTCACCCCCATGTCGCTTAATCCCCTGACCCTTGGCGCCCTTGTCGCCGATGCCGCCGCCATGGGCCTGCACTGGATCTACGACCAGCAACAGATCGCCCGCGTCGCCCCGCACGAGCCCGAGTTCCGCCAGCCCTCGCTCGCCCATTACGACAACGTCAAAGGCTACTACGCCCATCCCACGCGCCGCTCCGGCGACCAGTCGCAATACGGAGAGCAGGTCCTTGTGATGCACCGCTCGCTTGTGGACGGGGCCTATGACCACGCGGCTTACGCCCGCGCCTTCCACAACCATTTCGGCTATGGCGGGGCCTATGTGGGCTACATTGACCGCGCCACCCGTGAAAGCCTCAACAACGCCATCGGGGTGGAGGATCTGACGACCGCCAAGGGATCAGACGATGTGCAACTGCCCGCCATCGCCAAACTGCCGCCGCTGGTCGCCGCGATGCTGGACGCCCCGGATAAGGCGTTTTTCGCCGCCGTCGACAGCGCCGTCGCCGTCACCAACGAGAACGAGACATCGCGTGAATATGGCCGCATCGCCGCCGCCATGATGCGCGCCGCAGGGCGCGGCGCGTCCGCCGAAGAGGTCGTTGCCGCAGGCCGTGCGCAAGCCGGGTCCGAGGCCGCCGCCCTGATCGATGAGGCGGCGGGAATGACAGGCACCTCCTCCAACCCCGTGGCCGAACACTTTGGCATGGCCTGCTATCTGACGTCAGGCCTCCCCGTGGTCGTGCACAACATCCTGTTGTCCCAAAGCTTCGCCGAGGCCGTGCGCCGCAACATCTACGCCGGCGGCGACACCTGCGGCCGCGCGATCCTTCTGGGCGCCGTCATGGGTGCGTTGCATGGGGAAGGGACCGAAACGGGCATCCCGCAAAAATGGGTGGGGTATCTGACGGCGGATCTCAGCGGCTGACCCAACTAGCCTTTCAGATCGCCTTGGTGACGACCAAAAGCACGACCAACGCCACAAGGCACAAACCCGCAGGAAATACGTACCGTGTCGCCTTGTCCGGGTGCGACCCGTTTTCCCACGCCTTGCGGCGCAAGCGTCCTGTGATCATCCCGTGAAGACCCGACAGGATCAACACCAGAAAGATCTTCGCCGACAACCAGGGTTGGCCGAACCAGCCCCCCTGGATCGCGATGGTCAAGCCGAACACCCAGACCAGCAACATCGCGGGCGTTGTGACCCGGCGATCAAAGGCGGTGATCGCGGGAAGCGCCGCGGGCGACGGGGTGCGCAGGCTCATGGCGGCCACGGTCATGCCTGCAATCCAGACAATCACCGAGACGATGTGAACGGTTTTTGCGATGTCATAAAGCGTCATGTGTCCTCACCTGCGAACCCTCGGGCCAGCCATCTTTCGTTGACGAACCCCGCGAACGGGATCATCGCCCCCAGAACCAGCCGACCCGCCCCCCAGCCGTTGACCAGCCCTTCCGCCCAGGATCGGATCACGATCCAGATGAAAAACAGGAAGACGATCCCGTGGATCGGCCCCATGATCGAGGTCGCGGCGGGGATATCAGCCAGTCGTTTGAGCGGCATGGCGATGCAGATCAGCGACGCCAGCGTGACCGCCTCTGCGAAGGCAGCATAGCGCAGCTCTTGCGCGCCGGTCATTCCACCTCGCGCAGCATAGCTTCAATATGGGACACGCGCTTTTCCAAGTCCCGGTTCTGTTCGGTCAGGGCGGTCAGTCGGACGTCGATGTCCGTACTCCGCGCCGCTTCGGCCCGGTCGCGCAACAACTGCGCGCCGTATTTCATGGCAAAGATCACCAGGATCACCAGGAGGATGATAATCGTCATGGTGAATGGCATCGTGCTGCGCTCAAGCATCAAAGTCTCCATCTTTTCGGGTGGCAGGGGACTCGGACCCTGCTTGTGTGTCGGCAATCGCCGCAGGTGTCAGGGGGAGATCGAAGGACACGATCTGGAAAAAGTTGGCAGACTTGCCGTTGTCCGCCGTGCCCGTCTTGCTGGTCACAAGTTGCGCGTCCTCCAGCTTGCGCAAGTGCATTTTCAGCAAAGGGCGGCTGATACCCGCCGCGCGGGCAAGCTCGCTCACGTAGTGCGGGCCGTGCTGATGAAGGCGGGCCACGATCCACAAACGCACCGGATTGGCCAAGGCCTGTAGCTGAGGAAGGAGTGTGTCAGAACGGATCATACCTGCGCATCCTATTGCGTCATATTTTTCTTACATGTTATATTTTTCTTACGCAATAAATCTTTGACACCCAAGCAACAAAAAAGGCCCCACCGTTTCCAGTGGGGCCTTCTTCAATTCTGTGGCCTAAGCTCAGTCGTCCTGCTTCAGCGCCGCGCCAAGGATATCGCCCAGCGATGCACCGGAGTCAGAGGAGCCGAACTGTTCCACGGCCTCTTTCTCTTCCGCGATCTCACGCGCCTTGATCGACAGACCCAGACGGCGGGACTTGGCGTCGATGTTGGTGACGCGGACGTCCAGCTTGTCGCCAACCTGGAAACGCTCGGGGCGCTGCTCGGACCGGTCACGCGACAGGTCGGAACGACGGATGAAGGACTTCATGCCTTCGTAATCCACCTCGATGCCGCCCTCTTCGATCGCCGTCACTTCGACGGTGATGATCGAGCCGCGCTTGACGCCTTCGATGGTCTCGCCGAAGGGATCGCCGTCAACTGCCTTGATGGACAGCGAAATGCGCTCCTTGTCGGTGTCGACCTCGGTGACGACGGCCTTCACGATGTCGCCCTTGCGGAACTCACCGATCATGTCTTCGCCACGGCCTTCCCACGTCAGGTCGGACAGGTGGACCATGCCGTCGATCTCGCCTTCAAGACCCACGAACAGACCAAACTCGGTGATGTTCTTGACTTCACCTTCAACCTGCGTGCCCTCGGGATGGCTCTCGGCGAACACTTCCCAGGGGTTGCGCTGGGTTTGCTTGAGGCCAAGCGAGACGCGACGCTTCACGGTGTCGATCTCCAGCACCATCACTTCAACTTCCTGCGAAGTGGAAACGATCTTGCCCGGATGTACGTTCTTCTTGGTCCAGGACATCTCGGACACGTGCACGAGGCCCTCAACACCGGCTTCCAGCTCAACAAACGCACCGTAATCGGTGATGTTCGTCACGCGGCCCGTGTGGACGGTATCCAGCGCGTACTTGGCCGCGACGGCATCCCACGGGTCGTCCTGCAACTGCTTCATGCCAAGGCTGATGCGGTGCGTCTCTTTGTTGACCTTGATCACCTGCACCTTGACGGTCTCGCCAATGGTCAGGATCTCCTTGGGGTCGTTGACGCGGCGCCATGCCATGTCGGTCACGTGCAGCAGGCCGTCCACACCGCCCAGGTCGACGAAGGCGCCGTACTCAGTGATGTTCTTGACCACGCCGTCCACGACGTCGCCCTCGTTCAGCTTGCCGATCACCTCGGCGCGCTGCTCGGCACGGGACTCTTCAAGGATCGCACGGCGCGAGACAACGATGTTGCCCCGGCGACGGTCCATCTTCAGGATCTGGAACGGCTGCTTGAGGCCCATCAGCGGACCCGCATCGCGGACGGGACGGACATCGACCTGCGAACCCGGCAAGAACGCAACCGCGCCACCCAGATCCACGGTGAAACCACCCTTCACGCGGCCAAAGATCGCGCCTTCGACACGGTCTTCTGCGGCATAGGCCTTCTCCAGACGGTCCCAGGCGGCTTCGCGGCGGGCCATTTCGTGCGACAGCACGGCCTCGCCCCGGGCGTTCTCGACGTTGCGCAAGAACACTTCGACCTGGTCACCCACATTGATGTTGGGTGCTTCGCCGGGATTCGCAAATTCTTTAAGCTCGACACGGCCTTCCATCTTGTAGCCGACGTCGATGATGGCTTGGCCCGCTTCGATTGCGATAACCTTGCCCATGACCACCGAGCCTTCGTCCGGCGTGTCGATTTCGAAGCTTTCGTTAAGGAGGGCTTCGAATTCCTCCATTGATGCTGTTGCCATGTGGCGTCTGTTTCCTATCAATTTGATGCTGGCCGCGCGGTTGTCTCCGCCGGTCTTGGTTTATTTGCCCTACCGCGCTTCGCGCTACTTGAGGGCGGTTGGTCGTCTTATTGCGCTACCGCCCTTCGGGCTACTTGAGCGCGGGAAATCCCCTGTGGTGCCGCCGAAAACGAAAGAAGGTGGGAACGCATCCCACCTGCCTGATCCTCCGCCCCCGGTTTATACACCGCCTTGGGCTGGCGCGCGTATAGCCGGGGTTTTCCTTGTTTGCAAGGGGCGCGGGACTCTCGCGTAGCCGGTCCAGCGTCGTCGCGCGGGGCGGCGATCCACGCCAAGTCGCTAGGCACTTTATGGCAGCCAAACACACTCCGCCCGGACGGCAACGCGAGACGCTAGCAAAATCGCCCGTTGCCCGGCAGGCTCTTTTGCAGCGCAAAAGATGCCGAGAGGGGCCCCGAGGGGGGCGAGACGGCCCCTAACGGCAGATTTGACAAAGCCAAATCGCCTGACAGGCAATGGATGGACCGGCGGCCCAAGGGCCTTGGTTCCGGTCCGGGTGAGCTAGCCAGCGACGAGGCTATGGACGTGATCGAGCATGGATTGGTGCCTGGGGATGTACCAAGGGGCGAGGCTAAACACTATTGCAGTCGTGTTGAGCAAATCGCCAAGCCGAAGTTGTGCAGGAAGGCGATATCTTTGTTCGGATAGTTCGCTCAATTCCATGCAATGACGTGCAACGAAATGTTCCATCGCGGGACGGATATGTTTCTCCACATCGTTTTCCCAGTCTTCACCAACGGCAGCCTGCCGAACATTCCTCTCAATTTCTTCGCCAATATCAGGATGGATACGTGCGCGAAGGAGGGCTTCGTTGGCTGCAAATCGTGGTCCATCAACAGCGTTCACAAACCCCAACCAAACCAACAACGGCACATCCACTGGCAACCCCTGATACGCCCGCACCGCCAATTCCACCCGCAACAACACCCCCTTGATCTGCCGCATCGACAGCCCGCTCAGTGGCGCGAGATCCGCCGCCACCTGAGCCGCACGCTCAATCGTAAACTCCGGCCCCTCGCCGAACGGTACGTCCGGCTTCGGCAACTCCATCGCAAAGGCCCGTGCCGCCTCGGCAATCTTCTCCTCCGGCGCGGGCAACGTCAGCCGCATGTCCACGAACTTGTCCAAATACGGCTCCCGCGCCGCGTCGTCCTTCTCGTCGTGCCACCCCACAAACCGATGCGCCGCGATGCGCTCCAGATGCTCGGCGTTCACCATGAGCACGAAGACATAGCCCTTCTCATCGAACACCAGCTTCATCGATTCCAATAACTGAATCGCATAGTCGGGGTGGCAGCGGTCCAATTCGTCAATCAGGATCACCACGCGCTTATTGGGTTTCCCCTCGGTCAAAGCCTCCAGCAGGCCCTTGAGCTGCGCGGGCAACTCCTGCCGCGCCTTCTCTGCCGCCAATTGCGCGCCGATCATCTTCTTGGCGGCTTTCGACAACCCTTCGCCCGCGCCCTCGACCAGATCGTCCAACAAGTCCGGCGTGTCATCATCAGTTAGAATGCCGTCCGCCGCCTCGATCACGCCGTCCACGGCCTTACCCATGACCATGCCGCCAACGGACCGCGCTGCAACCCCGCCCCACTTCTTGGTTTCGTCCCAGAATTTTTTGGCCCGCGCGCCATCAGGCTCCCCCAATGCCCCCACCAACGCCCCGATGAACGTCACCACCGGATCGCCCGAGTGGTCCGACTGCCGCGCGTCAATCTCCACCACGACCTCGCCCGCCTCGCGCAATTGCCCGGCCCAACGCTTGCGAAAGAACGTCTTGCCCCGTCCGAACCCAGCCTCGATGGAGATGACCTTCGGCCCCTCCATCGACTGCACCAGCTTGGTGAAGGTCTCTCCCAGGGCCTCAAACCCCAGGTGGTCGTCATCAAAGGTTTTCTTAGTCATACCGCGCCCCGCATGTCGTCTGGATGGCCGACGAAATTACGAAGACCAAGACGCCTCAGGCAAGCCCCGCGCCAGTCTGCCTTTGAGGTCTTTAGACCCCCTGAAAAGTCGTCAACAAAAGGTTAAGAAAACTAATTTATATAATCAAATCAATACTTAGCAACCATGCTCAACCTTGAGCACCCCTGCTCGCAGGACGCCGAATTACGCCGCCTCACGCATTTTTTCTGGACTGAACGGCGGCAATCGCGGCCGCAATCGCAGCCTCCGCAGACATTTCGCTGGTGTCGAGCGTCAGGGCATCGTCGGCGGCGATCATCGGCGCCGTGGCGCGTTCCGTGTCGCGGGCATCGCGGGCGCGGACATCGGCCAGAACGGTGTCGTATTCGGCCTCAAGCCCGCGACCCATCAGCTCGTCCAAGCGGCGCTTCGCGCGCACTTCGGCGCTGGCGGTCACGAACAGCTTCACCTCGGCACGGGGGCAGATGACGGTGCCGATGTCGCGCCCGTCCAGAACCGCGCCGCCGATGCGGTGGGCAAAGGCGCGCTGGAACGCCAGCAGGGCATCGCGCACCTCGGGGATCACCGCGACCTTGGAGGCGGCCTGCGCCACATCGGGCGCGCGCAGGGCGTCGGGATCGGCCAGATCCTCGGGCGTCAGGGCAAGGGCGGCATCTTCGGCCCGCTCGCCCCGCAACATGCGCGCCCCCACGGCACGGTACAAAAGCCCCGTATCCAGATGTGCAAACCCGAAGTGATCGGCGACCGCGCGCCCGATCGTTCCCTTGCCCGCCGCGGCGGGCCCATCAATGGCGACTGTAAACCTCATGGACGCTTGGTTGTCACAAATATGGCCCCCAGTGCAATCGCGCTGATTATCAAAAATCCATATTTCGCCACCGTTGCCTGACTGGCCGCGACAATCATCTCGTCCGTCGGCGCCGCGTGCAGCAGGATCGCGGCCACGCGCGCGTTCTCCAACAGATCCGTCGCCAGATAGGCGACGGGCAGGATCGCCAGCGCCCTCCAGGGTCCGGACGCGCGGCGCAGCATCAGCCATGACAGAAGCGCCGCCAAACAGATCGGGAAGATCGTATCGAGCAGACGCACATCAGCCAAGTAGACCTGCCGCGCCTCATCCGAGAGGGCGCTTAGAAAGGCCTGCCCTTCCGCCGCCGTGTAGCCGAAAAAGCGCGAGTCGAAAGGGTGGAGGCCCCCGGCGCCGGGGATCAGCTCCACATACCAAAGCCAGGCCAAGCCGCTGTAAAGAATGCCCGTCAACAGCGCGAGGCCCTTGATTGCGCGTGTGCCGGTCATGGCAACACGCGTGCCGTCATGACGTGATACGCCCCACGGGGGCAGGCTCCGCTCCGTTCGGTCATGGCTATCGCTCCCGCTGTGCGCAACGCCCATCCTGCGAGGCGACGCGGAAAGCGTCAAGGAGCGGTGGGATCAGGCGAAGCCGCGTCATCGGGCGCAGCGCTGGCGTCCATCTCTTGGCGCACCTCACGACGCAGCGCGCGCGACGGCGGGCAGACCTCTTGCATGAACGTCCACAAGTGCCCGGCCAGTTGTTCCTGCTCCATCCCGTAGAGAATGAACTGCCCCTCGCGCTTGCGCCAGATCAAGCCCGCCGATTCGAGGATCGACGAATGAATGTTGAATAGAGGAAGTGCAAGGGATGGCCGACGGAGGAATGCTGAAAGCGACGGATCGCGTGCCCCCCTGCGAGGCAGCTCTGCCGTTGCAGGGCGCGTCGTTTGGGCCCCCACGAAATCCCTGTGGTTCAGCTCCATGGCGCTGGCCGGGATCATCGGCGTGGTGGCCTTCCCGTCATGGGCGGTGGCGGGCGTGACCTTCGTCCTGATGCTGCTGACGCTGTGCCTTGGGCATTCCGTCGGCATGCACCGCTTACTGATCCACCGTAGCTTCGCCGCCCCGCGCTGGCTGGAATACACGCTGGTCTATCTCGGCACGTTGGTCGACATGGCGGGCCCCATCGGGATGTTCCACATCCACGAGATGCGCGAGCAGCAGCAGCAACAACCCGATTGCCATTCCTTCGCCAAACATGACGTGGGCTTCTGGTGCGATGCCCTGTGGCAGATGCATTGTGCACAGCGCCTGGACCATCCGCCCGCGCTGCACATCGAGGACCGCGTGACGAACGACCCGTTCTACCGCTGGCTGGAGGCCACATGGCGCCGGCAGCAGCTTCCCCTGGCGACACTTCTGTTCGCCATCGGCGGCGTGCGACGTGAAGGGCCCCGCGTCCGAGCCCGCCCGCGACGGTCTGGCGCGCGTCCCGGTAGATGCAAGCAACCACCACGCCCACACCATCGCGGCAGAGTAACACCCCCCGGCGCGCCTTCCGGTCAGCGGTTCGAAAGCTCCAGCCGCGCGCCAAGCGCCTTCATGAGCGGCTCGAAAATCGGGAAAGAGGTGGCGATGGGGCCGCAATCATCGATGGTGATGCCCTTCTGGCTGGCAAAGCCCGCGCAGAGGAACGACATCGCGATGCGGTGGTCCAGATGGGTGGCAACGGTCGCGCCGCCCGCCACACCGCCGGGGCCACGCCCGTGAACGATCCACCAATCGGGGCCATCCTCAACCTCGATACCATTAAGGCGTAAGCCGTCCGCCATGGCGGCGATCCGGTCGCTTTCCTTCACCCGCAACTCCTTGACGCCCCGCATCACCGTTTGCCCTTCGGCATTGGCCGCAACGATCGACAGGATAGGATATTCGTCAATCATGCTCGCGGCGCGCTCTGGCGGTACCTCGATGCCCTTCATGTTGGGCGAGAAACGCGCGCGCAAATCTGCCACCGGTTCACCGCCCTCTTCACGCGGGTTCTCGTAGGTCAGGTCCGCGCCCATGTCTCGCAGGGTCTCGAACAGACCCGCCCGCGTTGGGTTGAGGCCGATGTTGGGCACCAACACGTCTGACCCTTCTGTGATCAGCGCCGCGCAAACCGGGAAGGCGGCCGAACTGGGATCGCGCGGCACCGCGATGACCTGCGGGCGCAATTCTGGCTGGCCCTGCAACGTGATCACCCGGCCCTCATCCGTCACCTCGGTGGAGATCGTCGCACCGAAGCCTGCCAGCATCCGTTCACTGTGGTCGCGCGTGGCTTCCGCCTCGATCACCACGGTCTCACCGGGGGCATTCAAACCGGCCAGCAATACCGCGGATTTGACCTGCGCCGAGGGCACCGGCGTCGCATAGCGCACCGGCATCGGCTGCGCCGCACCGACCAAGGTCATGGGCAAGCGGCCCTGCGCGCGTCCATAGGCTTGCGTGCCAAACAGCGCCAACGGATCCGTGACCCGCGCCATGGGGCGCGAGCGCAAAGACGCATCGCCGGTGAACGTCACGGAAATCGGCGTCGTGGCCATCGCGCCCATCAACAAGCGCACCCCGGTGCCCGAATTACCGCAATCGAGCACGTCTTCCGGCTCTGCAAAGCCACCGACGCCGACACCATGGATCGACCAGGTTCCGTCATCCTCGCGCGTGACCTGCGCCCCGAACGCCCGCATGGCACTGGCCGTGTCCAACACGTCCTGCCCCTCCAGAAGCCCCGTCACGCGGGTCTCGCCAACGGCCATGGCGCCGAAGATCAAAGACCGGTGCGAGATCGACTTGTCGCCCGGCACCTCCGCCACGCCCTTCAGGGCTCCCCCCTTGCGGGATGTCATCGGTTTGGGATCACCATGGCTGGACATATCCGTCTCTCCCTCTCGTGTGGCAAGGCGTCAAGCCCACTTACCTATCGGCCTGATACCTTCGACGCCAAGGGGCGTCCACTCCCCAAACGGGCTTTCAGCTCTCCCCGGCCCCGAAGGCCACCGACCTGCGCCAAAACCGTGGGCAAAGGTGTGATAAGGGGTTAACGGGGTCTTAACAGATTCTATTTTTCGCTATTTTTCCGTGGCTTACGTCCTTGCTCAAGCTTGAGCAGCCCAGTCTAGCCGCGCGTTTTTCGAAACGTCATGTAATGGGGCGCCCGGCCCTCGCGCAGCGCCTTCTGCTCGTAGCGGGTCGACAACCAGTCGCCCCAAGGCTCCCGCCAATCCTGCGCGGTCTCGGCCAACCACTCGAACCCTGCCTTCGGGACCTCTTCCATGGTCTGGCGCACGTAGTCCTTGATGTCCGTCGCGACCCTGAATTTTGCCCCCTCTTTCAACACCCGGTGAAGCGGCTCCAGATGCTCCGCCGTCACGAAGCGACGACGATGGTGGCGCGCCTTGGGCCAGGGGTCAGGATACAGCAGGAACGCCTTTGAGATTGACCCTTCCGGCAAGACATCAAACAAATCGCGCGCGTCGCCCGGATAGACGGCAAGGTTCGAAACCCCCGCTTCCCGGATCTTCCCAAGCAGCATGGCGACACCATTGATGTACGGCTCACACCCGATGATCGCGACGTCCGGATTGCTGGCAGCCTGATGCACCATATGCTCGCCGCCGCCAAAGCCGACCTCCAGCCACACATCCTTGCCGCCGAACCGCTTGTCGAGGTCCAACGGTACCCGGTCAGGGTTCACGTCCCAATCAACCGCGCCGGGCGACAGGCGTGCCAAATCCTCTGCCAGATAACGTTCTTGGCTATCGCGGAGGTCATGGCCCTTGCGGCGGCCATAGAAATTGCGGTGCGGGCGGTTGGGATGCGGGTCAGTCATGATGGCGGCGGAGTAGCTTGATCCTGTCCCCGGCTCAAGCCTCACCGCGCAAGCGGCGCGCCTCCAAACGCGCCCGTAGCCACAAAGCGCCTGTGAAGAACCCGAATGCCACGACAATGTATCCGACATGCAGCAGCCAGAACTGCCCGTCACTCAGGCGCAATTCAGGCCGATCGCTGCGCATCCCCAACCCGGTCCAGATAATGAAAACGCTCAACAGAACCGAGGCAGGGAACGCGATACGCAGCGCCTCGCCCCATCCCATCATACGGGCTTCCCGCCGCGCGAACAAACGCCCCACAGCTACTGTCGGGACAATCGCCCAAACCAGAAGCGCAACGCCGCCGCCGAACCCGTTCCCGAAGCGCGAGCCCCAGCCATCGGCTATCGTCACCAGGAACAGATAGATCACCAACAGAACCGTTGAAAGAAAAAGCCCCAGCACATGGCGCAATCCATAGCGCCAGAGCTGGGGCTTCTCTTGTTCCACCACCGAATGTAGCCGCGCTTAAAGCGCCGCCTTGATCGCGTCGGCCAGATCGATCTTTTCCCACGAGAAGCCGCCGTCGGCCTCAGGGGCGCGGCCAAAGTGGCCGTAGGCCGCCGTGCGCGCGTAGATCGGGCGGTTCATGCCAAGGTGCGTGCGGATCCCGCGCGGCGTCAGGTCCATGACCTCGGCCAGGGCGCGCTCGATCTCGGCTTCGTGGACCTGCCCGGTCTGATGCGTGTCGCAATAGATCGACAGCGGCTTGGCAACGCCGATGGCATAGCTCAGCTGGATCGTGCAGCGATGCGCCAGGCCCGCAGCCACCACGTTCTTCGCCAGATAGCGCGCGGCATAAGCCGCCGAGCGGTCCACCTTGGTCGGATCCTTGCCCGAGAACGCACCGCCCCCATGGGGCGCGGCACCGCCGTAAGTGTCCACGATGATCTTGCGGCCCGTCAGGCCCGCGTCGCCATCGGGCCCGCCAATGACGAACTTGCCCGTGGGGTTCACGTGCCATTCGGTATCGGCGGAAATCCAACCCTCGGGCAATTCCTCGCGGATGTAAGGCTCCACGATTGCGCGCACGTCCGCCGATGTCAGCGACTCGTCCAGATGCTGGGTCGACAGAACGATAGAGCTGACACCCACAGGCATCCCGTCCACGTAGCGCACCGATAGCTGAGATTTCGCATCTGGGCCAAGGACCGCCTGCTCACCCGATTTGCGCACATCCGCCAACCGCTTGAGAATTGCGTGGGCGTAGTGGATCGGGGCGGGCATCAACTCGGGCGTCTCGGCCACGGCATAACCAAACATGATACCCTGGTCGCCAGCGCCTTCATCCTTGTTGTCGGCCGCATCGACGCCTTGTGCGATGTGGGCGGATTGCTCGTGCAGCAGGTTGGTGATTTCCACCGTCTCGTGGTGAAACTTGTCCTGCTCGTAGCCGATTTCCTTGATGCAGGCGCGCACGATGGGGTCCACTTTGCCCATGTATTCGTGCAACTTGTCCTGATCGCTCAACCCCACTTCACCGCCGATGACAACGCGGTTGGTGGTGGCGAAGGTCTCACACGCGACGCGCGCTTCGGGCTCTTCGGACAGGAATGCATCGAGGATTGCGTCGGAAATCCGGTCGCAGACCTTATCGGGGTGGCCCTCGGACACGGATTCCGAGGTGAACAGGTAGTTATTACGCGCCATGGGGAGTGCTCCATTAATATTTCCCCCACGCCAGGAAGCCGTTGTGGAGGGGTTATCCGCCGCTTACGCGCCTTTCACGCCGCAATCAATGGGGCGAACGGGCGCGCGCGACGGCTAGTCCGGACAATGTGACAAATATCGCAAGAATCAGCGCTGGCAGGTCGCCTGTTCGGGCATAAAGCGTTGGCGGCAAGGCAGGTGGCAGACGGGCGTCAAGGGTACCCTGGGTGTCCATTGGCAGGGAATGGGTCACCTCGCCCCGCGCATCGATCACAGCCGAGACGCCCGTGTTGGCGGCCCGGATCAGGGGCAAGCCCTGTTCCGCCGCGCGCAGGCGCGCCAGCGCGAGGTGTTGGTAGGGCATGGCGAAACTGCCGAACCAGGCATCATTGGTAACCTGCACCATCCAATCAGGGCGGGCGACCGCACGGATGTAGCCCGGAAAAATCGCCTCGTAGCAAATCATCGGGAAGGCGCGCCCAAGCGGGCCCAGATCCATCACGCCCGGACCCTCCCCCGGACGATACCCCCCCGACAGCTGCTGAGCGAGGCCTTGCAGGCCAAGGGCCTCCGCCCGTCCGCGCAGGGGCAGGTATTCGCCGAAGGGCACAAGGTGGTGCTTATCGTAAACGCTGGCGATACCGCCATCCGCCGCCAGATACGCCAGCATGTTGCGTGGCTCCAGCCCCGCATAGCGTTGACCGCCGATCAACACCTCGGCCCCGCCAGCGGCCTCCGCGATCCGCGCGCGCGCGAGGTCGGAGCGGTCCAGGATCTCGGGCAGGCTGGTCTCGGGCCAGATCACCAGATCCGGTGCGCCAAGCGGCCCCGGCGCGCTGGCCGTGAGTGTCAGGCCACGCTCAAAGAACACCGGGACCATGTCGCGCTGCCATTTCAGATGCTGGGGGGCATTGATCTGCACGATACGCAAAACGGGGGCTTCCGCCGCGGGCGCGGGCGCGGGGGCGGCCATGGGGACAAGGCCAAGAGCCAGCCCGAAGGCAAGCGGCACCCCCGCCCACGTCGGCCCCTTGTAGAGGTAGATCACGGCAGAGGCTGCCGACACAAACAGGACCAGTAGCGTCAATCCATGCGGACCCACATGGGCCGACAGGGCCAGCGCCTGGCTGTCGATCAAGCCGTGGCCGGGCTGCGCCCATGGCAGTCCCGTGAAGATGTGACCGCGAAGCGCCTCCAAAAGAGTCAATAGCCCGGCAAAGACCCACGCGCGCCCGGGGCCTTCGCTGACCCGTGCCGCGGCCCATCCGGCCAGCCCCCAGAACAGCGCCAAGCCCCCCGCCAACAGGACGAGGGCGAAGGGGGCCATCCAGCCCGTTACGGCGGCATCCACGAAAAACGGTTGCACGATCCAATGCATCGAGACGCCAAACCACCCCACGCCAGCGGCCCACGCCCGCCAAGCCGCGCCGCGCGGCGTCTCGGCCGTGGCCACAAGCGCCGCGATCAGCGCGAAGGCAGCAAAGATCGCGTACCACGCATTGAACGGCGGCAAGGCCAACGCCGCCACGCCCCCCGCGAAGACCGCCAGCGCGCGGGCCTGCCAGCGACCGAGTGATGTCACTCAGCGGCCTCGGACGGCAGCCGAACGCGCAGGCGCTTGATGCGGCGGGGATCTGCATCGATCACCTCGAACTCCACGCCTGAGGGATGTGGCACGACCTCTCCCCGCGCAGGCACGCGGCCCGTCAGAAGGAATACGAGGCCGCCAAGGGTGTCGACCTCTTCCTCTTCCTCCTCATCAACCAGATCCAGCCCGATCTCGGATTCGAATTCATCAAGCGGCGCGCGTGCCAGCGCCAGAAAGGCGCCATCTTCTTCCTTGATCCAAGGCTGCGCCTCTTCGATGTCGTGTTCATCCTCGATCTCGCCAATGACCTGTTCGATCAGATCCTCGATGGTCAGCAGACCGTCCACACCGCCGTATTCGTCGATCACCAGCGCCATGTGGATCCGATCCGCCTGCATCTTGGTCAGCAGCACACCGATGGGCATCGAGGGCGGCACATAAAGCACGGGCCGCAAGCTTTCGGACAGGATGAAGGGCTCATCGCCGCCGTTGAACCCATAGCTCAACGCGATGTCCTTGAGGTGGACCAGGCCAATAGGCTCGTCCAGCGTCCCGTCGTAGACCGGCAGGCGCGTCAGGCCGCTGTCGCGAAACACCTGCACCAGATCGGGCAGGTTTGTATCACTGGCAACCGAGGTGATCTCGGCCCGTGGAATCGCCACATCCTCCACCCGCATCCGTCGCAGGTTGGAGATGCCGGGCAACCGGGGGCCGAGCGTTTGAGGGGTAGATGGATCATCGGGCAGAACCTCGTCATCGGGGTCTGTCCCCGACGTTTCGGCGCCGAAAAAACGGGCGAAAAACCCGGGCCTCTGGGCCGGGGAATCTTCGTCGGTCTCATATTCGCTGGGTGGCGCGCCACGCGCCGCGGGAGACGACGGATCAGGGTTTGAGCTCATGGCTCCTTTCCAAAAGTAAAACCGGGCCGAAATCGCCCCTACACATTCAATATGGGTCAGGGACCCCTAGTCTGGCAAGTATCCGCGTCTCTGTCGCCTCCATTAGCGTGGCGTCCGGGTCGGTTTCGTGGTCGAAACCAAGACAATGCAACAGGCCATGCACAAGCAAATGGGTCACGTGATCGGCAAACGGTTTGCCGCCGTCGCGCGCCTCGCGCGCGCAGGTTTCATAGGCCAGCGCCAGATCGCCGAGTTCTTCCAGAAGGCCAGCAAGATCAGGCATCGTGCCGGGAACGTCCGGCGCGCGGTCCTCGGTGGGCCAACTTAGCACGTTTGTCGCCGTGGGCTTGCCGCGGAATTCGGTGTTCAGCGTGGCGATGCGGACATCGTCGCAGGCCAGGATCGAGAGCGCGAAGGCATCAGGATCAAGCGACAGATCCCGCAATGCCTCGGTGAAAGCCGCTTGCGCCAGCCCCTCAAGATCAAGCGCGTCCCACTGCGGCGCTTCTGTCAGAATATCGATCTCCATGGCGCGGACTTAGGGCGCTGCGGTGGTTTGCGCAACGCATCTTACGGAAGGAATGCGGACCAAATCGAAACAAACGCCCCAATTTGACCACATTGTTTCGCCATCGTCGGGGATCAAACAAGAATCAAAACGTGCGAGGCAGGCCCATGAACACGACAGGCATATTAATGGACATGAGTCGCGCCATCGCAGACTTTCAGCATCTTGAGCTGTTCTTGGCCCTCACCGTCATTGGATGGATTTCCGTATCGTGGCTGCTGCGCAAACGCGAGAAAGACAACTAAACCCTCGACACCAAGGCCCCTTCTAGCCGCATGTGGCTAGCCGACAGGTCCGTCCTTGTCGTAGGCCTGAATGATCTTGGCGACCATGTGGTGACGCACGACGTCCTTGGCGGTGAAGTAGTTGAAGCCGATCCCGGGCACATCCTTGAGAATGCGTTCCGCATCGGACAGGCCCGAGGTCACGCCACGCGGCAGGTCCACCTGCGTGCGGTCCCCGGTAATTACCATGCGGGACCCCTGCCCCAACCGCGTCAGGAACATCTTCATCTGCATCGAGGTCGCATTCTGCGCCTCGTCCAGCACCACATAGGCGTTCGACAGAGTCCGACCGCGCATGAAAGCCAGCGGCGCGATCTCGATGGTCTTTTCCTCAATCAGCTTCGCCAATTGCTTGCCCGGCAGAAAGTCATTCAGCGCGTCATAGAGCGGCTGCATGTAGGGATCGACCTTGTCCTTCATGTCGCCGGGAAGGAAGCCGAGGCGCTCACCAGCTTCAACCGCCGGTCGGCTCAGAATGATCTTGTCGACATGACCGCTCATCATCTGGTTCACGGCAACGGCGACGGCGATATAGGTCTTGCCTGTGCCGGCGGGCCCGATGCCAAAAGCCAATTCGTTGTCATACAGCGCACGGACGTAGTCCTGCTGCGCCTTGGTGCGCGGCTCGACCGTTTTCTTGCGGGTACCGATCTCCAGCGTGCCGCCCTTGAACATCTCGATCTGGTCACCGTCGCGCACGCCCGTTCCAGCCGCCGATCCGCCCATCCGCACGGCCGCGTCGATATCACCGGGTTCCACCTGCTTGCCCTGCTCCAACCTCTCGTAAAGGCCCTGAAGGACCTCGGCTGCGCGGTCACGCGCCTCGCCCAGGATCGCCAGGATATTTCCGCGCCGATTGATCTGGACCGAGACCAACTGCTCGACCTGCGCCAGGTTGCGGTCGTATTCGCCGCAAAGTTCGATTAGCAGCCGATTGTCAGAAAACTCTATGGTTCGCTCAAGGGATTCGGGGGCAACAGACGGGGCGCTGGACGGGTCCGAGGGGGGCAGCGTGTTGATTGCCAAAGACTTCTCCGGTTGGGCTGAGGCGTCCCGGACCACCCGAGGCGCGCGATGGATCGAGTCTGGCGTCAGGGCGGGGTGTTGTCCACACACCAAAGAGGTCTGTCACCAATATTTCGTATGCATGGGCCCAATGGACCACCAACCCTGCCCCCTTTTAACGCAAAACGGGCGACCCAAGGGCCACCCGTTCGCAAACAACTGGTGCGCGGTCAGTTGCGGATGCGCGGCACGCGATCCGCAATGCCCGGGCTCCCCGATGAGTAATCGCCGATGATCGAGCCGCGCGGCGCGGGTTCGGTGCAGACCGGCAGACCCGAGCGCGGGTCCAGACGGCGCGACCAATAACCTTCAAGGCCGTCGTCGATCATCCAGATATGGCAGCCATCGGGATCGATATAAATGCCCGCCTCAAGCCGCGAAAGCGATCCCGCATCCCGACCCCGGTCTTCACCGATGGCGACCACCGGCGGCTCGCCATTGGGACCGACGCGGGCAGGGCCCACGCCTTCGAAGTTCTCTACACAGCCCATCAAGGCCAGAGGTGCCGCGATCAGCAAAGGAAGTTTAAACATGTTCATCTTGTAGTCCCTTCCTCCGCCTTAGCGGTAGCACACGATTTCGACGCGGCGGTTGCGCTGCATGTTCGCAGCCGAATCGTTCGGTGCGACGGGGCGACGCTCGCCATATCCGATTTCACGGGCGATGCGCGCCCCGACGGAACGGGCTACGTTGGCCACGGCAGCGGCACGACGCTCGCTCAGGCGCATATTGTATTCGTCCGAGGCGCGGCTGTCGGTGTGGCCGTAGATGGCGTAGGCATAGGCCCCGGCCTGCGTGAAGAACTGTTGCAGGTACTGACGGCCGGAGCCGGTCAGACGTGCGCTGTCAGTGTGGAACATAGTGTCGGTGTTCGCGACGCCGCATGGGTTCACATCCAGGCAAACCGGCATCCCGTTCTCGGGGTTCACGCGGCCTTCCATGTAGCCTTCGATGCCACCGTCGGCGACCCAGTGCAGACACCCGTCGGGGTCAACCCAAAGGCCCGGCTAAACTTGCCCGCTTACGATAATCTGCTGCTGTGCGGCCGCCGGAGTCGAGGTGGCCATAAACGCCCCCGCAACCAGGGCGGCAACGCCAAGCGTGCTAATCATTCCCCGCGTCAAACCGCGTGTCAGAGCGTCAATCACTCGTGCATCCCCCTTAGTTCCGAATCCCAAAGACACGTGCTGCGCGGAGGGCTTCGATCAATTGATTCCTGCGTCATTCCGGCCAGCTTGCAGCGCTGATTCAGAAAACGTGTATATTTCAGAAGGATAGCAACTTATCCCATGTTGGGAAGAGGTTTATTGGTGCCGGAGTTGCGGATTCGGAAACAGCAGGCGGGCGATTCGTCCATTTTTGCCTATTGGGTAATGAAACGCGCTAGAGGTAGTCCTGCCAAGCTCGCATTTTTTTGCGCTAATGTCTTTAAACACGAGACGATCAGGCGAATCGGTTCCGTTTGTTTCTGCCGTTTGCGAATCTAGACCAGCCCAGAATTCGTGATGGCGCCAACGTGTTAACGGCCTGTTCAGCTTTGGGCACATCCGCAGTCAAATGCGGATCTCTGCCCTCGGGGGCGCGCACTTCTGCTTGCGCCTGCCGCAATGCGCGCGCGGTCGACCGTCCGGACCGCGCCGGTAAGGCCTAGACCAGCCGTCCGGTCAGCGAGTTCGTCATGCTTTCGACAATCTCGACCTCGGCGATCTGCCCGCGCAGGGTGTCAGGGCCATCCGCGTGGACCGAGTGCAGGTAGTCGGATTTGCCGATCATCTGGCCGGGATTGCGGCCCGGCTTTTCGAACAGCACCTTCACGCGACGTCCCACCATCGCGTCCTGTGCCGCGCGCTGCTGGGTCGTCAAAAGCGCTTGCAAGCGTTGAAGGCGTTCACCCGCTTCGGCGTCACTGACCTGCCCCTTGCGTTCTGCCGCAGGTGTGCCGGGACGGGCGGAGTATTTGAACGAATAGGCGGTGCCATAGCCGACCGTTTCGACCAGATCCAAAGTCGCCTGAAAGTCTTCTTCCGTTTCGCCGGGGAAGCCGACGATGAAGTCACCGGACAGGTGCAAATCTGGCCTTGCGGCGCGGATACGCTCGATCAGGCGAATGTATTGATCCGCCGTATGCTTGCGATTCATCGCCTTGAGGATCTTGTCGCTGCCCGCCTGCACGGGCAGGTGCAGATACGGCATCAACTCAGGGCAATCGCCATGGGCTGCGATCAGGTCGTCTTCCATGTCGTTGGGGTGCGAGGTGGTGAAACGCAGACGATCCAACCCGTCGATCTTCGCCATCTCGCGGATCAGGCGCGCAAGGCCCCAGGTGCCGTCCGGCCCCGCGCCATGATAGGCATTCACGTTCTGCCCCAGCAGGGTAATCTCGCGAACGCCACGATCCACCAGGTCGCGGGCCTCGGCCATCAGACGCTCGGCGGGACGCGAAACCTCTGCCCCGCGCGTGTAGGGGACCACGCAGAAGGCACAAAACTTGTCGCAGCCTTCCTGCACAGTCAGGAACGCCGTCGGGCCGCGCGTCGCGCGGGATTTCGGCAATTTCAGGAATTTGTCTTCCTCGGGGAAATCCGTATCCAGCGCCTTTTCACCCGCGTTCACCGCCTCCATCATCTTCGGCAAGCGGTGGTAGGTCTGCGGCCCCACGACCAGATCGACCAGCGGCTGACGGCGCATGATCTCTTCCCCCTCGGCCTGCGCCACACAGCCCGCCACGCCGATCTTGAGGTCCGGGTTCGCGTCGCGCAGGGGCCGCAGGCGCCCCAGCTCGGAATACATCTTCTCTGCCGCTTTCTCGCGGATGTGGCAGGTGTTGAGCAGGATCATATCCGCGCCCTCGGGGGTGCTGACCTGTTCATACCCCTCAGCGCCCAAAGCCTCGGCCATGCGCTCACTGTCATAGACGTTCATCTGACAGCCATAGGTCTTAACGAACAGCTTCTTGGTCATCGGGGGATGCCTCACGCGGGATCAAGGAAATCGCAACGGATGGGGTCTATCGTGCGGGGGCCTCCGGTTCAACCGATGGCGCGATTGCAAAATCCGGCGCAGGCAGGCATCTTGTGTTGAAAATTCGAGCAGCATCCAAAGATGAACTTCGACAGCCTCTCCAGTTTCAAAGCCGCCCCCGACGCGAGCTTCGCAAAAGGCCCCTTCGCCATCCTGATCGCGGAGGACCGGGTGGAGCTTGCCTCGAGCCTTGATCACCTGCATTCGCTGGCCTTCAAGGCGATCTTCATCCTCGCCCCCGATGAGGTGGCGGTGCCCGACGCCCCCAAGGGAGCCAAATGCCTGCAACACATTATCCGCCACCCGTCCCGCCAGCTCGGCGCCACGCAAGCCGTGGTAAATGCCTTGATCGAAAAGGTGCCCGGCCAGTGGATCCATTACTGCTACAATGGCGAATACCTGTTCTATCCGTTCTGCGAGGATCGCACGATCGGCGAATTGGTCACCTGGGTGATGGAGGAACGGCGCGAGTCGGTGCTGACCTATGTCGTGGATCTCTATGCGGGCGACCTGAGCGCGCATCCCAATGCCGTCGACCTGGACGGCGCGCTTCTCGACAGTTCGGGCTACTACGCCGAGACGCGGCGCGGCGGGCCGGAACTGGATGAAGTGATGGAACGTCAGCTGAATTTCTACGGCGGCCTGCGCTGGCGGTTCGAGGAACACGTCGCCAAACCCAAACGCAAGATCGACCGCGTGGGACTGTTCCGCGCCGCGCCGGGCCTGACCCTGCGCGAGGATCACACGCTGTCCGATGAAGAACTGAACACCTACGCCTGCCCCTGGCACCATTCGCTGTCGGCCTCGATCTGCTCATTCCGGGTGGCCAAGGCGCTGCGCACCAACCCCGGATCGCGCCACGACATTCCAGATTTCCGCTGGCACAAATCCACCCAATTCCACTGGTCCTCCATGCAGTTGATGGAGTTGGGCCTGATGGAACCGGGGCAATGGTTCTGACCCCAAAGCCCCCAAAACCAGACCAGTTTTACCGCGAATTCTAAGGATTTCGCGTGATCGTCCTAAACTGACGTTAGCCATTTTGGTCCAGCTCTCTGATCGACCTTAAATTCGATCAGGACGGTTCAATGGCGACCAATGGAAACGATTCCATCACGGGTGCATCAGGCAATGACAACAACAACTGTCTCGACGGCGATGATACGATCATTGGCAACAGCGGTGACGATACGCTGGATGGCGACGCCGGAGATGACTCGCTTGTCGGCAATTCCGGGACGAAAGACATCAAGGGCGGTACCAGCAACGACACCATAGATGGCGGCAGTGACAACGACAAACTGGAGGGCGAAGATCGCGATGACGTCATTTTCGGCGGCTACGGCGATGACGAAATCAAGGGGGGCGATGGCAATGACACCATCGACGGCGGCGGCGGTAGCGACAAGATCGAAGGCGGCAACGGCGCGGACCTGATTGATGGCGGTGACGGCGACGACACCATCACGGGCCAAGGCAACGATATGATCGAAGGCGGGGCTGGCCACGACAAGATCTCGGTCGGGTCCGATAGTGCCACGGTCTACGGCGACGAAGGCCACGATACGATCACCGGCGGTTCAGGGAATGACCGTCTTTTCGGGGGCGACGACGACGACAGCATAAAAGGGGGAAGCGGCGATGACACCATCATCGGTGGCGACGGCGACGATTACATCGAAACCGGGTCTGGCAACGATGTGGTGGAGGCCGGAGCTGGCGACGATACGATCAAGGCCGGGTCGGGAAATGAGACGTTCGTGTACCGCGATGGCCACGGAAGTGATGTGATAAACGGCTTCGGATCGAACGACGTGATCGCCTTTGATATGGCCGAGATCAGCAGCTATCAGGACATGTTGGACCGGATGTCCGGCGGCGACAACACGCTGATTACCTTCGACAACGGTGAAACGCTGCAGCTGAGCGGGTTCGAGCGCGACGACGTCAACGCGTCCAACTTCTCGTTCTCCGCAGGCCCCGTTTTCTTTCTGGCAGGCACCTTGATGCTGACCGAACGCGGCGGGGTCGCGATCGAAGACCTGCGCCCCGACGATATTCTCTGGACCAAGGACCACGGCTGGCAGGCCCTGCGTCTCGTGGTGCGCGAAACCATGGTGTTCAAGACCCGCGACGACAAGGCCAAGCCGATCCTGATCCCGGCCGGGGCACTGGGGGAAAATCAACCGCAAACCGACCTCATCCTGTCGCCGCAACACCGTGTCCTTCAGGTGATCGAAGAGACCGGGGAAGAGGTTCTGGTCCCCGCCATCAAGCTGATTGGCCACAAGGGCATACGCCGGATGCGCGGCAAGAAACGGGCCGAATACCTCAACGTCGTGATGGAGCGTCATTCCGTCATTCAGGCCGCCGGGTGTTGGGTCGAAAGCCTGCTTGTCACGTCGCGCAGTCTGTCGCGGCAAACCAAGGCCGCCCGGCGCATGTTGGATCATGCCATCGGCATGGAGCCCGCCCGCCGGATCGAGCGTAAGGGCGTGCGTCCCCGCCGCCTGAAGTCCGCCTGAACGAAAAAGGCGACCCCTGTGGGGGCCGCCTTTCGGGTGTCGTGTCAGGCCATCAGGCTTCGACAGTGTCCGCTTCGATCGCGCGGGTACCACTGGTGCCGATCTCGATCCGGCGCGGCTTCAGCGCTTCGGGCACTTCGCGCACAAGGTCGATGTGCAGCATTCCGTGCTCGGCCACGGCCTGTGTCACCCGGACATGGTCGGCCAGTTGGAAGCGCTTCTCGAAGGCACGTGTGGCAATGCCACGATGCAGATAGGTGCGCGCGTCCTCGTCCTTCTCACGCTTGGCGGAAATCACAAGCTGATGCTCGCGCTGTTCCACGTTCAGGTCCGCGTCCGAAAACCCGGCCACGGCCACCGAGATCCGGTAGGAATTCTCGTCCAGCTTTTCGATGTTGTAGGGCGGGTAGGTCGATTGGCCGGCGTCTTGCGTCAAGACGCGGTCCAGCATGTCTGCCACACGGTCAAAGCCGACAGTGGCACGGTAGAGCGGGGAAAAATCATAGGTTCGCATGGGTCATCCTCCATTGAGCGATAACGATATGAGGGGCCGCCCTGACCATCAGGCGCAGGCCCTGTTACGGGTGTCGGCCCGCTAGGCGGCACCGACAGGATGAATTTGGGAAGGCAGAAAGCGGGTTTCAAGCCCTTGGCGATCAGGGCCGAATAAACCGCGCGCCAATGTCAGATCGCGCGTCGCCACCCCGGTTCAGCAGCGACAGGCCGCCGCCCGTCGCCCGCACCGCACCGCCTTGGTACTGCGCCATAAGCGTGGACAGGTGGTCATCCAAGGTCACCGCAAGCGAGACATCATCATCACCCGATTGTGCGCTGGCCGAGATCACCGCAACCACCTCGGCGCGCCCCTGATTGACCCGCAGCACCGGCGAGCCCGAGGCCCCCGACACCACTTCACAGCTAAGCGATCGAACCGAATCCTGCCTTTCCAGGATTTCGCACCCCTCTTCGATGGAGGCGTAGTCTTCCCGGTCGCGCCCGTAGGACACAACCGTTACCCGCCCCTCGCGCCACGCTGTCTGCGCCACCGAGATGGGCGTGATGGACGCCATCGAGATCGGCATCGCCAACTCCAGCAGGGCGACATCGCGACCGATCATCTCGAAATCAGGGCCCGCTTCCGGCCGATAGTCTGGTAGGATCATGATCCGGCGGACACCGCGGATCGCTTCCGCACGACCGTTGCGCAGCCCCGCCAGAAACGTCAAATCAGCCGGCTCGAAGGCGCGGGATGTGGCGGGGTGATACACGCAATGGGCCGCGGTCAGAACAAGATTCTCACGAATAAGCGTGGCCGAACAAAAAGAAACGCCCGAATCCAGGCGCCCAACGGCGCGCCAGACCTGCGCCTCGGTGCCGGGGGTCAATGCCCGAAGGTTGCCGTGCCCTTCCGAAAGCTGCACCTGTGGCAGGCCCTGCGCCTGCACCGCGCCGGGACCGCCAAGTGCGACCCCCAGAAAACAAAGAATTCCCGCGACAAACGCCCGCTTCATGGATGACCCTCCTGACATGGTGCCACGGAGGTACCTGGGAAGCAGGGCAAGAATATGACCATGGGCCGCCAACACCCGCCCCGCAGGCGCGGAGGCGGGCGGGGTGGCTGGGTGGGACGCCCGCCTGCGCGCCTGCCCCTCCTTGGCCCCTAACGCAGCATCGGCACCAAGGGCTCGTCCCGGTCGCGGTCCAGTGCCGCCGGACGCGGACCACCCGTCGCCCAATCCAGCAACTCCACCGTGTGGACAATCGGCACATCCGTGCCGCCGCCGATCTGCATCATGCAGCCGATGTTCCCGGCCGAGATGATGTCGGGTCGCGTGGCTTCCAACGTCTGCACCTTGCGCTCTTTCAACTGCCCCGAAATCTCAGGCTGCATCAGGTTGTAGGTCCCCGCCGACCCGCAACACAGGTGGCTATCGGCAGGCTCCAACACCTTGAACCCGGCGCGCTTCAACAGGTCCTTGGGATAGGTCTTGATCTGCTGCCCATGCTGGAGCGAACAGGCCGCGTGATACGCCACGTGCACCCCCTCACCGTTTTTCTGCACCACGTCCTCGGGCATCAGGTCGATCAGCACTTCGCTGATGTCCTTGGCCAATCCCGCCACGACTGCCGCGTCCTCCGCCAGCGCCGCATCCTCTCGGAACATATGGCCATAGTCCTTCACCGTCGTGCCGCAGCCCGAGGTGTTGATCACGATCGCGTCCAACCCCTCGCCGCGCATTTCCTTGGCCCAGGCGCGAATATTCTTCGCCGCCGTCCCGTGGCTTTCCTCGGTCTTGCCCATGTGGTGCGTCAACGCCCCACAACACCCTGCGCCCTCGGCGACGACAACCTCGGCGCCAAGCCGCGTCAGGACCCGGATCGTCGCATCGTTGATATCCGTGTTCAGCGCCTTTTGGGCACAGCCCGTCATCAGCGCCACACGCATCTTCTTGTCCTTGGCCGGAAACGTCTGCGGATCGTCATTGCGACTGACCGGAGGGATATAATCCGGTGCCATCTCCAGCATCGCCCGCAGACGCGCGTCGGGCATCAGGCGCGCGAAGGGACGCCCGATCTTGGCCCCCAGAAGCGCCAGCCGGAACCGCGTGGGATACGGCAGGATCTGCGCCAGGGTCCACCGCAAGACACGCTCGAACCTCGGGCGTTTGTAAGTCTGCTCGATATACTCGCGCGCGTGATCGACCAGGTGCATGTAGTGCACCCCCGAGGGGCAGGTCGTCATGCACGCCAGACATGACAGGCAACGGTCGATGTGCTTCACTGTCTTCTCGTCGGCAGGCCGGTTGTTCTCCAGCATATCCTTGATCAGGTAGATTCGCCCGCGCGGGCTATCCAACTCGTCCCCCAGAACCTGGTAGGTTGGGCAAGTTGCGGTGCAGAACCCACAATGGACGCAAGACCGCAGAATCTCGTTGGAGCGCGCGGTGGCTGGGTCTTTCAACTGCTCTGGCGTGAAGGTGGTTTGCATGTCAGGCAGCTCCCATCAGGCCGGGGTTCAGAATGGCGCGGGGGTCGAACTTTGCCCGCAACCCCTTTGCCAACAGGGCAACGCCGGGCGTTTCCGGCTGGAAAGGGATGACGCGTGACAGGACGGCATCAGGCGCCTTGAACAGCGTGGCATGACCACCGCCATGGGCCGTGACGCCCGTTTGGATCGCTTCGTGCATCTCCACGATCTGCGCATCATCTATCCCGGTGCCCATCCGCAGCCATGCAAGGCCACCCGCCCAATCGTATTGCACGTCCAAGCCGCCCCCCAGCGCAGGCATCAGCCCAGACATCAGGTCTGACGGCTTCATCGACACACGCCACACGGCGCTTGTGCCATCGGCGAAATCCGTCACATCGCGCAGGCGCCGCCACAGGGCCGCGGATTGCGCAGGATCGGATATCACCTCGATCTCACCCAATTTACCCAAAAGCGCGCGCAGCTTCTCGGTGCGGTATTGCACCGAGACCTCCAGCCCCTCCAGGCGCAGGAACACCCCTTCACCAGGGATCGCCGCCGCGCCAGAAACCTCGAACGGCGACATCATCGCCTGAGTCATCACCTCCAGCGCGTCCGCGTCACGCACGACGACTGTTGCACCGTCCAGCTTCGGCAGCACCTTCAGCGCCACCTCAGACATCACACCCAAGGTGCCGTAGGACCCGGCCATCAGCTTCACCAGGTCGTAGCCCGTGACGTTCTTCATCACCCGGCCCCCATTCTTCAACACGTCGCCGCGCCCATCCACGAACCGCACACCCAAAAGGGAATCCCGGCAGGCGCCCGCCTGCAAACGCCGCGGGCCAGAGGCATTTGCCGCCACCACGCCGCCAATGGTCGACGCGCCGTCGCGTCCCAGAAGCGCCCGCATATCCGTGGGCTCGAAGGCCAGCATCTGTCCCTCAGCCGACAAGGCGGCCTCGATATCATCCAAAGGCGTGCCCGCCTTCGCAACCAACGTCAAAGCACCGGGGTCGTACATTTCGATCCCGACAAGCTCGGACAGCGACAGGACTTCCCCTGCACGTGCCGCGCCGATGGAACGCGTCCCGCCGCCCACCACCCGCAACGCACCCGAGGCACCGGCCACCGCATCGCTCAATTCAGCCTCATTGGCAGGGCTCAACATCTTGCCCGCTCCTTCATCTTGCAAGTACAACTCTCGGGGGGTCTGGGGGGATGAAATCCCCCCAGCGCGGTCGACGCCGTCAGGCGGCGAAATCCCGCTCGCGCCGGGTGCGCGATGTCTCCAACGGGAACACCTTGGCAGGGTTCAGTAGCCATGTGGGGTCGAACACATCCTTCACCCACATCTGCGCTTCCATGTCCGCCGGCGTGAACTGTGCCCCCATCAGGTCACGCTTCTCGACGCCCACGCCGTGCTCTCCGGTCAGGCAACCGCCGACCTCAACGCAGAGCGTCAGGATATCGGCGCCGCATTGCTCGCACAGTTCCAGATCACCGGGCTTGTTGGCATCGAACATGATTAGCGGATGCATGTTGCCATCGCCCGCGTGGAACACGTTACCGACCTTCAACCCGTATTTGTCGCCGATGTCCTTGATGCCCTTGAGCACGCGGGGCAGTTCGCCCACCGGGATCGTCCCGTCAAGGCACATGTAATCGGCCACCTGACCGACCGCGCCGAACGCGCTCTTGCGGCCAAGCCAGATCCGCGCAGCCTCTTCCGCCGTCTCCGCCTCGCGCAGTTCCACCGGGTTGTGAGACCGCGCGATCTGCTTGATCAGCCCAAGCTGCGCGTCGATTTCAGCGGACGAGCCTTCGACCTCCACAATCAGCACCGCCTCACAGTCGGGGTAGCCCGCCTTGGCATAGTTCTCGGCGATCTCAAGGATCGGACGGTCCATGAACTCGATCGCCACGGGCAAAACACCCGCCTTGATGATGTCGGACACACATGCGCCCGCCACTTCGTTGCTGTCGAAACCGATCAGAACGGGTCGCGCGCCTTCGGGCTTGCGCAAGATGCGCAGGGTGGCTTCGGTCACGACGCCCAACTGGCCTTCGCTGCCGCAGATCAGACCCAGAAGGTCATAACCGCCGCTATCAAGGTACGCGCCGCCGATCTTCAGGATCTCGCCCTCCATCGTCACCATGGTGACACCCAGAAGGTTGTTGGTCGTTACACCGTACTTCAGGCAATGGGCCCCGCCCGAGTTCATCGCGATATTGCCCGCGATGGCACAGGCCAACTGAGATGACGGGTCGGGCGCATAGAAGAAATCCTCGGATTCCACGGCGCCGGTAACGCTTAGGTTGGTGCGGCCGGACTGCACCCGGATGATCCGGTTCTCATAGTCCGTCTCCAGCACCTGGTTCAGCCGCGCCACGCCCAGGATCACGGAGTCCGCCGTCGGCAGCGCGCCGCCGGCCAGCGACGTCCCCGACCCCCGAGGGACAACCGGCACCCCTTCCTGATGGCAGATCTTCAGCACCGCCGCGACCTCTGCCGTCGTCGCCGGAAGGACAACCGCAAGGGGCGGGCACTTATAGGCGGTCAGGGCGTCGCATTCGTAGGCCTTGGTCTGCGTCGCGTCATCAATCACCGCCGTCTTGGGAAGCACGCTTGCCAACCGTTCCACGATCCGCGCTTTCCGGTTCAAGATCCCGGCGTCAGGTGTTGGCATTTCCATCGACGTATCCTCCCTTGCGGCGGGCAAATCCCACTAATTGGTAAAATAATATAACCAATATGGAAATTAGGCAATTGTTTTTGCCGCGGCGCAATGTGGCATCTTGCGGCGCTACGCGATCCTGACCAGAAGGTGTCCCATGGAATGGGTCAAAGTCTTACATCTGTTGTGTGTTTTCGGGTGGATGACCGGTATCTTCGCCACCCCCCGCGCGATCATTTTCTGGAAGCGAGAGTGGGAGGCCCAAGGCACCTTCGGTCCCACAGGTGATCTGACGATCCGCATCTACCGCTTCTCGCTCGGGCTTGGCGTGATCGCGATTCTCTCGGGATTGTATCTGGCCTACCTCTGGGGCTGGCCCACGTGGTCGTTGGTGAAAATCTGTGTCGTGCTGTTGTTGGCGGCGCATTATGGCTGGACCGGGCGGCTGGTGCTCAGGGCCCGCAAAGGCATTTTCACCGAGAGCGACCGCTGGCTACGCGTCTTCAACGAGATCAGCGTCTTTGGTGCCATCGGCGTGCTGATCCTTGTGGTTTACAAGCCGTTCTGACCCCTCACGCAATCGTGGATAGCACCTCGCACGGGGGCACGTATTGTGGCGGCATGAAACGTTACATCATCCCATTGCTGCTTGTCGCCTCTCCTGCGCTCTCAGACCCCGCCCAAGTCGTGGGCATCGAGGCCACTCCCGGCGCCACCGGCTGGCGCTTCGACGTCACGATCGCCCATGGCGACACCGGGTGGGATGACTACGCCGACGGATGGCGGGTCGAACTGGCCGATGGGACTGTGATCGGCGACCGCCCCCTGGCACATCCCCATGTTCAGGAGCAACCGTTCACCCGCTCGACCTCCGGCATCTCGATCCCCGAGGGCACACCACGGGTCTTCATCCGCGCACGCACCAAGGTTGAGGGATGGGCCGAGGATACGACCGTTTTCGCCCTGCCCGACACCTAGCCTGACGTCCCATGGATACGCGGGTTTGGGGGAGCGCGAGGGGGTTTCCCCCTCGCCACCGTCGCGCGTGCCGAAGGCACGGCGAAACCTCTACTGACGGCCTTCGCGCAGCCAGCCCGCCAGCATCAGCCCCGCCGCCAGAAGCAGGAAGACCCAGGCCTGAATGAACGGCGTCACTGTCACATCTGTCGTGATGTAAGCCTCTCGCGTCGTCAGCCCCAGCCACCCGCGCCCATGCGCAGTGCGCCCTTCAGAGACGCGTCGCAGATCAGGCAAACCGTCTTCCAGCCGCACAGAGCGCCCGCCTTCGGCCTCCAGTAGCGGATCAATCTGCTCCGCCCCCGCAATCGTCACTTCGAATTCGCGCGGCGCGGCGGGCCCCAGCGCGATGACACGCTCCAGATCACCTTCCACCAAGCGGTAGAGGCCCTGTTCCTCGCCCTCGATCTCGGCAGTGAATGCGCCCGGCGCGGTCTCCTCCAGCAGCACTTCCAACTGTTCGCCATCGGGTGTCGTGACGATCACGCTGCCCACTTCATCGGCCAATGTCCGGCGGGTGATCGTGATGGTCTGACCATCGACTTCAGCTACCAGCGCCTCTTCCTCTAGATCCGGCTCACCCATCATCCAGTGGGCCAAGCGACGCAGCAGTTCCAACTGCGGCCCCCCGCCTTCATAGCCACGGTCCCATAACCACGCATGATCCGAGGCCAGCAGCGCCACGCGCCCCTGCCCCACGCGATCCAGCATCAACAAGGGCGCGCCGTCGACGCCCTCCATCACGGTCTGCCCGCCCTGCTCGGTCAACTCGATCTGGCGCAGCCAGCGGCCCCAAGGGTCCTCACTGCCGGGAAGCGGCGTATGCTCGCCTTCCAGCCCCGTCGTCACCGGGTGGCGCGCGCCCAAGGTGCTGATCATTGGCACGTAAGGCTCTTCGATTACCCGCGCCGTGGGCCGGCCCGGCAGGATGTCCGCCAAGGGTGTGCGATAGAGGGACGAGGCGCCTGCGAAATCAGGGCCAGCCGCCAGCAAAAGGGCGCCGCCGTCTTCCACGTACCGGCGAATGTTGTCGATATAGACCATCGGCAGGATACCCCGCCGTTGGTAGCGGTCGAAGATGATCAGATCGAAGTCGTCCACCCGCTCCATGAACAGCTCCCGCGTCGGGAATGCGATCAGGGACAATTCAGACACGGGCACGCCGTCCTGGCGGTCGGGCGGCCGAAGAATGGTGAAATGCACCAGATCGACAGAGGGGTCGGACTTCAAAAGGTTCCGCCATGTCCGCTGGCCGGGGTGCGGCTCCCCGGATACCAGCAGCACGCGCAGGCGGTCGCGGATGCCATTGATCTGGACCACGGCGGCGTTGTTGCGCGTGGTCAGTTCGCCGTCGGCCTCGGGTACGGTGAACTGGATCACGTTCTGGCCCGCGTGCTCCAATGTCAGGGGCAACTCCAGGCTTTCACCCACGGGAACCACATAGGTCTGGGGCGCGCCCCCATCGACGGCAATCACGATCTGCGAGCGGCCTTCCAGCCCCGCAGGCACCGCGCCTTGATCTTCAAGGCGGATCGTCAGCAAAAGCTCTTCCCCGATGATCCCGAAGGCGGGCGCCGTTTCCACCACAAGGCGGCGGTCCCAGTCCATCTCACGCCCGGTGATCAGCGCATGGATCGGCACGGGCATGTCGGGCACCAGTTCTGGATCATGGAGCCGTCCGTCGGTGATCACCAAGGCCCCGGCGATGCGCGCGCGCGGCTCTTCCGCCATCAGGCGTTGCAACTCGGACATCAACAGTGTGCCCGAGTTATCATCTGCGTCGCCCACGCGGGCAATCCGCGTTTCCATCCCCAGTGCTTCGACCTCGGCCTCCAGCGCGGCCAACGCCTCTGCCGTTTGGTCGGGGCGATCCGAGATCCGCTGGCTGGCGCTTTCATCAACGACAAGCAAGACGATGTCCGACAGGGGTTCCCGGTCTTCGGTTTGCAGGGACGGGTTGATCAGCGCCGCCAAAAGCGCGGCCCCCGCCAAAAGGCGATAGGGCCAGCCCGAAAGGCCACGCCAGATCGACAGCGCGATGATCAAGACCAACGCCGCGCCAAGCCCATAGATCACGGGCCACGCCAGATGCGGGTCAAAAAGGATTTGGCTGGCCATGTTCATTGCCCCAACCGATCAAGCAAGGCAGGCACATGGACCTGGTCGGATTTGTAGTTTCCGCTGAGGACATGCATCACCAGATTGACCCCGAACCGCAGCGCGATCTCGCGCTGGCGCTCTCCGGTTTGGCCACGGCCCACGGGATAGAGGGGCCGCCCCCGTTCATCCTGCGCCCATGCCGCCGCCCAATCATTGCCACCGATCAGAACCGGCGTGACACCGTCGTTGAGGTTGCGAAACGGCATGCCTTCGATCTGTTCCGCGTCTGGCGGCGCGGCCTCGACCCAGACATCGCGCGACATGTGGCGGCCGGGGAAGTCTTGCAGCAGGTAGAAGGTGCGCGTCAGAACGTGATCCTCGGGGATCGGCTCCAGCGGCGGAATGTCGAGCGGCGCTGCGATCACCTGAAGGCGGCGGCCTTCGGGTGTGCCCGAACCAAAACCGCCCACATGGGCGTCACGGGTGTCAAACACGATCATGCCGCCCCCGCGCAGATAATCGTTCAAGCGGCGGTAGGCATTGGCCGAGGGGATCTCTTGGCCCGGCGTGATCGGCCAATAGATCATCGGGAAGAACGCCAGTTCATCCAGTTCCAGATCCACACCGATGGGCGGTGCGGGTTCCACTGACGTCCGCTGAAAAAGCGTGTTCGACAAGCCCTGAAGCCCCGCGCGAGAGGTCTCGTCCACTTCTGCGTCACCGGTCAGCACATAGGCCAGCGTGGCCTCTGACGTGGCCAGAAGCGCCAGTTCCTCCGCCGGGGTCATCTGTGCGTCAACGGGAGCTGAGACGACAAGAACCGCCGCAAGAACGGCGGCGCTGCGCGCCAGCCCGCCCAGGCGTCCCGCCAGCCAAAGCGCCGCGATGGCGTCGATCAACAACAGCACCAAGGCACCTGTCAGGAAACTTGCCATCAGATACGTGGGCAGCGTCACCGACATCCCCTCGACCGGCACATCAGCGGGCCATTCCGCCGCCACAAGCCCGGCGTCCTGCGCCATGACATTGCGCGCCAAGCGGCGATCTTCGCCCGAATAGAGCCCCGGCAAAACCTCTGCCGACAAGGGCGCAGAGGCCAGCACCTCGCCCGCCACGCCGGGCCGCGTGCCCGCGTCGCGCAACACGCCGAAGCCGTCCAAGACCTCTTCCGGTGTCCAGATCGTCCCCTCCAGATCCTCAGCGTCGGGTGCCACGGGGCGCGTGGAAATCGCCAAGCGCTCCAACATCTGCACGAACAGCCCCGACAGGGGCAGCGTCGACCATTCCGCATTCGCCGTGACGTGGAACAGGATGACAGAGCCCTGGCCCAGATTGGACCGTGTCACCAAGGGCGTTCCGTCCGACAGCGAGGCAATCGTGCGCTCACTCAAACTCGGGTCAGGCTGCGCCACGACCTGGCTTGAGACCTGCACATCGCCCGGCACCGCTAGCCCGAAAAAAGGAGAGCCTTCCTCGAACGGACGAAGGTCTTTCGGCTCACCCCACGACATTGCGCCGCCCACGGTGCGGCCACCGACGCGCAAGCGCACAGGCATCAGCGGCCCGGCTTCATCGCGCGCGAGGTCCGAGGCCGCCATGCGCGGCCCGGCAAAACGCACCAGCAGGCCGCCGTTTTCCACCCAAGCGATCAAGCCGGACTCTTCCTCGGGCGAGAGGGTCGCGATATCGGCCAGCATGATCACATCTGGGCTGGCCACAAGGATATCGCTCAACGTGCCCTCCATCAGGTCTGCGGTCGGCTCCAACGCCTGGCGCAGGTAATGCAGCGGCGACAAAAGCGCCTGCTGCTCATCATCCGCGCCCGCCGCGATCAGCGCGACCTGACGACGTTGCAGGGCATCATCCGTCAGGGCGATTGCGCCCGCGTGACGTTCACCGGACACCTCGAACCGGGTGATACGGTTGCGCAGTTCCGGTGGCAGGTCGAATTCGACCTGGGCTACCGTCTCTCCGGCATCAAAGGTCGCAGACCCGCGGGCAAGATCGCGGGGCAGGCCAGCAGGGTCGAGGCCATGGGCCACGATCGTGACCTCGCGCGGGGTCTCTGCGCCAAGGCGCGAGACATCGCCGCGCACCATGCCGTCCTCAAACCGGGGCGGTGCCAGCGCGATCAACTCGCGGTCGCCCTGGAACACCGACAACGGGCCAAGTTCGGCCAGCGCGTCCGCCACATCCTCGCGATCGACGTAGGCGACACCGTCGGAAAACCAGAAAACCTCCGCCGGGCCTTCCAACGTGGCCGCCCACGCAGCGGCGGCGGTCATATCGGGGCCGTAAGGCGCAGGTTCCAGCGTCGGCACCCGCGGCGCCAAGGCGTTGGCCGCCTGAAACGACGGGGCACCCGGCGGCGGGTTCGTCAACTGCACAAGGGCCACTTCACGACCCGCCCTGGCGGCGTCGTCCAGCAACACGCCGACCCGGTCCAACCGCGCAGGCCAATCCCGTGCCGAGGCCCACGAGCCGTCCATCACGATCAACAAGGGCCCGTCGCCCGCTGCCCGTTGCTCTTGCGGGTTCAGCACGGGGCCCGCAAATCCGATGATTGCCGCCGCAATCGCGGCCATCCGCAACAGCAACAGCCACCAAGGCGTCTTGTCGGTCTGGCTTTCGTCGTCCGTCAGCCCCAGCAGAAGCGCGATCCCCGGAAACCGGCGCTTGATCGGGGCGGGTGGCACGGCGCGCAGCAGCCACCACAACAGCGGCAGCGCGATCAGCGCCAGCAGAAGAAGCGGCGAGGCAAATCCGACAGAGCTCAACATCAGCGACGCTCCAACGCTTGATAGAGCCACAGGAGCGTGGGTTCAGCGGGCGCATCGGTATGATGGACATGGAACCGCCACCCCGTGCGTCGGGTCATCTCCCGCAAGGCATCTTTGCGCGCGGCCAGGCGCGACAGGTACTCTTCGCGCAGGGACCGTGCCTTCAACGTCTCAAACCGGATCGTACCAGACATGCTTTCGAACAGGGTACGCCCGTCGAAGGGGAAAGCCTCTTCATCCGGGTCTAGGATCTGCACCAAGGCGCCTTCGACGCCGCGATCTGCCGCGCGGCCCAGAACAGTTTCGATCGCCGCCGGGTCCCCCAGGAAATCGCTGAAGAATACCGCACGCGCGCCCGCAGGCATGACCTGCGGCTTGGGGGCGCCGTATTCCGGGCGATCCACGCCATCCATCAGGGCCGTTGCCATGCGCAATAATTGCGCCTGCCCGCCGCGGGGCGGTTCCGCCAGATGCGTCAGGCCAACGCGTTCTCCGCCACGCACAGCAATGATTGCCAACGCCATCGCAAGCGTCTGCGCCCGGCGCAACTTGGAGGGACGCGATTTCGCGCCCGCATAGGTCATCGACGCCGCATCATCCACGCCGATCATCACCGATTGCGCGGCCTGCCATTCGGTTTGACGCAGGAAATGCCCGTCCGACCGCGCAGAACGCCGCCAGTCGATGGACCGATAGCTGTCCCCCTGTTCGGCCGGGCGATACTGCCAGAATTCATCCCCCGTCCCTGCCCGTTTACGGCCATGCACCCCAAGAAGAACCGTCGCGGCCAGATGCTGTGCATCGGCCATCAGCGGCGGAAGCGAGGCCGCAACGGCCTCGGACCTGGATCGCAGAGAGTCAGGCGAGTGGCGGGAAAGTTCGTTCAAGCCGCAGCCTCGATCCGGGTGACGCGGGCGGTGACCTCGTCGATCACCTGCTCCAGCTCTGCCCCTTCCGCGCGGGCCGAGAAGGACAGTGCCATTCGGTGACCCAGAACCGGACGGGCCAGCGCCGCGACATCCTCGACCGAGGGCGCAAGGCGCCCGTCCAGCAACGCGCGGGCGCGCGCGGTCAGCATCAAGGCCTGCGCTGCGCGGGGGCCGGGGCCCCAAGCGACGGTGCGCTTGACGATATCCGGCGCATCGGCCTCGTGCGGGCGGCAGGCGCGGACGAGATCAAGGATCACCTCGACAATCGCCTCGCCCACCGGCATCTGCCGCACCACATTCTGGGCGCGGATCAACTCTTGCGGGGTAAAGACCTCTTTCGCCGCGGCCTGGTCCATGCCGGTGGTGGCAATCAGAATCCCCCGCTCGGTGTCGCGGTCCGGGTAGGGCACGTCAATTTTCACAAGGAAGCGGTCCAACTGCGCTTCGGGAAGCGGATAGGTCCCCTCCTGCTCGATCGGGTTCTGGGTCGCCAGCACGTGGAACGGCGCGGGCAGCGGACGATGTTCCCCCGCGATCGTCACTTCCTTTTCCTGCATCGCCTGCAAAAGCGCCGATTGCGTCCGGGGCGAGGCGCGGTTGATCTCATCGGCCATCAAGAGCTGACAAAAAACCGGCCCCTCAAGGAACCGGAAATTGCGGCTGCCATCGTCCGCCGTCTCCAACACCTCTGATCCGAGGATATCCGCAGGCATCAGGTCCGGGGTGAACTGCACGCGGTTGGCCGACAGGCCCATGACCGTCGACAGCGTGTCCACCAACAGCGTCTTGCCCAGGCCCGGCAGACCCATAAGCAGCGCGTGACCGCCCGACAGCATCGCCGACAGCGCCAGCTCCACCACCTCTTCCTGCCCGATGATCCGCTGCGCGATCGAGGTCTTCGCCTCGCCCAGTTTCGCGCCGAGCGCTTCAATCTCAGCGACAAGGGATTCGGTGTCGGCCATGGCAATGCTCCACGTGAGTGTTAAATATAGCTACACAGGTAACAGACCTATTCCTCTGACCACAAATGGCAAAAGGGAATGAGGGACAAAAGATCGTGACCAGGGGGTCGCGACTTGTGAAAAACCGTAACCGAAAGGGTCAGAAGGACATCATCGCCATGACACCCGCCACCGATCAATTGCTTAAAGCCGCGCAAGATGCCGCAAAACAAGGCAAACTTCCGCCCGTTCACCTGTGGAATCCGGATTTTTGCGGCGATCTGGACATGGAGATCCGTCGCGACGGGACGTGGTTTTATGAGGGCACGCCGATTGGCCGGAAACCGCTGGTGCGTTTGTTCTCGACGATCCTGAAGCGCGAGGGGGACAAGTATTTCCTTGTGACGCCGGTGGAGAAAGTCGGAATACGCGTCGTCGATGCGCCTTTCGTGGCCGTCGATATCGAGCAAACCGATGATGGCATCACCTTCACCACCAACGTCGGCGATACTGTGACAGCGGGCGAGGGCCATGCGATCCGTGTCGAACGCGACGCGGGTGGAGAACCCTCCCCCTACGTTCATATCCGGGCGGGCCTTGAGGCGTTGATCGACCGCAAAAGCTTCTACCGCCTCGTGGATATGGGTGAGGCGCACGATCTCGACGGCACGCCTATGTTCGGCGTCTGGTCACGCGGTTGCTTCTTCCCGATCATCCCGATGGCCGAGCTGGAAATTTAATTTGAAATCCCTGACACGCTCCTGACACGACGCTGTCAGGAGGGGTCCGTTAGACCACCTTCATCAACATAGGAATGAAGGAAAAAACCCATGTCCAACCCTGCTCAAAACTGCGGCTGCTGGTTCGAAATCGCGGTCAGCGATCTGGATGCCTCCATGGCTTTCTACGGCGCGGTCCTGCAACAGGATCTCAGCATCGACAACACCGGCCCGAACCCGATGGTTATGCTGCCGTTCAACGATGACACCCCCGGCATTGGCGGGCATCTCTACCCCGGCAAGCCGTCCCGCGAAGGCGCCACCATACATCTGGTTGTGGGAGACAGCCTTGATGCGGCGCGCGAACGGATCATCGCGGCGGGCGGTGAAGTGGAAAGCCCCGACATTCAGATCCCGCCGGGCAACTTCTTTTATGCCCGTGACATCGACGGCAACTCGCTCGGCATGTTCAAGTTCAACGGGTGATCCTACTATCCGCCCGGCGCGATGCTGTCCCGTTCGCGCCGGGCTCCCCTTTCATCTTGCCAAATACAACTCATTCCCGCCACCGGCCCCGCGCGCCATGCTCGCCTTGCGCGCGGGGCCCTTCCCCCCTCTCTCCCTGCGAGGTAGCCTCGTCCCATGCGCCGTGTTGACCGCCTCTTCCGACTGATCGACCGTTTGCGTCCCGGCAAGCTGACCACCGCCCGCGCCCTGGCCGAGGCGATGGAGGTGTCCGAGCGTACGATCTACCGCGATATCGCCCACTTGCAGGGCTCGGGCGTGCCAATCGATGGCGAGGCAGGCCTGGGCTACATGATGCGCGACGGCTACAACCTGCCGCCACTGATGTTTACCGAAGAGGAAATCGTCGCGCTGGGCGTCGGCGCACGGATGCTGCAGACCTGGGGCGGCACCTCGATGGCGCGCGGGGCGGGAAGCGCGCTCGACAAGATCACCGCCGTTTTGCCGGACGCCACCCGCACGCGGGCCGAGCGTCTGCGGTTCGAGGCCTGGACGACAAATCCGCTCGACACCAGAACCCGCGCCACCATCGACACCGTCGAGGCCGCAATCCAGGCGCCCGAACGCCTCGCAATCGACTACCGTGATGACAAGGGGGCCGCCACGGAACGCATTCTACGCCCCTTGGGCCTTTGGTTCTGGGGCTCGGTCTGGACCCTCGTCGCATGGTGTGAATTGCGCCAAGCCTTCCGGATGTTTCGTCTCGACCGGATCCTTGACGCCCGCAGCCTGGGATCTTTCATCCCGGAACCCGACCAAACGTTGGAACACTTCTACGAAACGCAGTTCGATCAGAACCATCGTAGTATGAGAGGCCCTTGCAGGGAGTGAGGCGAGACGGGCCTTGCCCCGCTTCAACGCAAGATGGCGCGGATAACAGCCTTACCAAACGATCCGGGCCGCAGGTCGCGGTCAGCCCGAGACCAATGCGGCCTCGGCAACGCCGTTCAAGACCTTCTCTGCCGTCGCCAAGCCGTCAACAACCCCGTCGAAACGGGGCAGGCTTTGCATCACGGCCTTGTCGTTGAGGACATTGCCACTCAGGACAATGCCAATATCCGGGCGTAATCCGCGAAGCTCCTCCACAAGCATGTGCAATGCGGGGGCAGAATGGCGACCAGCGCAGCTGAGCGCGATGACCGTGCGGTCATCCTTTGCAATTCTCCGGCACAACTCCCCATGCTCCATACCGATCAGAAGACCCACATCCCACCCCATCCTGCGGAAATGATCGGCGGCCATGATGACGCCCAGGGTGTGTGCCTCGCCGGGGACAGCGGCAAAGAGCGCGCCGCCCTCGGACGGTCCGGCCTTGGCCTTGTGCGTCGAAGGAATACTGCGCAGAATCGATTGAATCCGGGCGGTTGCCATTGTGACATCGGCAAATTGCAATGCATCACGTTCCCACCGCTCTCCCAATTCGCGGGCAGCGGGGGCCAGATGTTCCAGACACAGATCCGGCACACCCACGCCTGCTTTCAACAGCTCAGCGATCCGCGCTTCGGCCACCGAATGATCCGTATCAGCAAGGGCACTGGCCAATTCCGAGATATGGGGCGACGGGGTCTGACCCAGGGTTTGCTGCCGCGCGGCGGTGTCGCGCGATTCCGCTACCACTTTGGCCATGGCTTGGCGGGCAAGATGAAGAATGGGATCTTCCGCAAGGCAGTCTCGAACGGCCGAAGATAGCTCTTGTATATCAGGGCGACGTTCGAAGTTGGCTTGATTGATCATGGTCGATCTCCCCTTGACCTCAGCACATGAACGCTTCTGGTCAGAAGAAGCATCGGCCCCATGCAGTCTATCACTGTATACCACGGCTTTCATTCCGAGTGTCAATAAAAGCTTACACTACATGGGAGGTCAACTTGACATTTCCCGCAGGCCATTGGCCGGGGAAACCTCTGCAACCGTTTGATTTGCAAGGCTTAGGGCTACACCATGGTACCCATGCGCTTTCGCGAAATTTTCGCCCGCCACGCTTTTCAGGTCTTCGGACCCGCTGCCCGTGGGGGTACCCTCTGCCAACCCCGCAAGCACCCGCAACGTGGCTGAGACACAGATCCCCGGCCCGGCTAAACGCCACCGCCCGTCGAAGCGAGTTCTTCTATATTGCCCCCTTGCGGCTGCGGATGCGGTTCCCAATACTACCGCAATCAAGGGAGCTCAGCACATGACGGACATCTCAGGATTCGATCTCAACAAGATCGACGCCGCCTTCATCGAGGATCCCTATTCGACGTTGGCAGCCTTGCGCCGCGCAGCACCGGTGCATCGCAACGCAGACGGGTCGGTTTTCCTGACGCGCCATGACGATTGCCTCGCCACCTACAGGGCCCCCGACATGCTGTCGGACAAGACCGAGGCCTTCGGGAAGAAATTCGGCGAATGCCCTCTGAAGCTCCACCACACGACGTCGCTGATCTTCAACGACCCCCCTTACCACACGGTCGTGCGCAAACTGATCGCCGGGGCTTTCACACCGCGGAAACTGAAAGAAATGGAACGCGCGATCGAGCGGATCGTGGCGCGCCTGCTGGACCGGGTCGAGGATCTTGGCGAGCTGGACTTGATCGCCGATTTCGCGATGATGCTGCCGACGGAGATCATCTCTATCATGCTTGGCGTGCCCGAAGCCTACCGCACCCAGTTGAGGGGGTATTCCACCGCTATTCTCGGTGCGCTTGACCCGGTGGTGTCGCAAGCCCAGATGGACGCTGGTAACCGCGCCGTTGTGGAATTCGGCGCGATCCTGGACGAGTTGATCAACCACCGCCGCGCGCACCCCGATGCAGCCGCCGAAGGAGAAGTGCTGGAGGCGCTGATTTTTGGAGAGCATGACGGCCGAACCCTGACCCAGGAAGAGCTGATCCAGAATTGTATCTTCCTGCTCAACGCCGGGCACGAAACGACGACCTCCTTCGTCGGCAATGCCATTTCACTGCTGATGTGCAATCCGGAAGAGCATCGCCGCCTCAAGGAGGACCCCTCCCTGATCGGCACGACGGTGGAGGAAACTCTGCGGATGGAAAGCCCGCTGCAGATCGGCAATCGGTTGGCCAGTGAGGACGTCACCCTGCCCTCCGGCACCTTGGTGCGCAAAGGCACCTACATCCACACCTCCATTGCCGCCGCCAACCGCGATCCCGAGGTCTTTTCCAACCCAGACCGCCTGGATATCAGCCGAAAACCCAATCCGCACATCGCCTTCATCACCGGCATCCACGTCTGCCTTGGCGCGTCGCTGGCGCGAATGGAGGGAAAGATCGCCTTGGGCGACTTCGTGCAGCGCTTTCCGCGACTTGCCCAAAACGGCCCCGGGAAACGGCTCGGCCTTGCACGGTTTCGCGGATGGACGTCACTGCCGATCCGCGTGCGGTAAACAGACCCTCGCAAGGGTCTGAACAGGCTTTTGCAAAAGCCTGGTAACCAAAGCCTTGCAAGGCTTTGGAAAATTCCTTGCAAGGAATTTTCAGCCCTTGGCGCGCCAATCCGTCAGCGCCATTCCGGCAGCAGCACATTCCGCCAACACCGGGCTGACCGCCCAAACCACCGGATCCTGAGCCTCCAGCAGGCGCAGTTTTTCCACTATTTCCACAACGCCCCATGCATCCGCAAAGTGCATCAAGCCACCGCGCCAACGGGGGAAGCCATACCCGAACACCGTGACAAGATCGATGTCAGCGGCAGAGTGCGCGATGCCTTCACCCAGGATATTCGCCGCCTCATTGATCATCGCCAGCAGCAACCGCTCGCGCACGACATCATCGGGAATCTCCGCACGAGTGACCCCCGCGAAATGGGCTTCCTCCGCGATCAGATCCTCGATCAGAGGGTCCACAACCTTGCCGCCGCCACCGGGATAGCGATACCAGCCGACACTGGTCTTCCGACCCAAGCGCCCCTCATTCACCATCCGGTCGGCGATCGGAACATAGCGCCGCTTCGGGTCACGCGTGGCGTCCTGCCTGCGGCGGTTGGCGAACCCAATGTCGAGACCCGAGAGGTCACCGACCTCGTAGGGTCCCATGGCGTAGCCAAAGGCCTCCATCACCTCGTCAACCTCCCAAGGCACGGCGCCATCCATCAGCAGGAAGTCCGCCTCTTCGCGGTAGCGGCTGAAAATACGATTGCCGATAAAGCCATCGCAAACACCGGCCAGAACAGGCACCTTCTTCAGTAATTTGGCAAGGCCAAAGCCCATCGCCAAAGCCCGGTCGCCGGTTTGCGCACCCTGGACGATCTCCAGCAGACGCATGATGTGCGCGGGGGCAAAGAAGTGCAGGCCCAACACGCGGGACGGGTCCTTCGTGCCTGCGGCAACCTCATCAATGTCCAGATAGGACGTGTTGGTCGCCAGAATGGTGTCGGCGGGCAGGGCTGCATCGAGTTTGGCGAAGATCTCTTTCTTAACCTCCATCGCCTCAAACGCCGCCTCAATGGCAAGGCTCGACCCGGAGGCCGCCCCGTAATCGTCGGTGATCACCAGCCGCGCGCGCAACACCTCAGCGCTGCTGTCGTCCAACCGCCCCCGCTTGAGCCCCGCCACGATCAACCGTTCGACATTTTCCGTCGCCCGCGCAACACCATCGGCGTCTGTTTCCAGCAATACCACGGACAGTCCGACCGACAGGCAGGCGTAGGCGATACCCGCCCCCATTGTGCCGCCGCCGACCACCGCGACCTGAGTGATCTGGGGCGCGGCGGGCAAATCCGCAGGCGCCTTCGCCGCCCGCTCGCTGAAAAACATATGCCGTAGGGCACGAGACTGGTCACCGCTTTTCAGATCCAGAAACGTGGCCCGCTCCAGCGCCATGGCCTCCGCGAAGTCCAGCCCCAGACCGGCCTCCATTACCTCCACCGCGCGGTGCGGCGCGATCTGCCCCGGCGACCGCTTCGCCAGATTTTCCCGGACCGCTGAGAACGCGGCCACGTCCATCTCGGGCGCCGGGAGTTCCCACGTCGGCACCACGCAAAGCAGTTCTTCCGTATTGACCATATCAGCGGCCTCCACCGGATCGTCTTCAACGGCATGAACCAAGCCCGCCGCCAAAGCCGCCTTGGCGCCCATTGGCTTGCCGAAGGCGATCAACTCCAACGCCGTCTCCAACCCACAAAGCCGCATCGCGCGCTGGGTGCCGCCCGCGCCGGGGATCACACCAAGCGTGACCTCGGGCAGGCCGATCTGCGCCCCTGGCCCCATGATGCGCATTCGGCACGCCAGCGCGATCTCGGCCCCGCCGCCCAGTGCCACGCCGTTAATCGCGGCGATCCACGGCACGAACGACCGCTCGATCGCGTCGAGCACATCGGGCAAATACGGCTCCAGTGGCGGGCCGTCGAATTCCTTAGCGTCGGCACCGGCCGCAAAGGCTCGCCCTGCACCGGTCACGATCACCCGGTCGAGGTTCAGCCCCTCGGCCCATGCCACCGCCTCCAGCAACCCTTGCCGCATCTCGCGTCCAATGGCGTTCACCGGCGGATTGTCGAGGGTGACGAAGCCCGTCAGACCGTCTTGGATACAGCGAACGCTCATGGCATGTCCTTTGGAATGAATCGGTTGCGATCGATCAACGCCAACAGTGCGGCAAGCGACGCGGAAACACCTTGCCCGCCGGTGTCCAGAACCGCATCGGCGCGGGCGTACTCGGTCTCTCGGCTGGTCAGGATCAGGCGCAATTGCGCCATCGCTTGCGGGTTGCCTTCCATCGGGCGCGTGTCGCCCTGTGCGCGCACCCGGGCCATGTGTTCTTCCGGCGAGGCCTTGAGCCACACCGTGTGAAACCGGTCCAGCAGGCGTTCAAAAGTCTGTGAATCACCAACGATTCCGCCCGCTACCGCAACCACCACGCGGTCCTGCTCGGCCACGATCTTGTTGAGGGCGTCGGCCTCCAGCTGCCGATACCCCTCGGGACCATAAAGCCCCATGATTTCGCTGATCGGCATGCCACCCGCCGCCTCGATGGCGCGGTTCAACTCGATGAAGGGTACGTCCAGCGCCTTGGCCGCCGCCGCGCCAAGGGTCGACTTTCCCGCACCCCGCAAACCGATCAGGCATACCCGCCCGGCCTTCGTCGCCGCCCCGGACAAAAGCGTGCGGACCTGCGCTTGCGTGGCCAGATCGGCACCCACGAAAGCCTCTGCCATGCGCCGGGCTTCGGCGGTCAAGTCACCGGGGGAAATGAGCATTTCCATCGAAACGCCCAACGCCTCGGCGACCCGAAACAACAGCCCGATGGAAATGTTGCCCTCGCCCCCTTCCAACTGCGCAAGGTAGCGCGGCGATACGCCCGAGACCTCGGACAACACGCGCCGCGACATGCCCCGTGCCGTACGCGCACCGCGCACGCGGTCGCCGACGCGACCCTGCAACGCAAGGATGGAAGCATCTAACGCGACAGGGGGATGGCGGTCTTCGCTGGACATGGCGCTACGCCTTTTCGATGGCCGGAATATGGGGTTCGATCAACGCACGCAGGTGCTCCGGTGCCGCTTGGGACTTGAACTGATCCGCGATGATGAAAACGCAGGTGAACGCGCCCTCGAAGCAGGTCACACCATCCTGCACGCCATCGACACGGAAGGTGATCGACTTGGTACCGAGACGGGTGGGCCAGACGTGACACTTGAGGATATGGCGCGGCGTCACCGGAGATCTGAAATCCATCTCCAGCCGCACGAAGGGGGTGCCAACATTGGTGTCCAGTTCCAGATGATACCAGCCGCCGGGACCGTGAATTTCGGACCACCAGGCATCAATCGCGTCCAGCGCGAACCATGGCAAGCGCCCGGTGTAGGCAATCTTGGCGGGATCACAATCGCCCCAGGTGACGCGAACATCATGGACGAAGGCCGAGCCAGGGCGCGCGGACATCAGGCCGCCCGCGCTTTGAGCTGTGCAATCACATCATGGGCCCAAGGGATGCCCAGATCCTCTGGCAGATCCGGCGACGAGGCATCGTGAACGCAGCGTTCGCCGATCATGGTTGCGCCTTGTTCCAACAACTTCTCCATCAGCGTTTTGGAGCCGAAGGCGAAAGTCTCAGCGAAGACCATGTCGCCCAGGCCGTAGATTGCGAAACGGACGTGGGACAGATCAATGCCCTTCTCCACGATCGCATCATAGAAGGGTTGCGCGGTCACTGGCAGGTCGCCGTTGCCATAGGTGGACGAGACGAAAAAGTAGAACGTGTCGGCGTCCAGCGTGGTCGGGTCAACATCGCCAAGCGACGTGATCTCACACTCAAACGCATCGCCCAGATCATCGCGGATATCCTCGCACAGCATCTCGGCAGAGCCCGTCTCCGTGCCAAACAGAAAGTGTAACTTCATCAGGGTCAGTCCTTGTCTCAACGGGCAGGTCCCGGGCCAAGGCCCGGTCCACGACAGGGCGGTCGAGGGTCACCCCAACCGCCCCATACCTCATGCCATGTGCAGTTTGACGTACTCGAAATCGCCCGGCTTGTTGTCGATGCCGACCTTGGGCGGCGCGATCCAGCTGGCGTATTTTCCGGGCTCATAGCAGGGCACCATCAGCGATTGGATGAACGCGCCGTCATCGGCCGTTGGCAACCACTCAAGGGCGCGCGCGTCCCAATCGGCCTGACTGATCAAGTTGCCCTCCGGGTCCGCCTTGATCGCCGCAAAGACACCAATCTGACGGTGGAACGCCTGATCCGGCAGCTTGAGTTCAAACTCGATCCCCGTGCGCTGGATCATCTTGTTCCACCGGCGCAGACCACCGGATGCGTCACGAATGTAATCATCGCGCAGGCGCATGTTGATCGCGGTCAGCGCCGGCACTTCCTTGTCGAGGATCTTGCCATCCTCGATCAGTTTCACCGTGTAAGTGGCATCGGTCAGGCGGTGATCATCGTCGATCCGCATCTCCATGTACCGGCCTTTGACGCCTGCGTTGAACGCATTGGCGGCGTTGGTCGAGACCTCCTGCCCGAACAGATCAAGCGACAGCGAGTAGTGCATGTTCAGCTTTTTCTGGATCGTCGGCAGATCGATCACACCCAAATTCCGCACGCGACCGATGTCATAAGGGTCGGTGATCCCCGCCTCCACCATAGCCTCGCAGGTGCGTTGCACGATCCGGCCCACGCCGGTTTCGCCCACGAACATGTGGTGCGCTTCTTCTGTCAGCATGAAGCGGCAGGTACGCGACAGCGGGTCGAAGCCCGATTGCGCAAGGCTTTCCAGCTGCATCTTGCCATCGCGGTCGGTGAAATAGGTGAACATGAAGAAGCTCAGCCAATCCGGCGTTTCCTCGTTGAAGGCGCCCAGCATCCGCGGCGCTTCTTCGGACCCGGAGGACCGGCGCAGCATATCGTCCGCCTCTTCGCGGCCGTCCTTGCCGAAGTATTTCTGCAGCAGATAGACCATCGCCCAGAGGTGGCGGCCTTCTTCGACGTTCACCTGGAACAGGTTGCGCATGTCGTAAAGCGACGGCGCGGTAAGGCCCAGGAACCGCTGCTGCTCCACGCTGCCCGGCTCGGTATCGCCCTGAATGACGATCAGGCGCTTGAGCATGTTGCGGTATTCGCCCGGGACCTCCTGCCACGCGGGCTGACCTGCATGTTCGCCACACGGGATGGTACGACCGTCCACTTCAGGGGCAAGCAAGACGCCCCAGCGATACTCGGGCATCTTCACGTAGTCGAATTTGGCCCATCCCTTGGGGTCCACGGATACGGCGGTGCGCAGGTAGACCATACTCTCCTGGAAGTTCTGCGGGATCAGCTTGTTCCACCAATCAAGGTAGCCGGGGTGCCACTTTTCCAGCGCCTTGAGAACCTTCCGGTCCTTCCCAAGACCCACGTTGTTGGGAATTAGCGTGTCGTATTCTACGTCCAAAGCACTCATCTGATGTCTCCTGTTGAAACCCGGACCTTGGCCCGGTCTACATTTGTGACGACCCGTAGACCGGGCCCTGGCTAGAGGCGCTTCACACGCGCTCCATGTTGTAATCACCGCGGATGCCGCTGCCGTATCGCTGCAACGCACCGTTCTCACCCACCGCGTTGGGGCGGTTGAAAATCCAGTTCTGCCAAGCGGTCAGGCGCCCGAAGATCCGTGTCTCCATCGTTTCGGGACCGGCAAAGCGCAGGTTCGCCTCCATGCCCGTCATTGCATCGGGGCTGAAGGATGCCCGCTCTTCCAGAATGATGCGGACCTCATCCTCCCAATCGATGTCGTCCATAATCATCGTCACAAGCCCCATCCCGTCAGCCTCCTCCGCTTCCAGCGCCTCGCCGATCTGCTCGCGCATCGCCTCCACCGCTTCCGGCTGCGCCAGAAAGCGCGTCTGTAGCCGGGTCAGGCCGTTGCCCATCGGATATGTGCCAAAGTTGTCCTCGGTCAGCGTGATCGTCGCCATCGGGCGATTATCGCCCTCGAACTCGTCTTCCATCATGTAGCTGCGGTCCGAGGCCCAGATCAGCTCGGCCAACACGCCCGCGAAACAGCTGCCGTGTTCTACCAGCGTCACGAGGCTGCGCGACGTCACATCCAACCGCTTCAACGTCCGCTTCCAGTAGGTCCGGATTTCCGATGCCAGCCAATGGTCGCCACCGTCGCGCAAGACCGCCTCATGGGCCGCCAACAGCTCTGGATCACCCTGCGTGCGCAGGGTCCACAAGCCGCATTCCATTTCATTGAGGCGCAGATGCAGGATCGCATCCTCGAATTCACGCGCCAGCCGCAGCAAATAGGCCTGATCGCCCTGCGCGTGCAGCGCCTCCATATCGGCAGGTGCCGCGTCAGATGGCCCCTTCAGCGTGATCACCGCCGTGCGCGCCGCGCGATCGACGCTGACCTCCACGAACCCGTAGGCGATCGAGCCATCTTCCGCCACGGTCCGCTCCAACGGCCCCAGGGTGATGCCCGTTGCGTCGCGCGGATCCGCGGCGGCGAACTCCGCCGCGCGTGCCGCGACGACCTCGTCAAACCTCGAATTGGGTACAACTTCGTCCACAAGCCGCCAATCGACGGCCCGCTTGCCCTTCACGCCTTCTTCCGTGGCGCAGAACACATCCGCCAGATCACGGCGCACCATGCGCTTGTCGGTGACCCGCGTCAGCCCGCCAGTGCCGGGCAAGACCGCCAGCAATGGCACCTCTGGCAAGGAAACAGACGACGTCGCATCATCCACCAGCATGATGTGGTTGCACGCCAGGGCCAACTCATACCCGCCGCCCGCGCAGGCGCCCTTGATGGCTGCCACGTATTTCTGGCCGGATTCCTCTTCGGCCGCTTCGTAGGCGTTGCGCGTCTCGTTAGTGAATTTGCAGAAGTTGACCTTGTGGGAATGAGCCGCACCACCGAGCATTCGGATATTCGCCCCGGCGCAAAACACCTTGTCCTTGCCGGATTGCATGACCACGACGCGCACCTCGGGATGCTCGAAGCGCATCCGTTGCACGATATCGTTCAGCTCGATATCCACGCCCAGATCGTAGGAATTCAGCTTCAACTGGTAGCCGTCGAACAGCCCCCCATCCTCGTCCACATCCATCGTCAAAGTGGCAACGGGGCCGTCGTACGTGACGGACCAATGGCGGTATTTCGACGGATCGGTCCGGAAATCGATGACCTTGGACATGCGTGCGCTCTCCCTATGCATGTACGCAGAATAGCGCCAAGGGCGCGTCAAGCAAGCGGTATAATGCTAATTTTTTGCCCCAATTGGTTGATTTATGCGATATTATGCACAAATTCTACGACCCGACCCAGAACTGCCCCTGGCTGCTCCAAATGCGGCACATGGCGGCATCCCTCCAGAATCAGCGCCTCGGCCCCGGCACGCTTCTGCGCGGCCTCAACCTGCGCCAGCGTCCCGTATTGGTCATCGCGCCCTTGGATCACCAAGGTCGGTGCCGTGATTCCGTCCAGCGCGGCCTCTACGTTCCAATCCTTGAAATCCGGCGAAAGCCAGGCATCCGCCCAACCGCGAAACGTCGCTACCGGATCGCGATGATATTTGCCCATCCGCTGCGCCAAACCCGAGGCATCGAACCCCGCATTCGCCCGCGCAATCTCGGTCAGTCCCATCTCTTCGGTGAAAAAATGCGGCGCAATCAAAACAGCGCCGAAAACATCCTCACGCAAAAGCGTTCCCGCCGCGATCGCGGCAATCGTGGCCCCGTCCGAATGCCCCACCAAGACCGGGTGTGTCAGGCCGAAGGCGGCCACGACCTCTGCCAATACCCCCGCCTCTTGCGTCATCCAATCCAGCGGACGCGGGAGATCATCCGGGTCAGAAAACCCATACCCCGCCCTCGAATAGGCCATCACAGGCAGCCCCGTGGCCCGGTGCAGCGCCTCCGGAAACCCTTTCCACAGCGCCACACAGCCCAATCCTTCATGAAGCAGCACAATCGTGCGCCCATCGCGCGGCAGCGCGCCCCAACAGCGATATTCCAGCCGCTTGCCGCCCGCCTCGACCGCGCCTGCCGACCAGTCAGGCACGCAGCTTGAACCGCTGGATCTTGCCCGTGGCGGTCTTCGGCAGATCGTCAACGACCTCCACCCAGCGCGGGTACTTCCACATCCCGATCTTGTCTTTCACGAACTCTTTCAGGGCGTCCGCTTCCGGCGGGTCAGCACCCTCTTTAAGCACCACGAAGGCCGCCGGCTTGTCCAATCCCGCGTCATCGGCCCTCGCCACCACTGCTGCCTCCAAGACACTGGGATGGTCGATCAGCGCGCTTTCCACTTCGAACGGCGACACCCAGATGCCCGAAACCTTGAACATGTCGTCCGTGCGTCCGCAGTAGGTGTAGCGCCCGTCATGGCGCTCGTACTTGTCGCCGGTCCGCGTCCAGAACCCCTCGAACGTGGACTGAGATTTCGCGCGCCGGTTCCAATACCCCTCTGCCGAGGACGGACCGCGCACCAGCAACTCTCCGACCTCTCCATCAGCGACTTCCTCGTCATGTTCGTCCACCAGCCGAAGATCATAGCCCGGCACCGCCTCTCCGCTCGTGCCGTAAAGGCACGCGCCTGGTCGATTCGACAGGAAGATGTGCAGCATCTCGGTCGAGCCGACACCGTCCACGATCTCAACCCCCGTCAGCCGTTCCCACCCCTCGCCCACGTCTCTTGGCAAGGCCTCCCCCGCCGACGTGCAAAGTCGGAGCGTATGTTGCGGTGTGCCATCCGCCGCCTGCACCATCGCCGCAAACAGCGTCGGCACGGCGCAGAGGATGCTTGGCTCAAGCCGCGCCATGATGTCATAGACCGCGGCTGGCGTGGGCCGACCGCCGAAAAGCACCGTCGTGGCGCCCACCGACTGCGGAAACGACACCGCGTTCCCCAGCCCGTAGGCGAAGAACATCTTGGCGACCGAATAGACCACGTCATCCTCGCGAATGCCCAGGACCTGATCACCAAAGGTGTCGCAGGTCGCCTTCAGGGCCCCATGCACATGGCGCACCCCCTTGGGCTGCCCGGTCGAGCCAGATGAATAAAGCCAAAACGCCAGTTCATCCTCGTGGGCCTCTACCGTTTCCTCGACCGGTGCGCCGTCGGTGAACACCCGGTAGCTTTCCGTCCCCTCTGGCGCGTCTCCGATCACAAGGATCACGCGCAAGAACCGGTTGTCGCGCGTGGCAGGCTCCACGATCTCCCACATCTCTTCACTGACGACCAGAATGGACGCCCGGCTGTCGTTCAGAATGGTTTCATAGACATCTGCTGACAAAAGCGTGTTCAGCGGCACTGGGATCGCGCCCATCTTCATCGCACCCCAAAAGACCACCGGCCATTCGATCTGATCGCGCACGATCATCGCGATCCGCTCTTCGCGCCGCACCCCGTGCCGCCCTAGTGCGCCGGCGAAACGCCCCGCTTCCTCATGTAGCAGCCCATACGTCAGCGTGCGCTGCTTGCCATCGGCCTCGACAAACGCAGCCTTGTCGCTGCGCCCCTCGGCGATATGCCGATCCACGAAATACTCCGCTGCGTTTCCCATGTCTCTCCTCCCAGATCTTCCATGCCCCACGGCGTCCCTACCCGAGCGCTAGGCAACCCTGAGCACGACGGCCATCGCCGAGTCCCCTGCCGCGCAACCCTGAAACAGGCCTACGCCACCGCCGCGCACGGCCAATTCTTCTATAAGTTCAATCATCGCGCGCAGGCCCGTCGGCCCCTGCGGATGCCCCCAGATCAGCGAAGACCCAAAGTTGTTCATGCCCCGCCAATCGAGCCCGAAGGCACGCGCAAACGCAATGTCATTCACGGCAAACGGGTTATGCGACTTGATCGCGTCGACCCCCTCGATCCCGATGCCCGCCCGCTTTAGCGCCACGGCGGCAGCCTTGATCGGCGCGGCGGGCATGAAGCCCTTTTCCTCACGCGCCTGCCTCACGGCCAGCACCTCTACCACCGGTCCATCGGAAATCTCCTTAGCCCGCGAGCGGTCGGCAACCACCACCATCCCGGCATTGCCATCGGCGGGATGTGTCTGCCCTGCAAAAGTGATCGTTCCCCCCGGCACCACCGGCTTCAGGCGCGCCAGCTTCTCGGCGTCCAGCGGCTCCACACCCTCGTCAGTCTCCAGCGTCGCAACCGTCTTGCGGAACCGCGCATCCGGCACTTCCAGCACCGGCATATACCGCCGCTGAAACGCCCGGTCGTCCGCCAGCGCGTCGTCATATTGCGCACGCCTGCACGCCACGAGGTCATGCTGCTCGGATGTCTCGATCCCCTCGCGCGCTGCTACGTTCTCTCCGGTCTGGATCATCCCGTTGCACGCCCATGGATCATGACCGAAGTTATCCATCACGACATCTTCTTTCTGCCCCGTACCACCGGGCGCGGAGGGCGCCGGAAAATACACGTGCGGCCCGTTCGAGCATCGGTCCCCCGACACGATCAAAGCCTGCTGAGCGCCTTGCGCGATCTCTCCCACCGCCGTCGCGATCAGCCGCGCGCCCGTGGCGCAGGCTTGCGATACCATCGGCGCGGCCAGCCCTTCAGCGCCCAACATCGCAGTGAACCATGGGCCGCCAAAGAAACTGCCCTTCTGGATCACCGTCTGCCCAAAGGCCGCAAAATCGAAGCTTTCTGCCGCAATCCCGATCCGAGCCAGTTCCCCGCGGCCCACATGGGCCGCGAACTCGACCGAGTTGAGATGCGCCAACGTGCCCTGCCAGCGTGCAAACGGCGTCGCCCAATAGGCGCCGTATGGAATGAATGCCATCAGGTTTCTCCTACCAGATACACGCCCTCGCCACCTGCGTAGAGCCGCTCGACCAGATCCGCACGACGGGACTTGATCCGCGCGAAATTCAAATTCCCCTTCGCGGTGATTTCTCCGTCCGCAAGGCTTGGGGGTTCCGCCATCACCACGACCCGTGCCACCCGCGCGGCCGAGCCGCCTTGTAGCGTGCCCAATCGTTGCGCGGCGACCTCGGCGGCACCCTCACGGCCTGGCAAAGGCACAATCAAAGCGCCCAATTCGCTGTGCCCTTCGCCCACCAGCACCACATCTTGCGCCACGCCTTTCAGCACGTTGAGCACCTCCAACCGCAGCGCCGCTGCGCGCACCCAGGTGCCCGTCATCAGCTTGAAGTCCTCTCCGATCCGCCCATCGAACTTCAGGCCCAGGTTCATGTCAGCCGGGTCCACGAAGGCCATCGCGTCCCCGGTGCGGAAGTACCCTTCCGCATCAAAGGCCTCCGCCGTCTTGTCGGCATCTCCCAGGTATCCCTTGAAGATCGATGGGCCCTTTACCCGCACCTCATAACGGTCCTCCACCGGGATCAGCTTCACGTGGACACCGGGCAAAGGCACCCCAACGACGCCAGAGCGATCCGTGGGCGCGTGCTGCAGCAAAGCAGCAGGGGCCGTCTCCGTCAGGCCCCAGCTAGAGGTGAACAGCGGCATTTCCCCCCGCACCTCTAGCGCCATCTTTTCCAGATCCGCCCACACGTCCTGCGGCAGGCTCGCGCCCGCGTAGAACAACATATCGAGATCTTGGAAAAACGCCTGCGCAAAGCCCTTGTCCGCCAGCATCGCGTCGCGTAGCGCCGCAAATCCGACCGGGACGTTGAAGCTGATCGTGCCCTGTTTCAGGCGGTTGTTCTCGATCGTCTTGCCCACCAGCGCAGGCGCCGGCTTGCCGCCATCAATGTAAAGCGCGCCGCCATTTGCGAGCACCAGATTGAAATTGTGCGAGCCGCCAAAGACGTGGTTCCACGGCAGCCAATCCACCAGAACCGGAGGACGCTCTCGCACGAACGGCAGGCACGCAGAGATCTGCGCCTGGTTGACGCACATCATCCGGTGCGTGGTCATCACCCCCTTCGGCGCCGAGGTGCTGCCGCTGGTCATCAGGATCTTCGCGACCGTGTCCGGCCCGACGTCTGCCTCTATCGTGCCGCCAACCCGCGCCAATTCGTGCAGGCTCTGCCCCGTCAGCGGCGTCGCCGCGCGCAGCGCCGCGCGCGACATCACGTCCGCCAGGACGGCGCCATCCTCTGCGAAGACAGCCGCAGGCTGGATGAGGGACGCGATATGATCCAACTGCGCCCGCGCAGCGGGGATCGCCGCATATTGCTCGGCCACCGGCACCACCGGTGCGCCCACGTAAAAGCACGCCAAGGCCAATAATCCATGCGCAACCGAGTTGCCGCTGATCACCATGACCGGGCGTCCCGGCCCCAACCCCATATCTGCCAGGCCCACCGCAATCGCGCGCGCCGTGTCGCGGGCTTCGGCATAGCTGACCTCGCGCCATCCCTCGCCAGAGCGTTCCGCCAGAAACACCGCCTCCGGCGTGGCCTCGGCCCAATGCTCCAACCAATCGGTCACACGCTCTGCCACGGGGCCCAGGTCGGGCCGGGCACGCAGCACGATGGCACCGTCGTTCCGGTCCTCCCGGATCACGTCATGTGGTTGATATTTCCCCAACGTCCGGGCCCTCCCAAGCCTCTTCGTCCAATGCGTGGAGGCCGTTTTCCTCCACCCGCCGCAGCGCCGCGATCAATGCCGTGCGCTCCTGCGCCGACATCCCCCGCGTCAGCCGCGCATCATAGGTCCGCAGCGCGTCCCCCGCCTCGGTTAGCCGCGCCAGCCCGGCCGCTGTCACCGTCAGCCGATACACGCGCCGGTCCGCCCCGTCGCGCGCCCGTGCGATCCACCCTGCGCGCTGCACTTCATCGAGGATCTGCACCAGGTTGGGCCGTTCGATCGCCAGCACCTCCGCCAGATCCGACTGCCGAATGCCCGCGTTGTTCGCGATCACCGACAGCGCCGAAAACGTCGTGCGCCGCAGATCGAAGCGCCCCAGAAGCTGCGCTACCCCGCCCACAAGCGCCGAGTTTGCGCGCTTCACGCCGTAGCCCACCAACGCGCGCAGTTCCGCATCACGCTCTTTCATCCGAAATCAGGTGCGCGCTTTTCAAGGAACGCACGAAACCCCTCCTTCGCGTCGGGCGAGGTCTGGGCCATGGCCGTGCACAGCGCCTCGGTGAAAAAGCCCTCCTCCGGTGCCATCGCGTTGATCCTGGCGACCCCGTGAATGGCGAAGTAATTCGACATTCGGGCGTTGCTGGCGATCTGTTCCGCCAGTTCTCTCGCCTTCGCCAGCGGATCCTCGGCCACGTAGTGACACAGGCCAAGTGTCAGACCCTCCTCGGCACCGTAGGAACGACCGGTTAGCATCATCTCGGTCAGCCGATCCGGCCCGATGATCTTGCCCACGCGCACCGTCGCCCCCCCCCCCACAAAGAAGCCGCGCTTGCCTTCGGGCAGTTGGAACTTCACGTCCGGCCCCGCGACGCGCACATGGCAGGACGAGGCCACCTCCAGCCCGCCGCCGATCACCGCACCGCCCATCGCCGTCACGATGGGAAGCCCGCCGAATTGCACCCGCTCCAGCGCCCGATGCCAGCCACGCGAATGAGCCATGCCTTCCGCCGGGTCACGTTCCACCTGCTCCGCCAGATCGAGGCCGGCGCAGAAATGCCCGCCCGCCCCCGTCAGGATGATCACCCGCACGCCTTCGGGCGGGGCGTCGCAAAACCCGGACAACTCCGCGATCAATGCGTCATTCATCGCATTGCGCTTGTCTGGACGGTTCAGGGTCAGGGTCGCCACGCGACCGTCGATGGCAATATCAAGGCTCATTTCGGCGGCAACCTTGTTGCGCCGTCCAACCGGATGACTTCGCCGTTCAGGTAGGGGTTTTCCGCTATGCTGGCGACCAATTGCCCAAACTCCGCTGGATGTCCGAGGCGCGCAGGGAACGGCACATTGGCCACGATAGCCGCTGTTGTTTCGTCAGGCAGGCTCTCCATCATCGGCGTGTTGAACAACCCCGGCGCGATGGCGTTGACCCGAATGCCGGGCCGCGCCAATTCTCGCGCCAAAGGCAAACACATCGACGCAATCGCCCCCTTCGACGCCGCATAAGCCGATTGCCCCACCTGCCCGTCCTGATAGGCCGCGCTGGCCGTGTTCACCACGACGCCCCGCTCGCCCGTGTCCAGCGGCGGCAGGTCCATCATCGCCTGCACGGCATAGGTCATCACGTTGTAGGTACCGAACAGATTAACCTCGATCACCTTGCGGAACGTATCGAGTGAGGTCTTCCCCTCGCGCCCCACGATCCGCGCGGCAAGGCCAACACCCGCGCAATTCACGCAGATCCGCGCCGCTTGCCCGAAACGCGCCATGACGCTGGTCACTGCCGTCGCCGCATGCTCGGCGTCAGTGACGTCGCATTGTTGAGAGTAGCCGCCGATCTCTGCCGCGACCTCGCGGGCACGGTCCCCGTTGAAGTCGAGCACCGCCACATCACAGCCCCGTTCCGCCAGATACCGCGCCGTGGCCTCTCCCAGTCCGCTGGCACCGCCGGTGACAATCGCCACCTGTCCTTCAAGCTGCATGACGTCCTCCCTCCGTACGCTGTCTCCGCCGTCGGCGAGACGCGCGCCGGTTGATTCAAACCGATTCTACAAAATCATTATACCATATAATCATTATCACCACGTGATAAACATCAACGTGATCACTGGGAAGGCCACCAACAGCACCACCCGCAGCAGGTCCGAGGCGACGAAGAACAGCACCGCCTTGTAGGTGGCCGTCATCTTCGTGGTCCGATCCATCGCGTTGATAATGAACAGGTTCATGCCCACAGGCGGCGTGATCAGGCCGACTTCCACAACGATCAGCACGAGGATGCCGAACCAGATCGCGATCAACTCGGTGTTGATCCGGTTCAGCGCGCCCGCGTTCACCCGGCGCAATTCCAATGCGCGGATCTGGTCTCGGGTCAGTTCTTCGCCCGCAGCGAGCGCCTGGAACGCCCCGTCAAGCGCCACGATATCGGCATCGAAATGTACGCGGATGGCGTCGAACTGCACGGTCTGGGCCAGCGTCAGATCCACCCCGTCACGATAGCTTGCCAGAAGGCCCTCTATGCCCTGCGCGGTCATCTCCGGCACCGCCAGCAGCGCTTCCATCGCGCGTGCGCCATGCAGGTCGACCATCGAGACAAAGCCGAAATCGAGACCCTGCATCACCGGCCAGAAGATCGGGATCGTCAACAGGATCATCGACAGGCTGTCCATGAAGCAACCAAGGATCAGATAGAAAACCAAGATCATGATCAGGATCGTGTAGGGGCTGAAACCGCTGCTCCCGACCCATTCCGCGATGCCTTGGGGCACCTGTGTCAGCGCAAGGAAGCCGTTGTAGAACGCCGCGCCAAGAATGATGAAAAAGATCATCGCCGTGGCGCGCGCGGTGACAGTGAACGACTCCACCAATGTCACGCGCGTCAGCCCGCCGTTGAACCAGGCGATCAATCCGGTGCCCAACGCCCCTACCGCAGCCCCTTCGGTGGGCGTGAACCAGCCCGCGTAAATGCCACCGACAACGGCACCGAACACCACCAACACCGGCCAGATCTTGACCATGGATGCGAAGCGCTCGGCGTAGGGAACCCTCGGCATGATGCCGCCCCTCTCGGGAAACAGGCGCACATAGATTGAAATCGCCAGAACATATCCCAGGGCCGCGATGACGCCGGGGATGAAGGCTGCGAGGAACAGTTTGGCGATGTTCTGCTCGACCAGGATCGCATAGATCACCAGCACGATGGAGGGCGGGATCAGGATGCCCAGCGTGCCACCCGCGGCCAGAACCGCCGTGGAAAATCCGCCGTCATAACCGTAGCGCCGCATCTCGGGTAGGGCCACACGGCCCATGGTGGCGGCGGTGGCCAGCGACGAGCCGCAGATCGCCCCGAACCCCGCGCAGGCCCCCACGGCCGCCATCGCCACGCCGCCCTTGCGGTGGCCCAACCAGCCCTCAGCCGCTTTGAAAAGCGCCTGGGACATACCGCCCAAGGTCGCGAAATGCCCCATCAGCAGGAACATCGGGATGATGGATAGCGAATAGCTTGAGAACGTCGTGAACGTCTCAGACTTCAACCGGCCGAAGGGCACTTGTGTGCCGTCGGTCACAAGGACCAATCCGATCAGGCCAGTCACGAACATCGACAAGCCAATCGGCACCCGCAGGAAGATCATCGTCAGCAAAAGCGGGAACGACAGGATCCCGATCAGTTGGTCGCTCAATGCTCTGCCCCTAATTCAGCGGGCAGGATCGTGCGCTTGGTGATCGTCTCGATCACCCGTACGATCGCCAGATAGCTTGACACGATAGCCGCCAACGCGGCCCCCACCAAGCCAATCGCGTAGGAATACCAGACCGGAAGCTGCAGCTCCAACGTCGTCTGTCCCGAGTTGAATTTCGTCATCATACCGCCGTAAAGCTGCACCGCGATCAGGATCAGGACGGCGGCGAAGATCACCTCTGTCACGGCGCGCAACACCCGGTTGGTGCCTTCCGACATGGCCGAGGTGAAGATGTCCACGGTCGCATGGCCACCGGTGATCTGGCAGATCGGCAGGAACGCGAAAACGACGAAACCGATGCCTGCCTCGATCAACTCAAAGGTGCCAAGAAGCGGGCCGACGCCCGCATCGATCATCCATTGCCCCAGACCCGCGAGGATCTGCGCATCGACCATCCAATGAAACAATCGGTCCAGCATCCGCATCAAGACGCCATAGACCGTCAAGCCAATGACGATCGACAGCATGGCCCCCCCCAGGATCGCCATGACACGAGACAGATACGTAAATGCGCGGTGCATGACCCCTCCCCGGGCGCTGCAAGTCAAAGGGCCGCAGCAGATGCTTTGCCACGGCCCCGTTGATCAGCCCTTACTGGGCGCAATCGCCCGACATCAGCTCACGCGCGCGGTCAATCAGCGCCTGGCCGTCCATACCGTTGCCGGCCAGATCAGCGATCCAGCTGGCATAGATCGGCTCGACGATGGGCATCCAGGTCGACTCGGCCGTTTCCTGGTCAATGGTGATGATGTTGTTGCCCAACTCCACCGCGATTTCCCGTGCCGGACCATCCGCGTCCGATTGTGTGCCACCCGCGAAGATCGAGAATTCGAGACCGGAATTCTCGTCGAGGATTTGCTGGAGATCTTCCGGCATGGCCTCATAGGCCTCGTTGTTCATCGCCAGCACGAAGGTCAGGTTGTACAGTGCGGGACCTTCGAATTCGGTGTGGTTCTCGACCAGCTCCGACACGCGCAGCGCGGCGGTGACTTCCCACGGGATCGTGGTGCCATCAATCGTACCGCGCGACAGGGCCTCGGACACCGCCGGCACCGGCATACCCACGGGCGTCGCCCCCGTCAGTTCCAACAATTGGTTCACAAGGCGAGAGCCGCCCCGGATCTGCATGCCCTCAAGGTCGGATGGGACCTCGACCGGATCAGCCGTGTGGAACATACCGGGGCCGTGGACCCAGGTGCCAAGCAGGTGCACGGAGGAGAACTCCTCCTGCATGCTTTCCTCGTACATCGTCCAATAAGCGCAGGACGCGGCGCGCGCGTCTGCAACCATGAACGGCAGTTCAAACACCTCGGTCGACGGGAAGCGGCCCGGCGTATAGCCGACCACGGTCCAGACGATATCGGCCACGCCGTCGATTGCCTGGTCCATCAATTCAGGCGGGGAGCCTCCCAACTGCATCGAGGGGTAGCGCTCGATCTCGATACGACCGCCCGAGGCCTCTTCGACCTGATCGGCCCACACGTCCAGCACCAGCGACGGCACGTTGGCCTGCGCCGGCAAGAACTGGTGCAGGCGCAATGTGACCTCCTGGGCCATCGCGCCAGAGGCCACCATGGCCCCCACCGCAACGGTGCCAAGCGCCGTCATAAGGGTTTTCTTCGTCATGTTGATCTTCCTCCCATTGGTTCTTCGGTGACGGTTTGTCCGCCTGGTTCCCGAAACTTGCGCAGCCAAACCTCCCTGACTCAACTGCGCGCTAAATAGATATGGAGCATAATAGTTATATCATGTCACCAATTTTACTCGATTTCTGCTCGAGTCCCTCGCAGTACGCCCGTTACTTCCGAACAAATCTCGTTCTTCCTGAACAAAAGAAAGCGCACTTATCATTGTCGCGCTTGCCGTGCTGCCAGAGGACCCGATAGAATCACTTCCATGAGTGAAATCTACACGATGCCGGGTCATCTGATACGGCGTTTGCAACAAATCTCGATTTCGGTCTTCTCGGACCGAATGCGCGCGCTGGGTCACGACCTGACCGCGCCGCAGTTTGCGACGCTGGCGGTTCTGGCGCGCGCCCCGGGCATCGATCAGGCGACACTGGCGGGGATGATTGCCCATGACCGCCCGACGATTGGCGGCGTGGTCGAGAGGTTGGAGGCCAAGGGCCTTGTCACCCGCCATCAGAACGAAAAAGATCGCCGCGCCAAAGTCTTGGCTCTTACAGACGAAGGGGCCGCCCTGTTCCAGCACCTGCTTCCCTACGTCCGTGACATCCAGCCCGACATCTTGCCCGGCCTGACCGAGTCCGAGCGTACCGAGTTCATTCGCCTCGCCGCCAAGGTGGCCGAGGCGGGCAATGCAAGCGCCCGCGCGCCATTGGTCTCGAAGCCCGCTCACGACGCCACCTGAAGCCATTCCTGCGTTGTCGGTCCAAGGCTCTCCAATATCCCGTGTACCGTCGCGCGGCAGGCAATCTCGGCCCGTGTCTCACCCAAGGCCATCTCCGCCGCAGGGTTCGACCGTAGGATCAACCGCCGCCAGCCGTGCAACACCAGCACCCGCAGCGCCAAGCGATCCAGCGGGTCGTCGGGCAAGGCCCCGATCGCGGCGACCGCTGCCTCCAGCGCCAAGAACTCGCGTTCGCATCCCGCCTCTGCCACCACATCGCGCACCCATCCCGGCAGGCCCCTCGGGCCCGGTGCCGTCACCAGCCAAGCCTTCGGCATGTCCTCCACCGGCCCGAACGCCAGCGCAAAACTGCGCGAGATCGCAACAGCCGAGACGCTGTCGGGCAGCACCGTCAACCCATCCGGCATGTCCGGTGGCATCCCCACCAGATGCCACCCGCCCGAGCCCGCCGCCGGGCCATAAATCCGCCCCGCCACGCGCCATGTCTGCGCAAGCGCCGACGCCGAGAGGCGGTGAAATCCCACCCGTCCGTCGCGGCGGCTTTCCACCCAGCCATCCCGCTTCAACCGGTGCAACGCCACCCGCATCGCTTGCGGCTGCAATCCGACGCGCTCCACCAGGGCCGACAGCGCGATGCCCGAAACCTCGACCGCTTGCTCCTGGCTCACGTCCCCAAGGCATGACACCAGAACCGACCACAGCTTCAATGGCGCTTGCGCCTCCAGGGCCTCGGCCAATTGGCGGACAGGGTCGCTCACTTGGCCACCATCGTAAGCAATTCGTATTCTGCAACGGCCTCACCATCCTGATTAGACACCGCCGCGTGCCATCGCACCTCGCCGTAGTCTTCATTCCGAGACTTCCGGTCCATCACCGTCAGGTCAACTGTGATGCTATCGCCAGGCACGACAGGCTTCAGGAACCGCAGGTTATCAAGGCCCGTATTCGCCAAGACAGGGCCCTCCGCCGGTTCCACAAACAGCCCCGCCGCAAACGACAGGATCAGGTAGCCGTGCGCCACGCGCCCCGGAAAGAACGGATTCCGCTTGGCGGCGTCCTCGTCCATATGGGCGTAAAATGTGTCGCCGGTGAAGCGCGCAAAGGTCTCCACATCCTCCAGCGTGATCGTGCGGGCCTCGGTCCGCAACGTCCGCCCCAAGGCCAGATCACCGAATTTCAGCGTGAACGGATGCGGCTTGGCCTCAACCTTGGACGCCCCCGGCACCCAACGCCCCGTTACGGCCGAGATCATGGAAGGCGAGCCCTGTACCGCCACCCGGTGCATGTAATGCTTCACCGCCCGGATGCCCCCCAGCTCTTCCCCACCGCCAGCCCGTCCCGGCCCGCCATGAGTCAAATGCGGCATCGGCGCGCCGTGGCCCGTGGCCTCGCGACCCGTGTCACGGTCATTGATATAGACCCGCCCGTGCCACGCGCCGATCCCCAGCGCGACGTCTCGCGCGACGTCGCTATCGTGGGTGAAAAGCGATGCCACCAGCGACCCTTGCCCTTTGTTGGCCAATGCAACCGCATGGCCCAGATCGCGATAACCCATCACCGTCGACACTGGTCCAAAGGCCTCTGTCCCGTGCACGGCCTCTGCCCCATCCGGGTCCGCACAGTGGAATAGCTTGGGAGAGAAGAAGGCGCCACGGTCCATCCCGTGCTCTCCTTCGAACACGCATTCCGCTTCGGTGCCAATCAGCGCGGCCTTCTCCAACACGTCATCCCTTTGCGACGCCGAGACGACAGGCCCCATCCGTGTGGCCTTGTCCCGTGGGTCGCCCACCACCAGCCCCGACAACTGCGAGGACAGCCGCTCAATGAGCGGTTGGAGGAGGGGTTGCGGCACCAACACCCGCCGGATGGCGGTGCACTTTTGGCCCGCCTTGGTGGTCATCTCGCGGACCACTTCTTTCACCATCAGGTCGAACTCCGGGCTTTCTGCCGTCACATCCGTTCCCATGATCGAGGCATTCAGCGAATCCTGCTCTGCCGTGAACGGCACGCCCCTTGGCAAGGCGTTCTGCACCACCTCCGCCGTCGCGGCAGAGCCGGTGAACGTCACCGCATCCTGCGGCCCCAAATGGCTCAACCCATCGCCCACCCCGCCGCAGATCAACTGCAATGCGCCATCCGGCAACACGCCCGCGTCCAGCATGAGCCGCACGCATAGCTCCGTCACATGGCACGTGGCCGTCGCCGGTTTCACGATGCTTGCCACCCCCGCCAGTAGCGCGGGGGCGATCTTTTCCAACATGCCCCAGACCGGGAAATTGAAGGCATTGATGTGCAGCGCCACGCCCAGCCGCGGTGTATAGATATGCTGCCCCCCGAAGGCACCGGTGCGTCCGAGGCTTTCGAACCCGCCATCAAGCAGCACATGCCCCTCGGGCATCTCTCGGCGCCCCTTGGATGCGAAAACGAACAGCGTCCCGATGCCCCCGTCCACGTCAAACCCGTGGTCCGCCTGGGTCGCCCCGGTGGTGAACGACAGGTCATAGAGCGCCTGTTTGTTCGCATTCAGATGCAGCGCCAGCGCCTTCAACATCCGCGCCCGGTCGTGGAAATCCATTGCCCGCAAGGCAGGCCCGCCAACCTCCCGCGCGTAGCCGATCATGCCTTCCACATCGAGATTTTCATTTCCCGCCAAGGCGATGACCTGCCCGGTCGCGGCATCGGCCACTTCTCGTGCGCCTGCACCAGCGGGCACCCATAGGCCTTTTGCGAAGCTGCTGACATGTTGCATGATCTTCCCCTCCCGAAAAATCTTGTAACACTTTGCGGTATCGGTAAGGATCGCGCAACACCGATGTTGGGAGGCATCACATGCGCTCAGGTAGCGACGCGATCGCGCGACTGAAAAAATGACCACAAGTTCCATGACACCGAAGGACCGCGCCCAGAAAAGCGCCGCGGCCATGTGGGAGGGGGACCGTGCCTCGACCTGGGTCGGCATGGAGATCACCCATATCGATGAGGGTACCGCCACTCTTTCCCTCAGGATTCGCGAAGACCACTGCAACGGTCACGGCATCGGCCACGGCGGCGTCACGTTCATGCTTGCCGACAGCGCTTTCGCCTTCGCGTGCAATTCGCGCAACGCAGCCACGGTCGCGCAACACAACACGATCAGTTTCCTCGCCCCGGTTCGCTTGGGCGACACACTCACCGCCACCGCCGTCGAAACGACGCTCAAGGGCCGCTCCGGCATCACCGACGTCACCGTCACCAATCAAACCGGCGACACGGTCGCCCTGTTCCGAGGTGCCTCCCGCGCCATCGGTGGCACCCTGTTCGAGGAATAGATCATGCGCGACCTCACCCCGCCCCGCGACACGCTGGACCCGATCGAAGTGGCCTCCCGCGACGAAATCAGCGCCTTGCAACTCTCGCGTCTCAAGTGGTCGCTCGCCCATGCTTACGACAATGTGCCGTTCTACCGCGCACAATTCGACAACCATGGCGTGCACCCCTCGGACCTGCACAGCCTCACGGACCTTGCCAAGTTTCCCTTCACGGTGAAATCTGACCTGCGCGACAATTACCCCTTCGGCATGTTCGCCGTCCCCCGCGACCAGATCACCCGCATCCACGCGTCATCGGGGACAACCGGCAAGCCCACGGTCGTGGGCTACACGGCCAATGATATCGAGATGTGGTCCAACATGGTCGCCCGCTCCATGCGCGCCTCCGGCACCCGGCCCTGCGACCTTGTCCATATCGCTTATGGCTACGGCCTTTTCACTGGCGGCCTCGGCGCACACTACGGGGCCGAGAAACTGGGCTGCTCCGTTGTGCCCGTCTCGGGCGGGATGACCGCGCGCCAGGTCACCCTGATCGAGGATTTCCGCCCCACCACCATCATGGTTACGCCGTCCTACATGCTGAACCTGCTGGAGGAATTTCACCGCCAGGGCATCGACCCGCGCAGTACCTCCCTTGAAGTCGGTATCTTTGGGGCAGAGCCCTGGACCAACAAGATGCGGTCCGAGGTCGAAGCAGCCTTCGACATGCACGCCGTCGACATCTACGGCCTGTCCGAAGTCATGGGCCCCGGCGTCGCCAACGAATGCGTGGAGACCAAGGACGGGTTGCACATCTGGGAAGACAACTTCTACCCCGAGGTCATCGACCCCCAGACGGGCGAGCCCGTGGAAGACGGCGAGATAGGCGAACTGGTCTTCACCACGCTCACCAAGGAAGGCATGCCGATCATCCGCTACCGCACCCGTGACCTCACCCGCCTTCTGCCCGGCACCGCGCGGTCGATGCGACGGATGGAGAAAGTCACCGGCCGTTCCGACGACATGATCATCCTGCGCGGCGTCAACGTTTTCCCGACCCAGATCGAAGAGCAGGTGCTGACCGTCGACGGCCTCGCCCCCTACTACCAGATCGAGCTGGTCAAGGACGGCCAGATGGACGCCATGAAGGTCCATGTCGAAAGCCTGCCCGAGCATGGCGACGGCGAGTCGCAGGCTGTGCAGGCCGCCACGCTGGCGCACCGGATCAAGGAGGTGGTCGGCGTCTCGGCCAAGGTCGTTGTCGCGGTGCCGGGCACGGTCGAACGCAGCCAGGGCAAGGCGCGCCGGGTCATTGACAAGCGCCCCTAGGGCGTCGCCCCGGCAAGGACGGGCCGACCGACCGGGGGATTTCATCCCCCGGACCCCCTGAGAGTTTTTCCAGCAAGATGAAAGAGAGCGTTACGTTACCAATATTTTCAATTGAGCTAGCAGCGGTAACATTATGTGGACGAGATTGCTGGAATCTGATAGATGCGAGCGTCGAATGGGAGGACTTACATGTACGCGCAAATGGTGAAATCCGAGGCTACCTCCGACGATCCGGAATTGCTTGCCGCCTTCCAGGCCCGCATCGATGCGGGCGAAAAGATTGAACCCAAGGACTGGATGCCTGAAGGCTATCGCAAGACGCTGATCCGCCAGATCGGCCAGCACGCGCATTCGGAAATCGTGGGCCAACTGCCCGAAGGGAACTGGATCACCCGGGCGCCCACGTTGGAGCGCAAGGCGATCTTGCTGGCCAAGGTGCAGGACGAGGCCGGGCACGGCCTCTACCTCTATTGCGCAGCGGAAACGCTGGGGATTTCCCGCGATGAGATGACGGAAATGCTGCTGGACGGACGGATGAAATATTCGTCTATCTTCGCCTATCCGACCTTGACTTGGGCTGACATGGGTGCCGTGGGCTGGCTGGTCGATGGCGCCGCCATCATGAACCAGGTGCCGCTTCAGCGCACATCCTTTGGGCCGTATTCACGGGCCATGATCCGGGTTTGCAAAGAGGAATCCTTCCACCAGCGCCAGGGCTTCGACGTCATGATGAAGATGTGCGCCGGCACGGACGCGCAAAAACGCATGGCGCAAGACGCGCTCAACCGTCTGTGGTTCCCGTCCCTGATGATGTTCGGCCCCTCTGACAAGGACAGCGTTCATTCCAGCCAGTCCATGGCGTGGAAAATCAAGATGAACACCAACGACGAGTTGCGCCAGAAGTTCGTGGATCAAACCGTACCTCAGGCCGAATACCTCGGCCTGACGATCCCGGACGAAACGCTGAAGTGGAACGACAAAAAGAAAGGCTACGATTTCGCCGAGCCTGATTGGGAAGAATTCTTCGATGTCCTCAAGGGCAATGGCCCCTGCTCCACCGATCGCATCGCCACCCGCCAGAAGGCCTGGGACGACGGGGCTTGGGTGCGCGAAGCGATGAACGCCCACGCCGACAAGAAAGCCGCCGCCAAGGTTGCTGCGGAATTATCCACGCGCCTCATACCAACTGGCAGTTGGCCGAGGTGAATATCGCGCGCCTCAAAGCGCCCGCGGGTGATCCTCTGGTCGCGCCCTTCATTGACGCGCTGGAACGCGTGAACACCATCGCGGAACGCATCGACGGTTTCATTTGGCGCTACACAGACGACAGCGGCAATGCGACCGACACGCAGGTGGCGACAGACCCGCTGGTGATTTTCAATGCCTCCACATGGCGCGATGCGCAGGCACTGGAAACCTTCGTCTGGGGCACCATCCACAAGCAATTCTACCACCGCCGGGCCGAGTGGTTCGAAGCGCTCGGATCCATGCATTTCGCCATGTGGTGGGTGCCACCCGGCACCTACGTCACCCCGGCCGACGCCATGGCGCGCCTGGCGCATCTGGACGCCCACGGGCCAAGCGACACCGCGTTCGGTTGGGCCGACGTCCCCGGTGCAACCCGCTGGCATGCCAAGCGATGCGCCCCCCTTACCGCTGCGGAGTAAACCATGACTGACAGTTCCAAATCCGATCGGCGCGAATGGCCCCTGTGGGAAATCTTCATCCGGGGACAGCACGGCGCCTCGCACCGCCATGTCGGATCGCTTCACGCGCCCGACGCCGAAATGGCAATCCTGAACGCCCGCGACGTCTACACCCGCCGAAAGGAAGGCATCTCCATCTGGGCCGTGCCCGCGAACGCGATTGCCGCCTCCAGCCCCTCCAAGAAGGGCCCGATGTATGACCCGGCCGAAGACAAGGCCTACCGTCATCCCACCTTCTTCAACATCCCAAAAGAAGTGGGCCCGATGTGATGGAGTTTTTTTCCGTCCTACCGCTTCGCTTCTGGAGGACGCAGCTTTCAGTCCCACCGCTTCGCTACTTGAGGACGCAGCTTTCAGTCCTACCGCTTCGCTACGTGAGGACATGATGCCAAATACCGACACAGCTCTTTTCGAGTTTCTGCTGCGGATGGGTGACAACACCCTGATCCTGGGCCATCGCCTGTCGGAATGGTGCGGCAAGGGCCCGATCCTGGAAGAGGACATCGCCCTGGCCAACACCGCGTTGGACTTTATCGGCCAGACGCAAATGTGGCTTGGCCTTGCCGGTGAAGTTGAGGGCGCGGGCCGGTCCGCCGACGATCTGGCAATGCTTCGCGACGCCTGGGATTTTCGCTGTTGCCTTCTGGTGCAGCAACCCAATGGCCACTTCGGCCAAACCATGATGCGGCAATTCCTATTTGATCACTGGCACTTGGGCGCCCTTCGCGCCCTCAAGGCCAGCACCCATGACCAGATCGCCGCCATTGCCGCGAAGGCGGAAAAGGAAGTCACCTACCAAGCCGAGCGCTCTGCCGATCTGGTGATCCGCCTGGGCGACGGTACCGAGGAAAGCCACGCCAAGATGCAGGGCGCGCTGGACTTGCTCTACCCCTACGTCGGGGAACTCTTCACGCCGAACACAGCACTTCCCGGCATCGCCCCTGATCCGTCCGCCCTGCGCGCGGCCTATGATGCCGCCACCGGGGCAGTGCTGTCAGAGTCCACGCTATGCGTCCCCGAAAGCCGCTTCGCCCACCAAGGCGGCCTCACCGGCGCTCGTCATTCCGAGCATCTGGGCCATCTTCTGACGCAGATGCAGTGGCTGCAACGCGCCTATCCCGGCGCCTCATGGTGAGGCCCTCCACCGAGCAGATCTGGGATTGGCTCGATGCTATTCCCGACCCGGAAATCCCCGTGATCTCTGTGGTCGACCTTGGAATCGTCCGCGATGTGCAATGGCGCGGCGACACCCTCGAAGTCACCCTGACGCCCACATATTCCGGCTGTCCCGCAACCGCTGTAATCGAGATGTCGGTGACGCAGGCGTTGCACGGGAACGGCATCGACACCCTTACGCTGAAGCGGCAGATCGCGCCGCCCTGGACCACCGATTGGCTGTCGGAAAAGGGCCGCGCCAAGCTGGAGGAATACGGCATCGCCCCGCCCAATCCGGCGGGCGGCCCGGCCCAATGCCCACGCTGTCACTCCACAAACCTCGAACGGATCAGCCAGTTCGGCTCTACCCCCTGCAAGGCCCAATGGCGCTGCAAGGACTGCCTGGAACCCTTCGACTATTTCAAGTGTATCTGAATGGCCAAATTCATCCCCCTCACTGTCACGGGTATCCACCGCACCACCGCCGATGCGGTCTCGGTCCGGTTGGTCCCGAAAGACGGCTCCACGCTGCCGTTCACGCAAGGGCAGTATCTCACCTTCCGGCAAGTGATCGACGGCGTGGAACTGCGGCGCGCCTATTCAATCAGTGCGGGCGTTGCCGACGGCACGCTGGAGGTTGGGATCAAGCGCGTCGCGGGGGGCGCCTTTTCCACCTGGGCCAATGAGACGCTGGCCATCGGCGACACCGTCGAAGCGCTTTCCCCAATGGGAAGCTTCCATACCCCGCTGAATCCGGATGCACGAAACCACTACCTGGGCTTCGCCATCGGCTCTGGGATCACACCGATCTTGTCCATCCTGCGCAGCACCCTCGCCGTGGAGCCCAAAAGCCGGTTCACCCTGATCTACGCCAATCGCACCGCCCGTGACGTCATGTTTCGGGAGGAGTTGGAGGACCTCAAGAACGAGAACCTCACGCGCCTCACGATCGTCCATATCCTCAAGAACGACCCCACGGGCATCGACCTCTTCACCGGCCGCATCGACGCGGCGAAGCTGGACGCCATGTTTGCCCAGTGGGTTGATGTCGACACAGCCGATGCCGCCTTCATCTGCGGGCCGGAACCTGCGATGGAAACCATCGCGGACCGCCTCGCCCACCACGGAATGGCCCGCGACGCCATCAAATATGAGCTTTTCGCGGCGGCCACCCAACAAGGCCGTCTCCCGCAAAGCCATGCGCCCGAAGATGCCGCCACTCAAACGACTGCGACGATCATCGTGGACGGGACCGCGCAAGAGGTCGCCGTCGCCCCCGGTGAGACCCTCCTTGCCGCCGCCCTGCGTGCGGGCCTTGATGCGCCCTACGCGTGCCAGGCCGGTGTCTGCTCGACCTGCATGTGCAAGGTGACGGAGGGCGAGGCACAGATGATCACCAACCATGCGTTAGAGGATTATGAGGTTGCCCAAGGCATGGTCCTCAGCTGTCAGGCTCTGCCCATCGGGGACAAGATCACGGTCGAATACCTCGACCACTGATGCGCGCCCTGCCCCTCTCCGTTGCAAAAATATACATACGACGGCGACGTCCGCACCACCGTTTCAGACAGCTTCCAGCGCCACCGCAATCCCCTGCCCCACGCCGATACACATGGTGGCCAAGGCCCGTTTGCCGCCGCGCAGGCGCATCTCCAATGCGGCTGTCCCGGTGATCCGAGCGCCCGACATCCCCAAGGGATGTCCCAGCGCAATCGCCCCACCATTGGGGTTCACGCGCGCATCATCGTCGGCGATCCCAAGTCCCCGCATCACGGCAAGTCCCTGGGCGGCAAACGCCTCGTTCAATTCAATCACGTCGAAATCCGCAATCGTCAGCTCCAGCCGCGCCATCAGCTTTTGCGATGCCGGTAACGGCCCGATCCCCATGACCCGTGGCGCCACGCCAGCCACGGCCCCGCCAAGCACGCGCGCGATCGGTGTCAGCCCATGCTTCACCGCCGCCGCCTCGGACGCGATGATCAGCCCCGCCGCGCCATCGTTGACGCCCGAGGCGTTGCCCGCCGTGACGCTGCCGCCCTCTCGGAACGGCGCCCGCAGTTTGGCCAGTGCCGCGACATCCGTCGCAGGCCGGGGATGTTCATCCTCTGCCACCACGACCGGATCGCCCTTGCGGCGAGGCATGGTCACCGGCGTGATCTCTTCCGCCAGCCGACCAGAGGCCATCGCGGCGCCCGCCTTGGCCTGGGACCGGGCGGCAAACGCATCCTGATCGACGCGCGACACCCCGTAGTCCTCGGCGACATTCTCCGCCGTTTCCGGCATGGAATCGATGCCATATTGCGCCTTCATCACCGGGTTCACGAAGCGCCAGCCGATGGTTGTGTCATAAATCTCGGCCTTGCGAGAAAAGGCCGCATCGGCCTTGGGCACCACGAAAGGCGCGCGCGACATGGACTCCACACCGCCCGCAATCATCAACTCGGCCTCTCCGGCCTTGATCGCGCGGGCCGCCGCAATCACTGCGTCCATCCCCGAGCCGCACAGGCGATTGATCGTCGTGCCCGGCACGGCCTCGGGCAGCCCCGCCAGCAGCGCCGACATGCGCGCCACATTGCGGTTATCCTCTCCCGCCTGATTGGCGCAGCCGAAGTAGATATCCTCGACAGCTGCCCAGTCGACGCCTGGATTGCGCGCCATCAGCGCAGCCAGGGGGACCGCCCCCAGATCATCGGCGCGCACCCCCGCCAACGCCCCCCCGAACCGCCCGATGGGCGTGCGGATATAGTCGCAAATGAAGGCCTCGGCCATGGCATATCTCCCGTTGGTTACGATATGATATCAGGCGAGGGAAAGTGGGAAAAGCGTTACTAAACGATCTCGAACAATCAAATTCCGGTAACGCAAATCCACGATCACGACAATAAAACCGCCATCACGCGCGCCACGCCGACGGCCACCAGTTCCGCGTCTCCGCGCGCTTCGACATTCAGGCGCACCATCGGTTCCGTGTTGGAGCGGCGCAGATTGAATCGCCAGGTGCCGAAATCGAAACTGTCTCCGTCCAGATGATCAATGGCCCGCGCCTCGCCCTCGAACGCCGCGCGGACGCGATCCACGGCGGCTTGCGGGTCCTCAAGGGTGAAGTTGATTTCGCCAGAGGACGGGAAGGCCGCCTTCCGATCGGCCACAAGATCGGCCAGCGCGCCGCCACGACTGACAAGGTTCGCCACCAGCACCCAGAGAATCATGCCGCTATCGCAGCACACGAAGTCGCGAAAATAGTGATGGGCCGACATCTCGCCGCCGTAGACGGCGTCTTCATCGCGCAGCGCTTGCTTGATGAAGGTATGGCCGGTGCGGGTCTGCACACTGCGCCCGCCCGCCCGCGCCACGATGTCTTGCGTGTTCCAGATCACCCGGCCGTCATGGATGATTGTCGCACCGGGTTCCTGAATCAGAAAGGCCTTGGCCAGAAGGCCCACGACATATTCGCCGTCGATGAAGGCGCCGGTGTGGTCGAAGAAAAAGCACCGGTCGAAATCCCCATCCCACGCCACCCCGAAATCCGCGCCAAAGGCCCGGACCGCATCGGCCGTCGCGGGGCGGTTTTCGGGCAATAGAGGATTCGGAATGCTTTGCGGAAAGGTGCCATCGGGGGTGTGGAACAGACGCTCGAATGTCGGGGGACGCCAAGGGCGGCCAGACGTGCCGCGATGGCGTCAAACGTTGGCGCCGCCGCACCGTGACCTGCGTTGACCAGAATTCTCAGGGGCTTGAGGGTGGGTACATCGGCAAAGCCACAGATCCGCGCCACGTAAGCTGCGCGGGCCTCCTCGGCGATATCGGACAAGGTACCGCGCTCAGGTGCCGCCTCAAAGGCTCTTGCCTCGGCCAGCGTCTTGATCTGCGCCAGCCCGGTCGCCTGCCCCACCGGAGCAGAACCCGTACGCACCATCTTCATCCCATTGTAATCAATCGGCTTGTGCGAGGCGGTGACGCAAATCCCCCCATCCGCGCCGAAATGCGAGGTGGCGAAGTACATCTCTTCCGTGCCCGACAACCCAAGGTCAAGCACGCTGCAACCTTTGTCCGTCAAACCCCGCGCCACATGCGCGGCCAAGCACGACCGTCTTCGCGTCCAGAGCCTGCGCAAAGGCACGGCCAATGCGATAGGCGACGTCTTCATCCAGATCGACACCAAGCCGCCCGCGAATGTCATAGGCCTTGAAGCAAGTAAGCGGCTTCAGCCCTTGGCCCCTTGGCCGCGGGCATAGACATCGTCGAAGCGGGTAATGTCGTCTTCACCCAGATAGGCACCGGTCTGCACCTCGATCAGGGTCAGGTTCATCTTGCCGGGGTTCTCTAGCCGATGCTTCGCGCCAAGCGGAATGTAGACGGACTGGTTCTCGGAAACTGTGCTGACGGTGTCAGTCAATCGTGACTTTCGCGGTGCCTTCCACGACAATCCAATGCTCTGCCCGGTGGTGATGGCTTTGCAGGCTAAGCGACGCATCGGGATGGACCACGATGCGCTTCACTTGAAACCGGGCACCGATGACGAGGCTTTCGTACCACCCCCACGGGCGGCAATCGCGGGGCAGGTTCTCGGCTTGATCGACGGCGTTCTTCTTCAGGACGCTGACAGCGTGGCTTACCTCTTGCGCGCGGTCCTTGTGGACAACAAGAACCGCATCCGGCATCGCCACGGCAATGATGTCCTTCAGGCCAAGACCCACCATGTGCTGCGCCTCGCTTGTGGCTTGCAAGAGCGAGCCTTCGCAATCGATCGCCGTCGCAGGCCCCGCCGTGACGGTGCCTGAGGCATCGGCATCCGCCTCTGTCCAGATCGCCGGCCAATTGCCAAGGTCCGACCAGGCCCCGGCATAGGGGACTACCGTCAGGTTGGCGGCACGTTCCATCACTGCGCGGTCGATGGAAATGTCGGGAAGCGCGTCCCACGGCGCGGGGGCGAGGCGTGTGAAGCCCAGATCCTGCTCTGCGTCCTCGAACGCGGCGCGCACGGGGCCCAGGACCTCGGGCGCGAGGAATGCAAAGGCTTCCAGGATAACAGAGGTCGAGAACAGGAAGATACCCGCGTTCCAAAGGTGGAGCCCATCCGCCAGAAGCGCCTCGGCACGAACTTGGTCGGGCTTCTCCACGAAACTCCGCAAGGGTTGGGGCACCGGAGCGAAATCTTGCGTCGGGTGGCTCAACTCCAACCAACCATAGCCGGTTTCCGCCCGGTCGGGCCGGGTGCCGAAGGCCACAAGCCGCCCGTCAAGCGCGGCAGGAACTGCCGTTTCTATCGTTGCGCGAAGACGCCCGGCGTCCGGGATCACGTGATCGGAGGGCGCGACAAGCATCAACGCCCCCGGCGTTTGCGCATCCAGCGCCACAGCTGGTGCACAAATCGCGGCAGCGGTATTCTTGGCGGAAGGCTCAGTCAGGATGTCGCCCGGCACGACCTTGATTGCGTCTAACTACTGTTGAGCAATGAACCGGAAGTCTGCCCCCGTCACGATGCAAGGCGCGGCAAATCCGGCGCCGGACAAGCGCCGCGCAGACGCCTGATAAAGGCTCTCCTCCCCTGTCAGTTCCGCGAATTGCTTGGGATAGGACTTCCGCGACAGAGGCCAAAGGCGGGTGCCTGACCCTCCAGAGAGAAGGACGGGGTGAATGATCCGTCTCATGTCGTCTCTTTCCGGGGCAGGCGCAGCGTGAAGGGCTTGGAGGATTGGACACATTTCGCCCATTCCGGGCCAAGCCTACCCAACGCGCCCCCCAAACGTCCATCGGCTTGTTTCGCCCCCCCGCGTGAAGACCCGGCATCCCCAAGTTGTGCCAAAGGACGGGCCGGGCGACGTCAGAATCTCGCAGCGGCCCCCTTCCCGCAACCGGCCCATGATCTTGTCGCAGGAGCATCGGATCGTTGTCAAAAGGTGTGAACTTGTGTGGGGCTTCTGCCGTGAAGGCTGTATGGAAAGGGGAAGTGATGGTGTGTCGGGAATCGCCTGCACACTAGATGGAGGGTGTTTGATGGTCACGCTGCAAACTCTGCTTGCATGCATGTGTGTAATTGTCTTGGGGGCGTGCGGGTCGGCGTATGTGTCGCCGGACGTGTCTGGTTTTGGGGGGGACGACGGGGTTCAGGTGGTGGATCTGTCGCCTGCGGTTGTGACCCATGCGAACCGCTCGGCCTATCAGCCGCAGGATCTGCCGGCGGCGTTTTCGCGGATTGCGGGCGGGACCACTGGCCCGCGCGGGGCGGCGCGGCTGCCGGATCCGGTGTTCGACGCCCAAGCCCGCCCCGGCGCGGTGGAATTGCGGGTGCCGCCCGCGGTCAACCCCGGCTCCTACCGGATCGGCGTCGGCGATGTGCTGCTGCTGGCCACGCCGCGCGGCGAATCGACCGTTGAGGAACTCGCCGGGCTGGTCGCCGCCCAGAACCAGCGCCAAGGCTATACCGTGCAGGACGACGGCGACATTGCGATCCCCGACGTGGGCCGCATCACCGTGGGCGACATGACCCTCGCCGAGGCCGAAGACGCCATTTTTGAACGCCTGATCGCCGCCCGCATCGACCCCTCGTTCAGCCTGGAAGTGGCCGAGTTCAACTCCCAGCGGATCTCGGTGGGCGGCGCGGTGCGCAACCCGGGCGTGGTGCCCGTGGGCATGACGCCGGTCTACCTGGCCGAGGTTCTGGCCTCGGCGGGCGGGCTCGACATCACCTCGGACGACTTCGCCGTGATCCGCATCTACCGCGACGGCAATCTTTACCAAATCCCAACTTCGGACCTCTATTCCGACCAGGGCCTGCAGCGCATCCGCCTGGTCGACGGCGACAGCCTGTTCGTCGACACCGCCTATGATTTCGACCAGGCCCAGGCCTATTTCGAAGAGGTCATCGCGCGGGCCGAGTACACGCAGAGTGCGCGCGCCAATGCCATCGCCGAGTTGCAGACCGAGGTCTCGATCCGCCGGGGCGCCCTGGAAGAAAGCCGCCAGAACTTCCGCGACCGCGTCGAGTTCGGGGCCGAGGGCGGAGAGTTCGTCTATATCGCAGGCGAAGTGACCACGCCCGGCCGGTTCGAGTTGCCGTTCGAGAACCGCGCGGTCCTGGCCGACGCCCTGTTCGACGCGGGCGGCTGGAGCGCCAGCACCGGCAACCCGTCGCAGATCTACCTGATGCGCGCGCAGGAGAATTCCTCCTACGCCAGCACGGTGACGGCCTACCGGCTGGACGGCTCGAACGCGGCCAACCTGGTGCTGGCGACGCGGCTGGAACTGCGCCCCGGCGATGTGGTGTTCGTGGCCGAACAGCCGGTGACGCGGTGGAGCCGGGTGATCAACCAGATCACGCCGACGGTGATCAACCTTGGCGCGGCGGCGGTGAACTGACAAGCGCACCCCCAAAAGTGGGAACCGGTTTTGGGATCAGGTGCGCGTAATCAAAAGGCTGCACCCCCAAAAGTGGGAACCGGTTTTGGGATCAGGTGCGCGTAATCAAAAGGCTGCACCCCCAAAAGTGGGAGCCGGTTTTGGGATCAGGTGCGCGCAATAAAAAGGCTGCCCCCCCAAAAGTGGGAACCGGTTTTGGGACCCGGTGCGCGCAACCCAAAAGCCGCCCCCAGCGCCCCGCACACCAGACACGAAAAAGCCCCGGCCGGATCACACCCGGCGGGGCTTTTTTGTCAGTCACCGGTCCGCCGTCTGGCGGCAGGCGGCTTAGTTGGTGCCGTCGCTGCTGGACGCTGCGGCCGCGATGATCACGGCAACCGTGCCGAGCCCGATCAGAAGGCCGGTTTGCGCCACCATGGTGCCGACGGTGACGTCGGTGGCGGGCGCTGTGGTCACGGGCGTGATGCCCTGGGCCGTGGCAGAGGTGCCAAGAGCGGCGATAAATGCGGTCGTCAGAAGGACTTTTTTCATGGCGAAGCTCCAAATGGGTTTAATTTCTAGTGCATTCGTAGCGCAGGACCCCTGCCCTGACAATCTGTCTTTGCGGGCTGTGTTTGGGGCTACGTTTGGGAACAGGGCAGCGCTCGACACAGATGGGCCTTCGGTCGGGAGGCTTGCAAGGCAGGCAAGACCGCCGCCTCAGCGAAAACCAAAAAATGCCCATCAGAAGCAACCGCATCGAGCAATACGCCCCGACAGCAAAGACATCAGGACTGACGAAACCCTCAAATTTGGAAAATGGCGGACTGGGGAGGATTCGAACCCCCGACCCCTTGATTCGTAGTCAAGTACTCTATCCAGCTGAGCTACCAATCCGCGTGGGGTGCGTTTAACCCCGCTACTTCGTCAGTGCAAGGGGCAATCAAGCCGCCATGCCGCCGGGAAGGAATAGGGCGAAGGTCGTTCCCTCCGGTCCCGTGCCCAGCAGCTTCAACTGGCCACCATGTCCGCGCAGGATCTCGGCGCAGATCGCCAGGCCCAGGCCCGATCCCCCGACCTTGTCGGTGGACGAGAACGGCTTGAACAACCCTTGTTCAGAGCCTTTTGGCAGGCCGGGACCTGTGTCGATGACCTCGATACACCAGCCACCTTCATGCTCGAACCCCCGCACCGTCACTTCGCCGGGCTTGCCCGTCGCCGTGATCGCCTGACGCGCGTTGCGCACCAGATTGGACAGCACCCGGTGCAACTGCTCGGGGTCGGCACGCACGACCATGCCTGGCTCGATATCTGCGTCATAGCTGACCTCTCCATCACCTTGGGCAAGGTTATCGTTGTCGAGAACGTCGTCGACCAACGGCTCCAACGTCACGCGGTCAAGCTTGGGCGCGGGTTCTTCAGCGCGGCCAAAGGCCAACGTCGCCTCGGTCAGATTGATGGCACGCGACAGCGAATTGATCAGCTTGGGCGCGATGCGCTTCACCGTGGGATCACTGCTCAATTCTAGCCGGTCCGCGACCAGTGTCGCGACCGAGAGCATATTGCGCAGATCATGGCTGATCTTGGCGACAGCCTCGCCCAATTGCGCCAGCCGTTCACGCTGCCGCAGCAGCGAGGTCAGTTGGGTTTGCATGCTCTGCAAGGCCTCTTCCGCGTCGCGTAATTCCCTGACCGAGCCGCGCGGGGTGATGATGCGGTTCGCATCATCGGGCGCTTCCGCGTAGCTCATCATCGCGCCAACGACACGTTTAATCGGGTTCACCATCAAGATCCGCACGGCCACGAACAACAACAGCGCCGTAAAGATGGAGATCATCGCCGACAGCAGCAGAACCCTCAGGCCGTAGTCGATCATCGCCATACGCAAAGGCGCGGTTTCCATGGTGACTTCGATCAGCAGGCCCGCCTGGCGCACCGGTTCACCGATCACACGGATGTTCTGCTCGTCGGTCTCAAACAGTCGGATGGAGGCGTCGCGAATCAACTCCCAGGCCGAGGCATCACGCAGATCGAACGTCGCCGTAATCGGCTCCATCCCATCGGTGGACAGAATCAACTGCCGCACCGCATCGCGGCGCAACACGACGTTCAGAACCTCTGCATTCTCAAGCAGTTCATATTCCAGGTCATCGTCGATCATCCCATCGGTCGCCAACAGGGCCAGCGACGCGATCTGTGCCCGTTCCAGTCGGGCCAGAAGGTATTCCTCACGGAACCGCGCGATGGAGGGGACGAAAATGAATACCTCTGCCAGCATCACGAAGATGACGGTGAGCATCAAGAATCGACCGGAAAGTGTGTTTGCCACCGGGGGCTCCCTCTTGTGCCCGATGTCCGGGCAATACCTCTTTTAGGGCCGACCGAACCTTTGCACAAACCCGACGACCTTCTTGACCATCGGGCTGTCGAAAAGCTTCGGTGTGAAGTAGGCGCTGGCGGCGCGCTTGTTGACTTCCCCCAGTGTCGGATAGGGCGTGATCATATTGGCGACCGCGCTCATCTTCAGCTTGTTTGCAATCGCAAGCGACCAGACCCCGATGAGTTCCCCCGCCTGGGCCCCCACGATCGTCGCACCCACGGGTTTGCCCTCCACAACCATGACTTTCACGAAGCCCGTGGTCTGTTCCGTCGCTATGCCGCGATCATTGTGCGCAAATTCTGCCTTGGCGATGAAGACCTTGTCGCCGTGCTGATCCTTTGCCTCGGCCTCGGTCAGGCCGACCTGCGCCAGTTCTGGTGACGTGTAGGTGGCCCAGGGAATGTGATCCGTGCGCGCCTTGGCGGGCAGGCCAAACAGCATCGGGCGGATGATAACGCCCGCGTGGTAGCCCGCCACGTGGGTGAACTGCGCACCGCCAGCGACGTCGCCCACGGCATAGACACGGGCATTGGTGGACCGAAGATCGTCGCCTACCGTCACACCGCCCCGGTCGAACGCGACGCCTGCCTTGTGCAGGTCCAGCGTGTCGACGTTTACCTGCCGCCCCACGGCGATCAGAAGGTGAGAGCCCTCAAACGAGGCGCCGTCCTCCGTCTCGACCTTGATCACCCCGTCCAAGCCGCTGACTTGCGCGGCGGTGGCACCTTCCACAATCTCGACCCCCTCTCGGCGCAGGGTCTCCAGCACAATCGCCGCAGCCTCCGGGTCATCCTTGCCCATGGCCTTCGCGCCTTCCAACACCGTGACACGGCTGCCAAGACGCCGATGGGCCTGCGCCATTTCCATGCCAATGGGGCCGCCACCGATAATGATCAGGTGATCGGGCTTTTCGCGGAGGTCAAAGATCGTCTCGTTGGTGTGGTAATCCACGGTATCAAGGCCAGAGATCGGCGGCACGAACGGGCGAGACCCTGTGGCGATCACAAACCGACGCGCCTTGATGACGTCATCACCGGCCTGCACCTCGGTGTGTGAGATGAATTTGCCGAATTCACGGATCACCTGCACGCCCTGGCCTTCGAACCGTTCCTGCGAATCGACCGGCTCGATCTCTTCGATCACCGCGCGGACGTGGTCCTTGGCGGCCGCGTAATCCGGCGCGGGGTCGTGGCCCGCCACGCCGAAGGCCGCCTCTGCTGTCTGATGTGCCTTGTGGCCTGCCGCCAGCAGCGCCTTGGACGGCACGCAGCCATAGTTCAGACAATCGCCGCCCATCAGATGGCCTTCGAGCAAGACAACCTTCGCCCCCATCTGCACAGCACCCGCCGCAACGGACAGCCCGCCAGAGCCTGCGCCGATCACGCAGATGTCGGTTTCAATGATCGCCATGATTATAGTCCCTTCTTGCCGCGCACGGCCTTCAAGATGACCGGCAGGGACGCCAATGCACAAAGACCCAATATAGGGAACAACACCTGAGGCTCGAAAATGATCCCGAGGTTGGGTGTTTCTCCACGCTCGAAGACCTCGCCCAATCCCGCGCCGACGGAAGTGTAGACAACCGCGCCGGGAAGAATGCCAAGGAAGGTAGAGATCACGTAGCGGCGAAGCGGCACCTCGAAGAACGCGGGTAGCAGGTTCGCGATGAAGAACGGCACGGCAGGAACAAGGCGTAGAAGAAACAGGGCAGACCACTGATTCTCATCAATCGCGTCCTTGAACTTCTTGGTGACGCCTTCCGCCCCCTCCAGTTTCGCGCCAAGCTTGGCGCCGACGCTCGTCTGCGCGGCAAGGAAAATCGCGGTGGCCCCTGCGGTCGCGCCAAGCACGTTGTAGAAGGCCCCGGGGAAGGTTGCGAAAAGGAACCCACCCGTCAGCGTGGCAATCGTCGCACCGGGCAACGAGAACGCCACGATCAACGCATAAGCCAAGATGAAGACTGCGGTGGTCAGCAGGTAATTCGCATCGCGGAAGGCGATCAGCGCGTCTCGGTTGTCGGCCAACGCCTGAAAGCTGAGGTAGTCGCGAAACAGCCACCAGCCCACGCCTGCGCCGATAATCACGGCAAGCAGCGGAAGATAGCGGGTGAATTGTGCATTCGACGGCTGGTTCACGCTGTCCGACATGGTTTGGATCCCTTGTGCTTGAGTTGAACCCTAATTGCGGCATCTTGGCGACCGGGGATATCCCTCCTCACGGTTGCTTGATACAGCGTGACGCAGGTAAGGGTTTTCGTGACCCTCCGCGCGGTGTTCCGTAACAATCGCCGACCCAAGTGTTACAAGTAGGCCGCTTTCACATGGAAAAGATCTTTGTCAGCGCATGTTTGATGGGGGCTCGCGTCCGCTATGACGGGCGGGCCAAGACACTGGAAGATCAACTGCTGGCGACCTGGCGCGCCGAAGGGCGGTTGCTGACACTGTGCCCCGAAATGGCCGCGGGTCTTCCCTCCCCCCGCCCCCCGGCCGAGATCGCGCCCGGCGCGACGGCAGAGGCCGTGCTGAAAGGGCGCGCGGGGATCTTCGACAAAAACGGCCTCGACATGACGCATGAATTCACGACTGGCGCGAATCTGGCGCTGGAACTGGCGCAGAGCCATGACTGTCGCTTTGCCCTGTTGGCCGATGGCAGCCCGTCGTGCGGGTCCACGTTCGTCTATTCGGGTGATTTTGATGGCCAACGCCACGAAGGCCAAGGTGTGGTTGCTGCACGGTTGCGCGCCGCTGGCGTTGCGGTATACGCGCCGTCGCAACTGCGCGATCTGGCCTTTGCTTTGGAAGAGGCAGAAAATACCTCTGCCTAAGGGCGTGGCTCGTTGTTGACAGCGGCCCTGCACTTGCCTATCCCGCAGGCTTCAAGACGGATTCCTGCCGTTAGAGGTGCGCATACGGCGCCCTCCGGCCAAGATTGACGGAGCGAGACCCATGTCGAAGCGGACATTCCAACCCTCGAACCTCGTGCGCAAGCACCGCCACGGCTTCCGTGCGCGTATGGCCACCAAAGCGGGCCGCAAGATCCTGAACGCCCGCCGTGCGCGCGGTCGGAAATCGCTCAGCGCCTGATCGTTGTGCAAATGGCACCGCAATCGCCTCCGCCGAGCAATGCCTCGCCGGGGGCTTTTTGTGCTAAGCGTCCCCTGGTGACACTTACGAAACGCGCTGACTTCCTGCTGGCTGCCCGTGCTGCACGCGTTCCAACGCCCGCGTTTCTTCTGCAAGCCCGCAAGCGCAACGATGATGATGCCACGGACGCGATTCGCGTGGGCTTCACCTGCTCGAAAAAGGTCGGCAATGCGGTCGCCCGCAATCGCGCCAAGCGCCGCTTGCGCGAAATCGCCCGCGCCGTGTTGCCGGTTGAGGGAAAAGACGGCTGGGATTACGTTCTGATCGGCCGCAAGGACGCCACGGCGACGCATGATTTCAGGGCGATGCAAGCGGATCTGTATCGCGCGCTTGGAAAGGCGCATGGATGAAGACGTCGATGAATCCCGCGGCCTTCGTGATCTCTCTGCCGATCCGATTCTATCGTCTGGTAATTTCGCCGATGATCGCCTCGAATTGCCGTTTCACGCCGACCTGCTCGACCTACGCGATGGAGGCCTTGCGCAAACACGGCGCGATCAAAGGCACTTGGCTTGCGACCCGGCGCATCGCGCGATGCCACCCTTGGGGCGGCTCGGGCATCGATAACGTCCCGGAATAGCGGCGCTTACCGCGTCAGTGTCGCTCAAAGGTGATGATCACCTCGCCAATGGGCACGCCAAAGCGGCTCATATAGGCCCGGTTCAGGACGCGATCATCGCTCAGCATCCACATCCAGTCGTCAAACGTCACGCGCAGTGGAGATCGGTCCGGTAGGGGCAGATCGATCGTGTACTGCCAGTTGAACGTATCGCCGCGCTCTTGACCATTGGCCACGCCGATCACACCCGGCGCCGTACCTTGCCACCCGCCACTTCCGGTCTGTTGCAAGGTCCAGATGCGTTGTTCCGTACTGCCGTCATCGTAACGAAAATCTTCAACTAAGCTAAGGGTTTGTCCGTTCCACGTGCCGCGAATATCGACTTCGAAACGCCGCCTGACCTCGCCGAGTACATCCTGGAATTGCCCATAGGCCGTGAGCTCTCCTTGGAAGAACTCCTCTAGGTGCAGCTCCCGCCCCGACAAAGTTGGATCGTTCAGTGACGGGCGGCCGCAGGCCGCAAGTCCAACCAACGCGCAGAAGATCAGGAAACGTCTCATCATGGCGCAAAGGTAACGCGGCGCAGGCGCCAGGCAAGCCTTCAGGCGTTGGTACGGACAAATCACTCAGGGGTGGCAGGGTTAACCTCCTGTTTGGAGTCCATCAGCTATCCCTGCCCTACGACGTAGTGAGGAACGGAGTTGAAGGGCGACATGGCAGATACCAAGGCAACTGGTGCACAAAGGACGCCTCATGGCGTACTATCCATGATCATACAACGACTCCGCTTGGCGCTTGGCCGGATCGAAGTTCTGGCACTTTTCCCGTTGATCGCCCTCAGCGCAACTTGGTTCGGGTTTGATGATCTGTCGCTGATCACTGCTGTGGGTCTGTCTGTGCTGCTGGCCATTGGGAGTCTCGGCTCCCGCACGGAAGAGCTTGGCGCGACATCCAACCATACAACGGCCAACGGACGCGGCGCGCTCATCGCCATGCTTGATCGGGTCGCCGGTCAGGCAGGCCGCGATACGGCCTTCATCCTGTTACAGATCGATGATTGGGCCACCCAGCACGACCGTTGGGGACACGACACCTGTGAAGAGCTTGCGTCGCGCGTCGAAGAACGGCTGCAATCCGCCCTTCGCAATGGAGATTTACTGACACGCCTGGGCGATTCCCGCTTTGGCATCGTCCTGGCGCCGCTGTCCTCTGCCCGCCTCGGGCTGCGCGATACGATCGCCGCCCGACTTGCCGAGGCGGTCGCCGATCCCCTGCCTATGCGTGGAACGGCGTTGAGGCTAACTGCCTCCATCGGTCATTCGGCCATGATCCGGCACGGCGTTGACCCGGCGGATACAACCTTCAAGGCCGCAGAAGCCGCCCTTGCGGAGGCCGTGTTGAACGGCCCCAACGCGGTGCGCGCCTACGCCCCCGGCATGGGCCGCGCCCGTGCCCTGCAATGCAGCCTGAGCGAAGAGGTGGAGGCCGCGATCCACGACGGCGCCATCACCGCCTGGTTCCAACCCCAAGTTTATGCCCGCACCGGGACAGTATCGGGCGTGGAAACCTTGGCCCGATGGCAGCACCCGAAACATGGCCTGCTGGGGCCGAAAGAATTCTTTCCGGCTGTCGAAGCCTCCGGTCATATGCCCCTTCTGGGACAAACGATCCTCCATCAAGCCCTCAAGGCGCTGCAGGAGTGGGACACGATGCAAGTCCATGTCCCGATGGTCTCGATAAACTTTTCAGCGGGCGAGCTGCGCGACTTGAAACTTGCGACGATCCTTTCGCAGGAAGTTGATCGTTACGGCTTGGCCGCGGACCGCGTCGTCATCGAGATCCTCGAAGAAGTCGCCACGAGGGTTGAGGATGACGCGATCGTGGCCACGCTTCAGGCGATCCGGGATGCGGGCCATCGACTGGACCTTGAGGGTTTCGGGCTTGGCGTGTCCTCCCTTCCCACGTTGCAAAGGTTTGGCATCACCCGTGTGAAGATTGACCGCAGCTTCATTCTGGACATCGACGTCGCGGAAAACAAACGACAATCTGTTTCGGCGATCATTGCGATGGCCAACGCCATGGGCATCGAAACCCTGGCAAACGGGGTTGAGACCCCGAATGAAAAAGAGGCCATGATCAGCCTGGGGTGCGATTATCTACAGGGGTTCGGCGTGGCCCGCCCCATGGGCCTGGAGAATGTCGTTGATTGGATCCGTACCCATGGCGGCTCTGGCAAGACAATCCACCTTGATGATCGCCGCGCATAGGCCCAGACCGTCCTGACCGTTAAGCCCATGGGCCAACCACGGCAATTCAGCTCTCGCCTTGGAACGTGGTTCACTTCCGGCGCAATCCGTCCCGCCGGAAACGGTCAGCAACAAGGCTCCACCCTCGGGGTCCGTTGACGACCCGCTGCCTGCGCGTCGTTGCACCGTGTCACAGCGCGCCCATCTGCCGCAAAATCAAGGGTCGCTGCCCGCACCGCTCCCGACCCGCGCCCATTTCGCCTCTTGACCTTTCAACCCCCAGTCTGTTGAACCCCCATGGATTGGCCACACCGCGTAAACACCGGTGTTTGTGCCTTATTCGCAAGGACCCTGACAGAGGAAGACCGCCAAGATGGACGATCAGAACAGAAACCTGATCCTGGCCACAGGCCTCAGCTTTGTTGTAATCCTCGTGTGGTTCCTTCTGTTCCCACCGCCAGAGGTCGTGGAGGACCCCAACGCCGTAGCCCCTGTGGCCGAAACCGGCGGCAGCCTGACCGACACCGATATCGCGTTGACCCCGCCCGTGACGGAAATCGGCACACCCGCCGGGGCCGAGAACGCGACCCCCACGGAAGTGGCCCTGTCCGAGGCCGCGCGGATCGACATCGAGACGCCTTCCGTCGAAGGCTCTATCTCCTTGCTCGGCGGTCGCATCGATGACCTGTCGCTGCGCAATTACTTCACCGAAGTGGGTGGCGATGAGATCGTTCGCCTGCTTTCACCCGTGGGATCCGATGATCCCTATTACGCGCTCTACGGTTGGACGCCCTCGGGCGATCTTGGCTACGAGGATGTCCCGACCTCTGACACCCCGTGGGAGCTTGAGTCCGGCACCACCCTTACGCCCGACACCCCCATCACGCTGGCTTGGGACAACGGCAGCGGTTTGATATTCCGCCGCACCATCGCCATCGACGACCGCTTCATGTTCGAAGTGACCCAGTCGGTCGAAAACACCGGCACCGCCGACGTGAACCTTGCGCCCTACGGGATCGTCGCCCGCCACGGCTTGCCGTCGGATCTGCAGAACTTCTTCATTCTTCACGAAGGTGTGGTCCGCAAAGCTGATGGTGAATTGTCCGAGATTGACTACTCTGACATGCCTGACCTCGATGTCGTCTCCCGCGAGGGGGTCCCCGCCGAGGTGATCGAGGTGGAGGCCAACGGCTGGATCGGCTTCACTGACAAATACTGGATGACGACCCTTATCCCCGGCGAAGACCAACCCTTCGTCTCGGTCATCAAATACGTCCCCTCCGCAGACATCTACCAAACGGAAGCGCGCCTGCCCTACATGGCCATCGCCGCCGGTGAAACAGTCGAGGTCACGACGCAGCTGTTCGCTGGCGCCAAGGAAGCCGAGACGATCCGTGACTATGAAAACGCCGAGCCCGGCCTGATCCGCGGCCTTTTCGGCGCGGAACAGGACCCGACCCGCGGCGAAGTTTCGCGCTTCATCGACAGCATTGACTGGGGTTGGTTCTACTTCCTGACCAAGCCGCTGTTCTGGCTGTTGCATTGGCTCAACGCCACCATCGGCAACATGGGCCTCGCAATCATCGCGCTGACCCTGATCGTCAAGGCCGTTCTGTTCCCGCTCGCCTACCGCTCCTACGTATCGATGGCGAAGATGAAAGAGCTTCAACCCGAGATTGAGAAGCTGAAAGAATCCGCCGGCGACAACCGCGAAAAGCTCCAGAAAGGCATGATGGAGCTTTACAAGAAGAACAAGGTGAACCCGGCGGGCGGCTGCCTGCCGATCCTGTTGCAGATCCCGATCTTCTTCTCGCTCTACAAGGTGATCTTCGTCACGCTGGAACTGCGCCACGCCCCGTTCTTCGGCTGGCTCAATGACCTGTCCGCACCCGACAGCTCATCAATCCTGAACCTCTACGGCCTGCTGCCCATCGCGGCGCCCGAGCCCGAATCGATCATGGCGCTGATCTTCATTGGCATCCTGCCGCTGTTGCTCGGCATTTCCATGTGGCTCCAGCAGAAGCTGAACCCGGCGCCCACCGACGCCATGCAAGCACAGATCTTCGCGTGGTTGCCGTGGGTGTTCATGTTCATGTTGGGCAGCTTCGCGTCCGGCCTGCTGGTCTACTGGATCGCAAACAACACGCTGACCTTTACCCAGCAATACCTGATCATGCGCAGCCAGGGGTTCAAACCGGATGTTTTCGGCAACATCCGCTCAAGCTTCAAGAAGAAGCCCAAGGAAGATAAGTGACCCCGGAATTGGGTATTGGGGCGCTGCACCAGATCTGGCGCTATCCGGTCAAGGGCATCGGGGCCGAACGGCTTCGCGCTATTGATCTGGCGCCGGGCATGCCCCTGCCGCTGGACCGCGCTTGGGCGGTGTTGGAAGAGGGCGGCGATGCGTCCGAGGGGTGGCGATCGTGCCGGAATTTCCTGCGCGGCGCCAAGGGCCCATCCTTGATGGCAGTGACCTGCCGCGTGGACGGGGACGTGATTCACTTCAGCCACCCCGACCGGCCCGATATCAGCGTTCTCCCCGGACATGATGATACGGCCCTTTTCGACTGGCTCGCACCGATCTACCCCGAGGCCCGGCCCAAGGCCGTCGCCTTGGTGAAATCCCCGCCCGAGGGCATGTCTGACGCGCCCTTCGCGTCGATATCCATCCTCAACGCATCATCCCTGCGCGCCCTTGGCCAGAAACTTGGCCAACCTCTTGATGAGCGGCGTTTTCGCGGCAACCTCTGGATCGATGGCTTTGCCCCCTGGGAGGAATTCGACCTCGTTGGGAAAACGCTGGAGATCGGAGGCGCGCATCTGGAAATCATCGAGCGTATCACCCGCTGCCGCGCGACCGAGGCTAATCCCGAAACCGGAAAACGCGACGCCAACACGTTGCGGGCTTTGGAGGACGGCTGGGGCCATCAGGATTTCGGCGTCTACGCCATGGTGCGCACCGGCGGCACCATAAAGGCGGGCGACGTTGTCACGGTCCCATGACCGGACCGGACCCCAACACCCTCGCCCCGATGCTGCCCACATACGCGGGCACCGTCTTCCTCAAGCCCTTGGCCAAGGGACGGGAAAACGTCACCGTGGGCGTGTTCACCTACTATGATGATCAGGACGAGACCCGCGATTTCTTCACCCGCAACGTGCTCCACCACTACGATTTCATCGGCGATCACCTGCATATCGGCCCCTTCTGCGCCATCGCCCACGGCGTGCGCATCTTCATGAACGGCGGCACCCATGCAATGGATGGGTTTTCAACATTCCCGTTCAACATCTTCGGCCACGGCTGGGAAGAGGGCTTCGACCCCGCAACCTGGACCGCCGGACACAAGGGCGACACGAGGATCGGCGCAGATGTCTGGATCGGCAATTCCGCCGCGATCATGCCCGGCGTCACGATCGGGCCGGGCGCGATCATCGCGGCCAACGCCACCGTGACCCGCGACGTGCCCGCCTACACCATTGCTGCCGGCAACCCGGCGCAGCCCGTCAAGACGCGCTTCGATGACGCGACAATCGCACGCCTTCTGGATGTCGCGTGGTGGGACTGGCCCACCGACAAGATCACTCGTAATCTCAACGCGATCCGCGGCGCAGACCTGCCCGCTTTGGAGGCCGCGACATGAACACCTTACCCTTTCCCCTCGCTGAAGAGCCCGACGCGATTACCGCCGAGAGGGGCCGCAAGCTATTTGCGGGCAATACCGACTTCCTCAAAGGGGTCGTCGCGATGGACGGGCTTCCCCCCGCCGACCGGATCGAGGTCTGTTTCGCAGGCCGATCCAACGTGGGCAAATCCACGCTGATCAACGCACTGACGGGCCGCAAAGGCCTTGCGCGGGCGTCGAATACACCGGGCCGCACGCAGGAAATCAACTATTTCACCCTGCTCGACAGCCACTACCTCGTGGACCTGCCCGGTTATGGCTATGCCGAGGCGCCCCTGCACGTCGTCCGGCAATGGCAGGCCCTGCTGAAATCCTATCTCCAGGGTCGCGCCACCCTGCGGCGCGCTTTCGTGCTGATCGACGCGCGCCACGGCGTAAAGGCCGTCGATGAAGAGATCATGAAGCTGCTCGACATCTCCGCCGTCCCCTTTCAGACCGTCCTGACAAAGTCCGACAAGGTGAAGGGCCGCGACCGCGACGCCTCTCTTGCCCGCACCCGTGCCGCGCTTGCCAAACACCCCGCCGCCTACCCCGAAATAATCCTGACCTCGTCCGAGAAAGGCGACGGCATCCCCACCCTGCGCGCCACAATCGCCACGATCGAGGCCTGATCCCTCCTTCCCCGTTCCGGAAATATCCCGGGGGGTTGGGGGGCTGGCCCCCCAAGGCGCTTCACACCCGCGCCCCGGCCCCGTAACGTGACGCGACTCCCCTACCGGCCCAAAGCGCATGAAAACCCAAATGACTCGCGACTACCTCGCCACCGCCCGCACCCTCTCCGAGGCTCTGCCCTACCTGCAACGTTTCAACGACGCCGTCGTTGTGGTGAAATTCGGCGGCAATGCCATGGGCGACGACGCCGAGATGGCCTCCTTCGCCCGCGACATGGTTCTGTTGCGGCAAGTGGGCGTGAATCCCGTTGTCGTGCATGGCGGGGGCCCAATGATCAACGAGATGCTCGCCAAACTGGGCATTGAAAGCTCTTTCAAGAACGGCAAGCGCGTCACGGACGCCGCCACGGTCGAAGTGGTGGAGATGGTCCTTTCGGGCCGCGTCAACAAGCGCATCGTGCAGGCCATCAACGCCGAGGGCGGCAAGGCCGTCGGCCTTTCGGGCAAGGATGCCAACCTGATCACTTGCGTGCCCGCCGACCCCGAATTGGGCTTCGTGGGGGAGCCGTCAAAGATCGACCCCAGCGTGATCAACAACCTTTTCGAGGATGACATGATCCCGGTCATCGCGCCGCTGGGACAGGGCAAGAACGGAGAGACCTACAATATCAACGGGGATACCGCCGCGGGCGCTATCGCGGCGGCCTTGAAGGCCGACCGCCTGCTGCTGCTCACCAATGTTTCCGGCGTGAAAAACGCGAACGGCGATGTCGTGACCGAGCTGACGACCGCTGATATCGATGCAATGACCGCTGACGGCACCATCGGCGGCGGCATGATCCCCAAGACCGAGACCGCCGTCGCCGCCGTTCGTGCGGGCGTCCGCGCCTGCACCATCGTCGATGGGCGTGTCGCCAACGCCGTGCTGTTGGAACTCTTTACCGAACACGGCGCTGGCTCGATGATCAGGGCGTGACCCATGGATTATGAAACGATCACCGCACATGCCGCGCCCCATCGGTTGGGGATCGTGGGGGCGTTCCACCCCGATGCCAAGGACTCCGTCCCGGAAGGGACCGGCACCCTGGTCCTGCTGGCACCTAAGGATCCGGACTTCTGGACTTTTTTCCAGACCCAGCCCGAGGCGTATGATGACCTCCCCGACCCTCTCGACCGCTGGTCAACCCGCGCCGTCTCGGACATCGCAGGGCGGCTGGATGCCCTGCCGCTCTTTCCCTTTGGCGGCCCTCCATGGCACCCGTTCATCGCGTGGGCGCGAAAATCCGGCAGCATCCATGCAAGTCCCGTGTCGCTGTTGGTGCACAACGACCAAGGCCTGATGATCTCGTTCCGCGGCGCACTGGCCTTGAAGGAAACGATTTCCCTCACGCCACCCCGCCTTTCGCCCTGCCTTCTCTGTGCGGCCCCGTGCGAGGATGCCTGCCCCGTCAATGCGCTGTCAGAAGACGGCTACGACACCGCCGCCTGCCACGCCTTCCTTGATACCCCCGCCGGCGCCGACTGCATGCAGAACGGCTGCAAGGCCCGCCGCGCCTGCCCCGTCAGCCAGGACTTTGGCCGCAACCCGGTACAATCGGCCTACCACATGGCGCAATTCCACAGATGAGCCGCATCGTCATCCTCATCCGTCATTGTAAATCAGACTGGGACGGCAGTACCGACGACCATGATCGCCCCCTCAGCGCGCGTGGGAACCGCGCCGCGCCGCGCATCGGCGCGTTCCTGTCGCAGCACGGGCTGGTGCCGGACGTGGCCCTGTGCTCGGACGCCATGCGCACCCGCCAGACATGGGCCGCTGTCGCCGCTCACCTGCCCGGCGCACCCCCGCCTAACCTGAGTGCCGCGCTCTACCTGGCCGAGCCTGAGGTGATGCTGAAAGCCCTCCAGGCCACCACCGCACCGACCGTGGCGATGATCGCCCACAACCCCGGCACAGCGGCCTTGGCCTGGGCGCTGACCCAGACGCCCCCCGCGGACAGCCGCTTCGCCACCTACCCCACCGGCGCCACCACAGTTCTGCAGTTCGACGGCGCGATCGCGCCCGGTGCAGGCCACCTGCTTCACTTCATCGTTCCGCGCGACCTTGATGATCCGGCCTAACCTCGCCCCGCTTTGCTCCATGAAAATGCAAAAGAAAAACCGCCCGCATCAAACGACACGGGCGGCGATCATGCTGTAGACCGGGCCTTGGCCCACGTTCTGTTCAGTGCCCGAGGATCTGGCTCAGGAACAGCTGCGTGCGCTCGGACTGCGGGTTCGTGAAGAACTCTTCCGGCTCATTCTGCTCCACGATCTGTCCGGCATCCATGAAGATCACGCGGTTGGCCACCTGCCGCGCAAAACCCATCTCGTGGGTGACGCAAATCATCGTCATGCCCTCTTCGGCCAGTTGGATCATCGTATCCAGAACCTCTTTGATCATCTCGGGGTCCAGCGCCGAGGTTGGCTCGTCAAACAGCATGATGCGCGGCTTCATGCACAACGACCGCGCAATCGCCACACGCTGCTGCTGACCGCCCGACAACTGGCCGGGGTACTTGTCGGCCTGCTCGGGGATCTTCACCTTCTCAAGGAAGTGCATCGCCGTCTCTTCGGCCTCGCGCTTGGGCGTCTTGCGCACCCAGATCGGGGCCAGCGTGCAGTTCTCCAGGATCGTCAGATGCGGGAACAGGTTGAAGTGCTGGAACACCATCCCCACCTCGGACCGGATCCGGTCGATGTTCTTCAGGTCATTGGACAGCAGCGTGCCATCCACGGTGATAGAGCCCTGCTGGTGTTCTTCCAGCGCGTTGATGCAGCGGATCAGTGTCGACTTGCCCGAGCCCGAGGGGCCGCAGACCACGATCCGCTCGCCCCGGTTCACCGTCAGATTGATGTCCTTGAGCACGTGGAACGTTCCGTACCACTTGTTCATCCCGTCAATCTCAATCGCCACCTCATCCGAGACGGCCATTTTCGACCGATCGATTTCGCGTTGTTCGGCAGTGTTAGCCATGGGTTTTCTCCTCAGCGTTGGCCCGATTAACGGTGGCCGGTAGCGAGCTTGCGCTCAAGATATTGCGAATACTGGGACATGCCGTAGCAAAAGACGAAGAAACACGCCCCGATGAAGATGAAGATCTCCCAGTAGACCCCGTTCCAGTCGGTGTCCGCCCGGATCGAGTTCGAGAACCCGATGGGATCCAGCAGGCCAATGAAGACCACCAGGACAGTGTCCTTGAACAGGCCGATGAACGTGGAGACGATGCCGGGGATCGATATCTTCAGCGCCTGCGGCAGAACGATCAGGCGCATCGACTGGGCGTAGTTCAGCCCCAGGCTGTCCGCGCCTTCGTACTGCCCCCGTGGCAAAGCCGCGAGGCCGCCCCGGATCACCTCGGCCATGTAGGCCGACGCGAACAAGGTCACCATGATCACCACCCGCAGAACCAGGTCAAAGGTCGTGCCCGGCGGCAGGAAGTAGTTCAGCAACAAGGACGCCGTGATCAGCCAGACGATCAGGGGCACGCCCCGGATGACCTCGATGAAGGCGACCGAGACCATCTTCAGCAGGATCAGGTCCGATTGCCGTCCAAGGGCCAGCAATATGCCCAGGGGGAAGGACAGAACGATACCCGACACACCCAGGATCAGCGCCAGAAGAAAGCCCCCGATTTCCCGGCTTTGAACGGGCGGCAGACCCACGCGGCCAAGGACCGCGTAGATCGAGTCCATCCGCTCTTCCGCCGAGCGCAAGGCATCCTCCGCCGCGGCCAGGGCCACTTCGTCCCCCGCCGCATTGGCCACGTTTTCCCGCAACTCGGGCAAGGCCTCGATCAAGGCAGGCAACGTCTGATAGCTTTCCAACAGACGGATACCGTCGTTGAGTTCGGCCGTCACGACGGTAAGGGCCCGTGCTGCGGATGACTGCTGGTTGCGCAGGTCGGTCAATGTGCGCTGATACGCCAACAGTTCATCTTGCAAGGCGGACACATCGCTGACGCCTTCCATGATCCGGGACACGACGGCATCACGGTCGGCAACGATTTCGGCTACTTGCGCGTCGATGCTTTCGACCAGTGCTTCAGCCGTGGCCACCTCTTCGGGCAGGATGGCAAGGTTCGCCTCCAAATCGGCGACAGCGGCGTCATACCGTGGAGCGCCAACTGCGGCGTTGAGCCGGGAGTTGATGGCATCGATGGCAAACATCCACCATAGGACCGTCGCCAGGATCGCAAGACCCACAGCCAAGCCCGCGAAGACAACCCCAGAGGCAATGCGATAGACAAGGTAGCCCACGACGAAGCTGGCCACGACCAGGATCGGCACCCAGATCGATCCGCCCCAGATCAGCCAGACAGCGATGAATGGATAAAGGATCGAGAAGATCATCAGCTGACGCGGCACCCAGTCAGAGAACAGGATCGGCGCAAGCGCGACAGCCATCAGCACGAAGGTCAGGACCGGGCGCCAATAGTATTCCTGCGGATAGAAACCGAAGACCAATTGGCTCCAACGGTCTTCGATCACGGCCCAACAAGCGCCGGAATGGCTATCGCCGCCGAAAGCGCCCAGAACGGTCCGGCATTCCGCGAGAGAGCCCGCGTTCCATACGCCGCCAAGCATCCACGGCACGATACCGTTCAGGACATACGCGATGAAAAGGACCGAAAGGATGGTCATGATGCTGTTCGGGATAGAGGAGAACAAGTTCTCCCGAATCCACCTTACGGCGCCAGCTTGCGCGATGGGCGCAGGCTGTTCTGTCAGCATCTCTGTGCGCACAAAGGGCTGAGTTGGAGTTGCGGTTTCGGAATGGACTTCACTCATTTCACCGCTCCTGCAATTTGACAGAGTTGTTGTAGAGGTTCATGACCGCCGAGATCAGCAACGACAGGGCCAGGTAGAAGAGGCCCATCAACAAGATGCCCTCCAATTCTCGGCCCGTCTGATTGATCGTGATCCCCCCAAGGGTTGCGCGGACATCCATATAGCCCACGGCAATCGCCAATGAAGAGTTCTTGGTCAGGTTCAGATACTGCGAGATCAGCGGCGGGATGATCACCCGCAAGGCCTGCGGCAGGATGACAAGGTTCATCGTCCGGTTGGGACGCAATCCCAGCGCGAAGGCCGCCTCGGTCTGGCCTCTGGACACCGACAGGATACCAGCGCGCACGATCTCGGCGATGAAGGCGCCGGTATAAAGCGACAGGGCAAACCACAGGGCGATCAGCGAGTTGCGCAACTGCACCCCGCCTTCAAAGTTGAAACCGGCCAGTTGCGGGCGTTCGAACTGCAAGGGGCGGCCGCGGTCAACCGTATCGGTCAGGGCCGCCATTTCGACCCCCTCGACGGTACCGGGGAAGCTGGCGGCAACGGTTGGCGAGACAGCGGCAAGAATACAATCGCCGGACTGAACGGCTTCCAGCAACTCGGCCTCTGTCGACACGCGCACGATGTTGGCCCGCTGACCAATCTCGCGCAGCGCACTGGACAGGTTCACACCGGCTGTCGACGGCAGCGCGCAGATCGAGGGGTTGCCGTTGGCTTCCACATAGCTTTCCAGCGTCATGCCCTGCTCGGCCCCTACGGCCAACAGCGGATACTGATCGCGAGAAATGGCAGCCGAATATGCGAAGTAGACAACCAACACCGGGACGAAAAACAGACCCAATGAGACCCAGAAGACCGGCAGGATGGCGCCCGTCGCCTCTTGGCGCTTGCGGGCAAAGCGGCGGAAGGCCCAGATACCTGCCAGCGATACAATAAACACACTGACAAGCAGAAACGCACCGTCGCCCCAGACCGGCGCTGGAATGAAGATGCCGCGGTTGGTGATTGCCACGGACTCGCCAAGCAGCATCGACGCTTCGGGGTCCGCGCCGCGGAAGTCTCTTGGGGACGGTGTGCTTTCGGTCATGACCGCAAAGATCACGATGATCCACAAAAGCAGGGGAATGTTGCGGAAGCCCTCGACGTAGACGGACATCAGCCGCGACACGATCCAGTTTTTCGACAGGCGCAGAACGCCTGCGATCACGCCAAGGATGGTGGCGACGATACAGCCAAGGAAGGCGACCAACAGGGTGTTGAGAATCCCGACAAGCGCGGCGCGCCCATGGGTGGATTCGTTGGAATATTCGATCAGGCGTTGGTTGATGTCATAGCCCGCGCGGCTGCCCAGGAACCCGAAGTCGAAGTCCTTTCCAAGCGCGCTGAGGTTGATGACCACATTTCGCGCCAGAAAGACGAACGCTGCCACGATCAGTATGAACGCAATCACCTGGATCGTGATGGAGCGGTAGCGCGTGTCATACAGCAGCTGGCTGATATGAAACGACTCGCGCGGCGGATCTGAAAGCGTCGCCATATATGTCCCCTGTCGGAAGGATTTGCGCGATCCCTATGAGGCGGCCCAGTTTTGTCGGGTCCTGCCAAAAACGGTCGAGAAGTGCGCAGAATTAGGTGGATATGGAAAGGGCGCGAACTTCCGTTCGCGCCCCCCAAAGTCAGGATTTAGCGGAAGGGCGGTGCATAGAGCAGGCCGCCGTCGGTCCACTGAGCGTTCAGGCCACGGGCCAGACCGATCGGAGTGGATTCGCCGATGTTGCCTTCGAAGATCTCACCGTAGTTACCGCCAGCCGCGATCGCGTTGGCTGCCCAGTCGGCGTCGAGGCCAAGCATGGCACCCAGTTCACCTTCCGTGCCCAGCAGGCGACGGATCTCGGGGTTCTCGGTGGTGTTACCGATTTCGCCGACGTTGGCAGAGGTCACGCCCAGCTCTTCAGCTGCGATCAGCGCGTTCAGCGTCCAGCGGACGATGTCGCCCCACTCGTTGTCGCCGTGACGGACCAGCGGGCCGAGCGGCTCTTTGGACACGATCTCGGGCAGCACGACGTGTGCAGAGGGATCTTCAAACGTGGCGCGCGTTGCGGCCAGACCGGAGGCATCCGTCGTGTAAACGTCGCAGGCACCGGCAAGGTACTGCTGCTGTGCTTCTGCGTTGGTCTCGATCGGCACGGGCTCGTAGCTCATGTTGTTCGAGGCGAAGAAGTCGGCCAGGTTCAGTTCGGTCGTGGTGCCGGTCTGGATGCAGACAGTTGCGCCATCCAGCTCGAGCGCGCTTGAGACGCCAAGTTCACGGGGGACCATGAAGCCCTGACCGTCGTAGTAGTTGATGCCGACGAATTCGAACGACAGGTCAACATCGCGCGAGAAGGTCCAGGTGGTGTTACGTGCCAGCATGTCGATCTCGCCGGAAGCCAGCGCGGTGAAGCGGGTCTGGCCGGTCGTCGGAACGAATTCAACCGCGTTGGCGTCGCCCAGAACGGCGGCGGCGACTGCGCGGCAGACGCCGACGTCAAAGCCTTGCCATTCGCCGTTGGCATCGGGTGCCGCGAAACCGGTCAGACCGGTCGTCACACCACAGTTCAGCGTGCCGCGCTCTTGCACTTCGGCCAGAGTCTGTGCGGACGCGAAGCCAGCAACCAAGCTGGCTGCGGCGACTGTGCCGAAAAATACGGATTTGTTCATGTTTACCTCTTCCTGTGGAACCGCCCGCCAGGAGCATCTTTACGTGTCCTGCCAAGCATTGGCATATGCCACGAGAGCCTGTTGAACCCTCGTATGCGACAAATTGGGCAAATCCTGTGCATAAGGTCAAGGGCAAGACGCCGGGAAAACGGGCCTGAAACGGTTCGTTCTTGCCTATGCGTTCAGCGATTGCCGCGGAATTGCGCAACATAGGCGGGGGTTAGTCGCACAAGCAGTCATTTGTCGAAGCACAGACTCCAAAAATGCTCGGCATGCAACAATTGTGCCTCTTTGATCGCGGCGGCCTCTTCGGCTTCCTCGTCCGCGCCCCATTGCTCGATCTGCCACGCCTCATCGATTCGGCTCAAACGCCAAGCGTCCTTGGCCGAAATGCGTCCCTTCGCGACCGCAAGCCCCAGCACCAAAGACCCCGTAAGCGTGACCAGATCATGCATCGCCGTCATCGGAAACGGCGCGATCTGTTGCAGGGCCCGGTCCATTGCCGCCATGGCGGCGGCAGGCTGGCTGATCCACATCACGCCCACGCGCGGCTCCAGGCGGGCATCCAGTGCCTCGGCGGCCCAATCCAACATCGGATCCCAAGCCTCCGCATGACGTTGCGTTAACTCTGGCGGACCTTCGGCGCGGTAGCACAAAAGATCGGTATCGCCGTAGCCCAACAGCATCTCGGCCACCTCGGCCAGTTGCGGTGTCACCCGCTCGATCGCGGAATTCGCGGACCGTGTGTGGGGCATCGTCAGGGGTTGGATCTCATCCTCCTGCGCGTTCCATTCCGCCGCCACGGCCTCGGCCAAGGCACGGGTCGGCAGCACCAAAGGTGCCTTGCCGGGCGTGTTCACACCGCGCCCGTCCAGCAGCACGCGAAAGCCGCCGTCTGCCTCCGCTACCGTGGCCTCTTTCCAGAACCGTTTCGCTTTCCACTCGGTCATGGGACCTCCCACAGGGTTGCAAGAGCGGCGGGCATTTCCGTGAACGCGCCAAGGATCTGCACCGCGCCCGCATCGGTCAGCGCGTCATTTGCGTGATAGCCCCAACTCACGCCAAGCCCGCGCACCCCGGCACCGCGCGCCATTTCCATGTCATAGCTGGTGTCGCCGACCATCACGGCATCTCTTGCATCAACGCCCGTCTCGGCCAGGCAGGTCTTCACCATCGAGGGATGCGGTTTGGAGGGGTGGTGATCGGCCACCTGAAGGGTCTGGAACAGACGCTCCCACCCATTCACCTCGATCAGATGATCCAGACCCCGCCGGGATTTCCCCGTCGCGACGCCCAACACCACGTCATCGCGCGCCGCCAGATCGGCAAGCACCTCGGCCGCCCCGGGGTAGAGCGGCGAATGCGCCTGACCCGTCTTGCGCAGGTCCATGAAGGTGTCCTTGTACGCTTGCGTCAGGCTGTCCCGCTTGTCGGCATGATCCGGCACAAGACGCACGAAGGCTTCGGGCAGGGACAGGCCGACAATAGACAGCACCGCCTCACGCCCCGGGGCCGGCAGGTCGTGGGCCTTGAAGGCCCCATCCATCGACGCGAGGATATGGCCTTGGCTATCCACCAGCGTGCCATCAACATCGAAAATCACCAGTTTCAGGGTCAAAACGCATCATCCTCGAACGGGTCGGCGGGCGCATCGCGGGGGTCCCACCCAAGCGTCTCCCAGGTCTTCGCCATATGCGACGACAGGGGGGCCACCAGATTGATCTGAGCCCCCGTCATCGGGTGCCGGAAGTTGAGCGAGCGGGCGTGTAGATGCAACTTGCGACTGATGTCGCCGCCCAACTGCGCCCCCCAGCCATCGCCAAGGTTTTCTTGCCCGCTACCGCCATACTTCCCGTCGCCAATGATCGGATGCCCGATCTCGGCCATATGTGCGCGCAACTGGTGCGTCCGACCGGTGATCGGCACAAGCGCGCACCAGCTGACCCGCCCCGCGAGGTTCGAAAGGACTGCGTAATCCGTCTCAGCCCTCTTGGCACCTTCCACATGGGGAATGTCCGCGACCGGAACAGCGCGCATCTTCTCGTTCTCGCCGCCCCGCCCATGGCCCGGCGCCTTCACGAGGCCCAGCTTGATCGTCCCCATCCGTGGCAGGGGTGAGCCCGCAACAGCGGCCCAATAGATCTTCCGGGTAGAGCGCAGCCGGAATGCGTCAGTCAGCGCCTTTGCCCCCATGCGCGTGCGCGCCAACAACAGAACACCCGAAGTGTCCTTGTCCAGTCGGTGCACAAGACGCGGTTTATCCTCGAACCCGAACTTCAGGGCCTCGGCCAAGCCATCCACATGGCGCGCCTGCCCGGTGCCCCCTTGGGTCGGCAATCCGGCAGGTTTGTTGATCGCGATGATATGGTCATCACGATAGATGACGGCCTTTCGGATCATCTCGGCATCGGCATCGCTGATCCGCGCGTCGCGGTTCACCCAGCTTGCGGGGTCTGCCTTGGGGTCGGCCGTGTCAGGCAACGGCGGCACACGAACCATCTGGCCGACCTCCAGCCGCGTGTTGGACTTCACCCGTCCGCCATCGACGCGGATTTCACCCTTGCGGCACATCTTCTCGATCCGGCCCTGGGGCACATGGGGGAAGAGGCGGCGGAACCAGCGGTCAAGCCGTTGATCGCCATCGTCCGGCCCCACTTCCAACGTTTGAACACCACTCATGCGAATACCCCGCGCGCAAGCCAGAGGCCCGCCATCAATCCAGCGATGGACAAGCCCACCGAAAGCGCCACGTATAGCGCCGCTTGCCCCACGTCGCCCCGTTCATACAGCGTCACGGTTTCCAGCGAAAACGCCGAGAACGTCGTGAAGCCACCCAGCAGCCCCGTCATCACCAGCGGCGACAAATGCGTCAGGCCCCGGTGCGCGGCCGCAACAACGAAAACGCCCATCAGGAACGAACCCACGACATTGACCGTCAGGATCGGCAAGGGAAACGCGCCATGGCCGAACACACGGATCATCCCGATACCGGTGAGGTATCGCAGCACGGCGCCGAGGGCGCCACCAAGGGCAACTTGCAGGACAGCAATCATAGGGCGGGGGATGCGCGCGGGCGGCGCGATTGTCAACTTGGCGCTTGCGCGCGGCCCCCTCCTCGGCCCCGCGCCTTTCCAAGGCGCAAGCCCTCCTCGCAGCATTCAGCGCTTGCGCTTCTCTCGCAAGTTCTCAAACCACTCGACCCGCTTCTTCAGATCCCGCTCAAACCCGCGCTCTTTGGGTTCATAGAACTTCGGGCGGGACATCGTTTCGGGAAAGTAATTCGCCCCGGAAAACCCGTCTTCGCTGTCGTGGTCGTACTCATACCCTTTGCCGTAGCCCTGATCCTTCATCATCGAGGTCGGCGCGTTCAGGATGTTCTTCGGTGGCATCGCAGAGCCGGTGGATTTCGCACTCGCCCGCGCGGCCTGGTAGGCCACGTAGGAGGCGTTCGATTTCGGGGCCAGCGCAAGGTAAGTGACGGCCTGGCTCAGCGCCAACTCGCCCTCCGGCGAGCCGAGGCGCTCGTAGATTTCCCACGCCTCAAGGCAGAACCGTTGCGCTTGCGGGTCGGCAAGGCCGATGTCCTCCACCGCCATCCGGGTGATGCGACGTGCCAGATAGCGGGGGTCTTCGCCGCCCTCCAGCATGCGCGCAAACCAGTAAAGCGCCGCATCCGGGTCAGACCCGCGCACCGATTTGTGCAGCGCCGAGATCAGGTTGTAATGGGCCTCGCCCGACTTGTCGTATTGCGCCGCGCGCCGTTGCAGGCGGGCGCCCAAGTGCTCAACGGTCAACTGCTTGTCGACCTTCCAGGCCGCCACCTGCTCGGCCAGATTCAGCATCGCCCGCCCGTCACCATCGGCCATGTCCCGCAACGCTTGACGCGCCTCGGGGCGGAGCGGCATGGGATGATGCAGCTCCAATTCCGCGTGGGCCAGGATCTGCTCCAGCGCGACGTCGTCCAGTCGCTCCAGCACCATCACCTGGCTGCGCGACATGACGGCCGCATTCAGCTCGAACGAAGGGTTTTCCGTCGTTGCGCCCACCAGAAGGATCGTTCCGTCCTCCATGTGGGGCAGGAAGCCGTCCTGCTGCGCCTTGTTGAAACGGTGGATCTCGTCCACGAACAAAAGCGTCCCCTGGCCGTTGGCATGGCGGATCTTGGCCGTCTCGAACACCTTTCGCAGGTCCGGCATGCCAGTGAAGATGGCACTGATCTGGACAAATGCCAGATCCGTCTCGTCCGCCAGAAGCCGGGCGATGGTGGTCTTGCCGACACCGGGCGGCCCCCAAAAGATCAGCGACGTCAGGGCGCCACTGTCCAGCATGACCCGAAGCGCGCCTTCGGGACCCAGCAGATGCTCTTGCCCGACGACATCATCCAGCGATTGCGGCCGCAGACGGTCCGCGAGGGGACGCGGACCGCGTGGGGTTTCAGAGGCGCTTGCGCCAGTGTCGAACAAATCGGCCATAGGGCCGAGATACCGTTAATGCATCTTCGACGCCATGGTCACGAAGTAGCAACGGTGCGCGACGCCACCGATCTTCATGATCGGGCCGCCTGCCTCCATATCGATACCCAAACGGCGACCAAGGCGCGGGATGCCGATGGGCAAAAGGCCCAGAAGCGTCGTCGCGCCAAGCTCGCGGGCAGAGCGGACCATGTGCCCCATCAGCGACAGCTGCACCTCGCGGCGAATGTCCGTTTCAACGCCTTCGGCCACGAACAGGCGGTTGGCATCCCAGATATGCGGCGCAATCGGGGCATCCTCGTCCAGCAGATTGGCCGGGATCGCGTCCAGCAGCCCGCGCTGTGCATCGCGCACCATGTAGCTGTAAATGCCACACGACGCCGTCGTCGGCGTCAAGCGCACACCGGCCAATACCCGTCCACCATCGTGGACACAGACCCACCGGCTTTGGGCGGTATCGTACTGATCGAACTCCATGTCCCCTTCGGACGGGATCTCCCAGCCCATCTCCTCGATGAACGTACGATGACGCGCCTTCAGCATGTTGGTGAAAAGCGGTCCGTGGGAGTGGAAATTCTCGAAAGAGAGGGTCGTCATTTGCATGTAGGCCTCCTGTAAGGTGAGTCGTGAAAATCGACGCACCGCCAAGGTGGCACTCATGCGGGCGCTGCGGCCCTTCCCCTCAAATCAATCCGTATTCCTTGGCCCTCTGCACGGCTTCTGCCGTGGTTCGGGCCATCAGTTTTTGACGAGCAGACGTCAAACGCGCCTTGAAGGCACTTTCGGATATGCCGAGCTTCGCGGCAGCAGCAGCATGGCGGTCCCCCTCCGCGATGCACTTAAGAGCGTCGGCTTGCGCTTTGGACAAGCGGGCCGGCGGTTCCGACAGATCGTGCATGCGGTGCACGATCCGGTAGACATGCTCCATCTCATCGTCACCAAACTCGCGGTCTGCGCGGCTGGCCCCTGCGATGGTGCGTGAAGACATCGGTCCGATGGATGCAATCATCCCGTACTTGAGCCCGTAATCGGCTGATTCCTGCAAAATCCCGAAAGGATCCGGCAGCCCGATCTGGCTCCAACGTCGGGTTCCCGTGTGGCTTAACCCCCAGGCAAGCGTCGGGTCCCGCAGACCGTAGAGTTTGGACGTGTATACCTCCTGCCAGACATCTGGATATGTGTTCACCATGATCAATGGCGAGACGTAACGAATGTGGAGACCAACGGCGAAACCGGCTGGTGCCGCCAACGAAAGCTCGTGCAGCAGCAAGTCGAGAACCGGCGCTTTTGTCATAGACCCCACCAAATAGACATGTCGAATTAGATAGGTTGCCACAAAGGGGGTCAAGATTGATTATCAACCCGTTAGCAAACAGGTGAGACTGATGGATAAAAGGATCGACCCTGATCTTTTTGCGCGTCTCATGAGGCTTTCTCCTGACGCGCGCACCGATATTCTGGAATACCTCGGCCAGACGCCTTTGGCGTCGGAAGAAATCTTGCGCCTGTCCGAGTTCGTGCCCGCCAACACGTCTGCCCCCGCGCCAAAGTCCTGACAGCCCCTGGGACATCCAACGAAAAAGGCCCCGCGCACATGCGAAGGGCCTTTCGATATTCTGTTGCGTGAGGTGCGCGGATTATTCCGCGTCGGCTTCGGCCTCAAGGCGTGCGCGGTCTGCGGCGCCCTTGGCGTCGACGTCGCGGTCGACGAATTCGATGATCGCCATCGGCGCCATGTCACCATAGCGGAAACCCGCCTTCATGATGCGCACATAGCCGCCCTGACGCTCGGCATAGCGAGGCCCGAGCACATCGAACAGCTTGGCGACGTCCTTGTCCTGCTTCAGTTGCGAGGCCGCTTGACGACGCGCGTGCAGGTCGCCACGTTTGGCGAGCGTGATCATCTTCTCGATGATCGGACGCAGTTCCTTGGCTTTGGGCAGGGTCGTCTTGATCTGCTCGTGCTCGATGATCGAGCCGCACATGTTCGAGAACATCGCTTTGCGGTGTTCGTGGGTCCGGTTCAGGCGGCGGTATCCGCGGGCGTGACGCATGTCATTTCTCCAAATAGAAGCCCTCTACGGGCGATTTTGCTTTGTCTGGGGACCCATGCGTTTGCGGGACCCTCTCCTTGGGTAAAGCTGAGCATGCGCTCAGCGAAACCGTTCTGTTCCCCGGCAAGATCCGGGCACTTGTGCGGGCAGAGGTCACCCCCCGCCCACAAATTCATCAAAAGTTGTCTTCGTACTTCTTGGCCAGTTCCTCGATGTTGTCGGGCGGCCAATCGACGATATCCATGCCAAGGTGCAGGCCCATGCCGGACAGCACTTCCTTGATCTCGTTCAAGGACTTGCGGCCGAAGTTCGGCGTGCGCAGCATCTCTGCCTCGGTCTTCTGGATCAGATCACCGATGTAGACGATGTTGTCGTTCTTAAGGCAGTTCGCGGACCGGACGGACAGCTCCAGCTCATCAACCTTCTTCAGCAGAAGCGGGTTGAATTCCAGATCGTCTTCGTCGTCCTGACGGGTAGCAGACTCGGGCTCATCGAAGTTCACGAAGATCGACAGCTGGTCCTGGATGATCCGCGCGGCGTAAGCCACGGCATCGTCCGGCGTAAGGGACCCGTCGGTTTCCAGCTTCAGCGTCAGCTTGTCATAGTCCAGCACCTGGCCCTCACGGGTGGGCTGCACGTCATAGGACACCTTCTTGACCGGCGAATAGATCGCGTCGATCGGCATCAAGCCAATCGGTGCGTCTTCCGGGCGGTTCTTGTCGGCAGCGACGTAGCCTTTGCCGGTGTTGACCGTCAGCTCGATGTACAGATCGGCGCCATCGTCGAGGTGGCAGATCACATGATCCTTGTTCAGGACCTCGATGCCTGCGGACTCAGAGATGTCACCCGCCGTCACGACCCGGGGGCCCTTGGCAGAGATGGAAACGCGCTTGGGGCCTTCGGCCTCCATGCGGATCGCCACACCTTTGAGGTTCAGCACGATGTCGGTGACATCTTCACGCACGCCAGCAACGCTGGAAAACTCGTGCAGCACGCCGTCGATTTGCACCGATGTGATGGCCGCGCCTTGCAGCGAGGACATCAGAACACGCCGCAGCGCGTTACCAAGCGTCAGACCAAAGCCCCGCTCCAACGGCTCGGCCACAACGGTAGCCTTGCGCGCAGGATCATTGCCCGGCTGGACGACCAGCTGGGTGGGTTTGATCAGCTCTTGCCAATTTTTATGGATCATACGTCCCTCCATTCTTGTGTCGGGGGGATCCGTCCCGGACACGCTCGAGGTTCAAAATGACGTCACCCCACGCCGTTTGGAACGACGCAGGGAGAAGTAGAGAAATCTGCTTAGACGCGGCGGCGCTTGGGCGGACGGCAGCCGTTGTGCGCCATAGGCGTCACGTCACGGATGGAAGAAATCTGGAAACCCAGGGCCGCCAGGGCGCGCAAGGCGCTTTCACGACCCGAACCGGGACCCTGAACCTCGACATCCAGCGTGCGGACGCCGTGGTCCTGAGCCTTCTTGCCTGCATCCTCTGCCGCCATCTGGGCGGCGAAGGGTGTGGATTTCCTGCTGCCCTTGAAGCCCATCGTGCCGGCGGACGACCACGAAATGGCGTTCCCCTGCACGTCGGAAATCAGGATCTTGGTGTTGTTGAACGAAGAGTTCACATGAGCAACGCCAGCGGCGATGTTCTTGGAGACTTTCTTCTTTGCGGGGCGACGATCGCGAGCCATGCTATCAGCCCTCCCTTATTTCTTCTTGCCGGCAATGGCCTTCGCGGGGCCTTTGCGCGTGCGAGCGTTGGTGTGGGTACGCTGGCCGCGAACGGGCAGGTTGCGACGGTGACGCAGGCCGCGGTAGCAACCCAGGTCCATCAGACGCTTGATGTTCATCTGCGTTTCACGACGCAGGTCACCCTCGACGGCATAGTTGGCGTCGATGTGCTCGCGGATGGCGAGGACTTCGGCGTCAGACAGCTCGTTCACGCGGCGCGTGACGTCGATACCGACAGCTTCGCAGATCGCAGCAGCAGAGGTGTGGCCAATTCCGGTGACATAGGTCAGCGCGATCGGAACGCGCTTGGCGGTGGGGATGTTGACCCCGGCAATACGTGCCATGTGTGGCATATCCTTTTCGTTGCGAGCCCGTCATGCCAGGCCCTTTTTTCACAACGTAAGCCCGGGCATTTCGCGCCGGGCTTGCGAGGTAATCATTCGGGATCAAATGCGCACCTGATTCCCGTCAAGGTGCGGGATTTATGCCCCATTGATCGAAAGGTCAATAGGCTGCGTCCGGCGCGCGAATTACGCGTCCAGAACGCCCGCAATGCTGGCGGCAACCTCGTCGATCTCACCCAGGCCGGGGACCCAGCTCAACTGCCCTTTGGCATGGTAGTAACCGATCAGCGGCGAGGTCTTTTTGTAGTATTCCATCAGCCGGATCTTCAGGCTTTCCTCATTGTCGTCGGCGCGCACGGGTTGCCCTGCGGCTTCCGCCTCTTTGGCGCGGTTGACGATCCGGCCAACCAGCGCCTCGTCGTTCACTTCCATCGCAATGACATGATCAAGCGTCTGGCCCACCTCGGCCAGCAGGTCCGCCAGTGCATCGGCCTGCGCCAAGGTCCGGGGAAAACCGTCGAAGATGAAACCCGAACCGCCCTTTTCCAACTGCTCACGGATCAGGCCGATGACGATCTCGTCGGTCACAAGCTCTCCGCGATCCATGACGCCGGCCACGAGATTTCCCATCTCAGTCCCGCTGGTACGGGCAGCGCGCAGCATGTCGCCGGTGGAAAGTTGCACCATACCGCGTTTCTCAACGAGGATAGCAGCTTGGGTGCCTTTGCCCGCTCCGGGCGGTCCAAGTAGAATGATGTTCATCGGCGCGCGGGTCCCTTCCGTGGTTTCTTCGATCCACCCTTGCGACCGCGCAGCTGGGACTTTTCCAACAGGCCTTCGTACTGGTGAGCCAGCAAATGAGACTGGATTTGTTGCACCGTGTCCATCCCCACCGACACAATGATCAGGATCGAGGTGCCGCCGAAGTAGGCGGTGATCGACAGGTTGGTGCGCACGATCTCGGGCATCATGCAGACAAGCGCCAGGTAACCGGCGCCCAGAACCAGGATGCGCCGCACCACGTATTCCAGGTATTCCGCCGTCCGCGCACCGGGGCGAATGCCCGGAATGAACCCGTTCTGGTTCTTCAGGTTGTCGGCCACATCCTCGGTCTTGAACGACACGTTGAGGGTGTAGAAGTAGGTGAAGAAGATGATCATCGAAGCGAAGAACACCAGGTAGAGCGGCTGGCCGGGACCAAAGTTCGCCAGGATCCAGCTTAGCACCGGGCCATTGCCCTCTGTCCCGCCGAAGGTGGTCAGCGTCGTGGGCAGCAACAGCAGCGACGAGGCGAAGATCGCCGGGATCACGCCCGCCGGGTTCACCTTGATCGGCAGGTGGCTGGAGCCGCCATCATAGACCTTCATGCCGACTTGGCGGCGCGGGTACTGAATGTGGATTTTCCTCAGCGATCGCTCCATGAAGACCACGAAGAACAGCGTCGCGATCAGCATCAGGATCACACCCAGAATGGCAGGTGTGCTCAGCGCGCCGGACCGGCCCGTCTCGAAGAACTGCGCCAGGGCGGCCGGGATCTCGGCGATGATGCCGACGAAAATGATCAGGGAGATACCGTTACCAATGCCCCGGTTGGTGATCTGCTCACCCAACCACATCAGGAACATGGTGCCGCCGACCAGCGTGATCACGCAGGCGGCGCGGAAGAACCAGCCCGGATCGGTGGCAAGGCCGCCTGATTCCATGCTGACCGCAAGGCCGTAGGCCTGCGCCGTGGCCAAAGCCACCGTACCATAGCGGGTGTACTGGTTCAGCTTCTTGCGCCCGCTCTCGCCCTCTTTCTTCAGCGCCTCCATCGCCGGCACCATGGCCGACATCAGCTGCACGATGATCGAGGCCGAGATATAGGGCATGATACCCAGCGCAAAGACACCCATGCGCGACAGCGCGCCGCCGGTGAACATGTTCAGCACGCCGCCAAGGCCTGCCGCCGCGCTTTCGAAGAAGGCGCGCAGCTCGACCGGGTCGATGCCGGGCACAGGAATATAGGTGCCGATGCGATAAATGATCAGAAGGCCCAGAGTGAACCAGATGCGCTGTTTAAGCTCGGTTGCCTTACCGAACGATTTCCAGCTCATGTTGGCGGCCATTTGCTCCGCTGCTGACGACATGCTGTTCCACCCAATATGCGCATAGCCGTAAGGCGCCCAATGACGGGTGCCCCAGCGGCGCGAGAAAACCTTAAGAAGTGATGTAGGCGGAGAGGTCCCCGCCCACAACCGTTACGCGGGCCAAAAGCCCGTGATGGGTTACTCAGCCGCAGCCGGGGTTGCGACGTTCAGCGCGCCACCGGCGGCTGCAACGGCGTCAATCGCGGCCTTGGAGGCGCCCGTGACGGTGATGTTCAGCTTGCCCGAAACTTCGCCCTTGGCCAGCACGCGAATGCCATCCAGTTTGCGACGCACCAAACCGGATGCGATCAGCGCGTCCTCGGTGATGTCGGCCTTGCCGTCCAGCTTGCCCGCGTCGATGAACTTTTGGATCAGGCCCAGGTTCACAACGGCAAACTTCTTGCGGTTGGGCTTGTTGAAGCCACGCTTCGGCAGACGCTGGTAGAGCGGCATCTGGCCACCCTCGTAGGCGTTGATCGCCACACCCGAACGGGACTTCTGACCCTTGATACCCCGGCCACCCATTTTACCGGTGCCGGAACCCGGACCACGGCCAACGCGCTTGCGGCGTTTGGTTGCGCCTGGATTATCACTGAGTTCATGCAGTTTCATGTCGCTTCTCCTCTGCCGGATGCGGCCCCCAGCGACGGGAGCGGCCGACCACGGCGTTTGCAATACATCTATGGCCCCGATTGAGGCCACCGGGGGCGTATATGCCCGAGTCCCCATTGGCGCAACATCTTTTGCGCAACGCGTCGTGCCCATGGCCGCACGTGGCCAAGTGCCAACGCATCAGCGGGCCGCCCCCGGGCCACCACGGCACGTTCAGCCACCTCTCAGGCGCGGCGCGATAAAGTCCTCCGTCTCCAGCAACTGGGCAATGCTGGCGTGCGGCAAGCGAAGGGCTTCCAACGCCTCACGCTCATCCTTGAACACCTCCACCTGGATACCTTCCGCCAGTTCCGCGAGGATCTGGTACATGCGACCAAGGCCAAACAGCGTGTCCTGCGGCGAGTATATGACAGTATGGGTTTTCACCACGACCGATGGCACCTGTTCGTTCACCCGCCGCAGCATGGACCGCATAAGATTTGGGTCCCCCTCGAATGTCGTAACCAGCGATTGGTCGATCAATTCGCGCCGTCCGGGGCGGTAATTGGCGTCGCCAACGTATCGGGCGAAATTTGCTGTAAACTGGTCGAAGTCGACCGCACCAAACCATCGCGCATAGACAAGGTCGCGGTCCAGACAGGTAGAAAACTCGATCGGCAAGGGCAAAATCCGTCTTTTGAATAACCAAACCATCATAGTGCACCCTGCTGAAATCACGAGAGCCCCGACCCTTTGAGCCCAAGGCTTTTCAGGGCGAGCTTGAATGCGCTGCGGTTTCACCGCGCTCTTCGATGGTGTCGGCCTGCTACGGGATCTTGTTGAACTTGCCGCGCACAGACGGCGTATCCTCCGGCGCGCGGGTCTTGTGCGTCTTGTTCAGGCCCAGGCCGATCAGCCTCTCGCAACATCGGCTCGGCGTCACGTCAGCGCTGCATCGATCCAAACTAGCATAACCGGCGCGACCTTTGAGGACATCTTCTCAGCAATGCGGTGAATGCCCGGCACCCTACGTGCGGCGGGCTGGTCGCGCCCACAGCCTAAGCATCGCCCTCCCTCAAGGCATTACATCGGCCCCATACCGCCGTGTCTTCTGTGGAAGGCCAATAGTCGAGGTCTAGCCGGTCCGCATCGCGCGGGACGGACGACCTGGCCTCGCGGCCAAGAAGTTTTCGGTTGCCAGCAAGTCCGCGAAGCTTTCATGGCCAAGTCCCAGCGAGGCCAATGCGTCGCGTTCCACCCGGAACACATCAATGCGCGCGCCACCGGCGATTTCCATCATCGTTTGAACCATCCGGGTCACACCGAAAACGACATCACCGGGCGCATAGACGGCCGACACACTTTCATCGATGCTATGGTCGCCCGTGCCGGTCTTTTCCCGAACCATCGCCCGCAACAGCCCGTAATCCATATCGATTTCGGTGATACGGGACGCATCCACCAGCCGTGGCCGCCCCGGGCGATAATTCTCATCGTTTCGGACCGCAGCCAGACCGCCCATGACCGTGTCGAAATCAACGACCCCGGTCCATTTCATATAGATGATATCGCGGTCAATGCAGGTTTGAAATTCAACATTCAAAATACGTACTCCTGACGAAATAGGCTAGACGTCGATCGGTAAAACGACCCGTTGCTATACATGTATACCACTGATAGCATCAAAAGGACACAAAAAACCCCGACTTCGCAGCCGGGGTTCCTGTTGTTTTCGAACGATTTACTTTTGTAACGTTGCGTCACTCACGCTCTTCGATGATTTCCACAAGGTGCGGGATCTTGTTGACCATGCCGCGCACAGAGGGGGTATCCTCCAGCTCGCGGGTCTTGTGCATCTTGTTCAGGCCCAGGCCGATCAGCGTCTTGCGCTGGATCTCGGGGCGACGGATCGGGGAACCGATCTGCTTAACGACGATAGTTGCCATGGTTTAGGCCTCCTCGGTATCGGACGCGACGGGGGCATCGTCACGCTTGGGCAGGATGTCGGCGACTTTCTTGCCACGACGCGATGCCACCTGACGGGGGCTCGACTCGTTGCGCAAACCGTCCAGCGTGGCGCGGATCATGTTGTAGGGGTTCTGGGAACCAGTCGACTTCGACACAACGTCCTTCACGCCCAACATCTCGAACACGGCGCGCATCGGGCCACCGGCGATGATGCCCGTACCTTCAGGTGCTGTGCGCATCACGACCTTGCCGGCACCGTGATGGCCTTTGACGTCGTGGTGCAACGTGCGGCCTTCCTTCAGCGGCACACGGATCAGCTGGCGCTTGGCCTGCTCGGTCGCCTTGCGGATCGCCTCGGGGACCTCTTTGGCCTTACCCTTGCCGAAACCCACGCGGCCACGCTGGTCGCCGACAACCACGAGGGCTGCGAAACCAAAGCGCTTACCGCCTTTTACCGTCTTGGACACACGGTTGATCGCGACCAGACGGTCTGCAAATTCCGGCGTTTCTTCTTCGCGGTTGCGGCCGCGGCCGCGTCCCCGGTTCTCACGTTCTGCCATGTGGCAAATCCTTTTATTCACAGACGCATGTCGCGTCGATTATCTCAACCGCAGTGGACCCGAAGGCCCCTCGGTCATCGGTAAACCGGGCCAAGGCCCGGTCTACTCAAGTCTTTAGAACTTCAAGCCACCTTCACGCGCGGCGTCGGCCAAAGCCTTCACACGCCCGTGGAACAGGAAGCCGCCCCGGTCGAAGTAACACTCTTCGACACCGGCCTTCTTCGCCCGCTCAGCAATCGCAACGCCTACCTTGGCCGAAGCCTCGACGTTGTTCTTGCCGACCACACCCAGCGACGGCTCCAGCGAAGAGGCCGAAGCCAAAGTCACGCCATTGAGGTCGTCGATAAGTTGGACAGAGATGTTCTTGTTCGAACGATGAACCGACAGACGCGCGCGTCCGTTGGCCATTTTCCGCATTTTGTTCCGGTTGCGCAGGCGGCGCTTCTGGAACAGCTCTCGTTTGCTTAGTGCCATTGTGCCAGCCCTTACTTCTTCTTGCCTTCCTTACGGAAGATATACTCGCCCTTGTAGCGGATGCCTTTGCCCTTGTAGGGCTCCGGCGCGCGCCATTCGCGAATGTTTGCTGCGACTTGACCAACAAGCTGCTGGTCGGTTCCCTCGATCACGACTTCGGTGTTCTTGGGGCACACAACCGTGACGCCCTCCGGAACGGTGAAGTCGACGTCGTGCGAATATCCCAGCGACAGCTTCAGGACATTGCCCTGCATCTGCGCGCGATAACCCACACCCTGGATCTCAAGCTCTTTCTTGAAACCGTCGGTGACGCCGGTGACGAGGTTCTGCACCATAGTGCGGGACATGCCCCACTGTTGACGCGCGCGCTTGGACTTGCCACGCGGTGTCACAGAGATTGCATTATCCTCGACCGCCAGTGTGACGTCGTCGGTTGCCTTGAAGCTGCGGGTACCCTTGGGGCCCTTCACTTCGATGGTCTGACCTGACACGGAAGCTTCTACGCCTCCGGGCAGCTCGACCGGTTTTTTACCAATACGAGACATTGCCAGATCTCCTTAGAAGATTGTGCAAAGCACTTCGCCGCCAACATTGTTGGAGCGAGCACTTGCATCGGACATAACGCCCTTCGAGGTGGACACGATCGACACACCCAGGCCCTGACGGACCTGCGGGATGTCACCCACGCTCATGTAGACGCGACGGCCGGGTTTCGACACGCGCTTGAGTTCACGAATGACAGGGGTGCCTTCGTAATACTTGAGGCTGATCTCGAAGGCCGGGTGGCCATCTTTACCAGTCGTTGCCTCGTAACCGCGGATGTAGCCTTCGTCCGCCAGCACATCCAGAACGCGGGCGCGCTGCTTGGAGGCCGGGGTCTCGACTGTGGACTTTCCGCGCATCTGGGAGTTCCGGATGCGGGTCAGCATATCACCGATAGGATCATTCATAATCTATCGCTCCCTTACCAGCTCGACTTGACCATGCCGGGGATCTGACCAACAGAGGCCAGATCACGCAGCTTGATCCGCGACATTTTCAGCTTGCGGTAGTACGCCTTCGGGCGACCGGTCAGCTGGCAACGGTTGTGAAGACGGGTGGCCGAGCTATCGCGGGGCAATTTCGCCAGCTTGAGGCGTGCCTTGAAGCGCTCTTCCATCGGCTTCTGTTCATCGGTTGCGATCTCTTTGAGCGCAGCGCGTTTGGTGGCGTATTTTGCCACAAGACGCTGACGCTTAAGCTCGCGTTGGACCATGGAGACTTTTGCCATGTGTTCGTTCCTTTCGCGTCAGGCGTTGAAGGGCATGTTGAAGTGCTTCAGAAGCGACTTCGCCTCGGCGTCGGTATTCGCCGTTGTGACAATGATGATATCCATGCCCCAGTTCACATCGACCTTGTCGAAGTTGATCTCGGGGAACACGATATGCTCCTTCATGCCCATGGCAAAGTTGCCACGACCATCGAAGGACGGCTTCACACCCCGGAAGTCCCGAATACGGGGCATCGCGATTGTGGTCAGACGATCAAGGAAGTCATACATGCGGTCGCCGCGCAGGGTCACTTTCGCGCCCACGGGATGGTCTTCACGCAGACGGAAGCCAGCGATGGACTTCTTGGCCTTCGTGACGACGGCGTGCTGACCTGCGATGGCAGTCAGGTCTTCCTGAGCCGACTTCGCTTTCTTGGTGTCACGCACGGACTCGGCACCGGATCCGATGTTGAGAACGATCTTCTCAAGACGCGGGATCTGCATGTCGTTCTTGTAGCCGAATTCCTCTTTCAGCGCAGCTTTGATCTCTGCGGCGAATTTGGCCTTCAGGCGCGGGGTATAATTGGCTGTGTCCAACATCAGATCACGTCCCCCGTGGTCTTGGCGACGCGCACCTTCTTGCCGTCTTCGATCTTGAAGCCGACACGGGTCGCTTTGCCGTTTGCATCCAGAAGCGCCAGGTTCGACAGTTGGATCGGCATCGGCTGAGGGATGCGACCGCCTTGGTTCGACTGGCTCTGCTTGGTGTGACGGATGGCGATGTTCACGCCTTCCACGATTGCCTTGCCGGCAGAGGGGTTAACCGAGGCGATCTCGCCCTGCTTACCCTTGTCCTTGCCGGCCAGCACGACGACCTTGTCGCCCTTTTTCAACTTGGCAGCCATCTTACAGCACCTCCGGGGCGAGTGAGATGATTTTCATGAAGTTCTTGGCGCGCAGCTCGCGAACAACCGGCCCGAAGATACGGGTGCCCATGGGCTCGTTGTTGTTGTTGAGGATAACGGCGGCGTTGCGGTCGAACCGGATGGCGGTGCCATCTTCGCGACGAACTTCCTTGGCGGTGCGAACAACGACGGCCTTACGGACGTCACCCTTCTTCACACGACCACGCGGAATGGCTTCCTTCACCGAGACGACGATAACGTCACCCACGGAGGCGTACTTACGCTTGGAACCACCCAGAACCTTGATGCACTGAACACGGCGTGCGCCGCTGTTGTCAGCAACATCCAGATTAGTCTGCATCTGGATCATTTGGTTTCTCCCGACGTCCCGGACCGGCTGAGGTGCACATTGGCCCGGGGGTTTCGATTAGTCTTGGAAGCGACAGCCTTAGCCGACGATCACTTCCCAGCGTTTGGATTTGGAAACCGGGGCGCATTCCTGAATGCGGACCTGGTCACCGGTCTTGAAAGTGTTCTGCGGATCGTGAGCCCGGTACTTCTTGGACTTACGGATCGTCTTCTGCATGACCGGGTGCTTAAAGCGGCGCTCCACGGATACGGTCACGGTCTGCTCGTTGGCGTCGCTGGTCACGGTGCCGGTCAGGATGCGTTTGGGCATAAATCAGGCCTCCGCTGCGGCAGCGGCCGCTTTTTCGTTCAGGATGGTCTTGACCCGCGCGGCGTCGCGGCGAACCTGACGCATACGGGCGGTGTTTTCGATTTGGCCGGTGGCCTGTTGGAAGCGCAGGTTGAACGCTTCCTTTTTCAGGGCCGTCAGTTCATCGCGAAGCTGATCCGGCGTCTTGTCACGCAGTTCTTGGGCGCTCATGCGCAGTTCCTTTCAACATCACCAGACGGCCCCGAGCCATAGTCGCAGGGTCACCGTGATTCTGATGGAGTTCGGTGAATGAGTGCGCCGTATAGGACTGACAGCCCGCGTTCGCAAGTAATAACTCGGACCAAGGCGCTCGCGTTGTCCAAGCGCAGGCCCAAGGGGGGCAGGCACCGCGTCTACTGCCCTGCGCCATGCAAGGTAAACGGACTGTTTCCCGACACTCACATTGACCCGCCTCACAGCTCGCGGGAACGCTGATAAATATGGTCTGGGGGGTCATATATCATTCTTTTTGCTTGTTTTGTTAGGCGCCGCCGCAGGTCTGGCGCTGGGTGAGGCCTTTTCCGACGACGGTACCGATACGTCAGGCGACACGCCCGTCGGTGACGAGGACACGGGCGAGATCGTCAGGGTCGATACCGCCCTCGGCTTTATCGGATCAGACGAGGCGGATGTCTTCACCTTCGATCCCGAAGCGCGCGGCGCCGTGGTCACATCGATCGACGCAGGTGCAGGCGATGACATCATCGACCTTGCGTCGCTTTTCGGCGATCCGGCGCTTGTTGGCTCAGACGTCCAGGGCGGCGCGGGCGATGACCTGATCGAAGTGCAGGGTGATCTGCCAACCCAGGACGTGCAGATCATCGTGAGTGCGACCGGGCTGACCTGGGGCGATGTCACCTTCTCGGACCAAGCCCCTGCCACATTGACGGTGGCCTGAGCCCGGGCCGCCCTTCCCTTCCCAGCCATCCCGCGCCACACTCTTCGCAAACTGGAAGAGGCGCGCGCCCGTGAATGACGACTCCAAGACCCTCAAGAAGCTCGACACCCTGATCCGCCACACCCGGCAGAACACCCTGATGACCGAGCGCCTCCTCGCCCATCAGGTCTTCCAATCCCTGCCCGACGACAAGACCGTCACCTTTCCCCACCGGGGCGAGACGATCCGCTTTCATGTTCCCGACGGCTGGCTCGATGCCGTGCAGCGCATCATCATGCTCAACCGCACCTTCTACGAGGCCGCTCTACTGGAGCGGGTGCGCGAGCGGGTCAGCCCCGGCACCACCTTCGTCGATGCGGGCGCCAATATCGGCAACCACACCGTCTATTTCCTCAAACTCTGCCGCGCCGCCCATGTCCATGCGTTCGAGCCGATGCCCCACATGCAAGCCATTCTGCAACGCAACGCGGACCTCAACGGCACGGATAGAGTGACGGTGCATCCCTTCGGTCTTGGCGCCACCGCCTCCACCGCCGATGTGGAAATCTTCAACCCCGCCAACCTCGGCTCTACCACCCTGCGCGCCAGCCTCAACGCGGGCACTGACGGGGCCATTCCCATTCGCCCGCTGGACGCCTTTGACCTGCAAGACGTGGGGTTCATCAAGATCGACGTCGAAGGCATGCAAGACGCCGTCCTGTCCGGCGCGCGCGACACCATTGCCCGGTGCAAACCGGACCTGGTGATCGAGGCCTTTCAGCGCGGCGATGAGCGTGAGAAGACAGAGGCCGTGCTGGCCGACATGGGCTACCGCGTGGACGAGATCATCGGGCACAACATCTGGGCCGTGCCCGCCTGAGGGCGCGTCACTTGGGCTTGCGCAACATCTCGATCGCCACAGACTCGGTCGAGAAGCAGATGTAGCGATAATCGTCGTCTTTCAACGTCTCTTGCAGGGCCTTGTATTCATGGTGGCGCCAGCCGGGGTAGCCGTAAAGCTCATCGAACAGGATCACACTGCCCTTGCGCAGCCGCGACTTGATCGCGCCCATCGCGTAGGCAGTCGGCGTGTAGGTATCCATATCCATATGAACAAAGGCAAAGGGCCGCTTGCCGGTATCTTTCAGGTAGCCCGGCAGCGTGTCCTGCACCCAGCCTTTGACCAGCGTCACGTTGTCGGGCACCGGCGGCAGGTCCCCCGATTGCGAGAACGCGCCCGCCTCTCGCCCCGATTGGATGCCGGTCCAATCCTCTTCCAACCCCTCGAAACTGTCGAAGCCGGTCATCTCCAGGCCATGGGGCTTCAACGCCTCTCCGAACAGGCGACATCCTTCGCCCCCTGCAACGCCAAGCTCCACATACAGGCCGTCGGCCATCTCGTTGCGGATCGCCCGCTTGATCGCATACTCGCGGTTCTTGTCCTTGTTCCGGAACAGCATCGACTGTTCCATATGCTCTTTGAAATGCTCAAAACTCTCCACCTTGGAGGCTTCCGTAAGGTACCCGATGGGATTTCCGCCTGCCATTCGCCTGCTCCGCCTGATAAACGGGTTCGCGCCCGCGTTTTCGTTGCGGCGTACTCAACACGCAGTTGGGCCTTCAATCAAGGGCGGTGCTATTCCCAGCGGTAATTGAAGCTGACGCTGATGCGGTCGTCTTCATCCATGTTCATTGGCACTTCGTGGCGCAGCCAGGATTCCCACAGCAGCACGTCACCGGCCTCGGGGCCGGGGTAGACGAAGGCGCGCAACTCTTCGCGGGCGCCCACTTTCCGCGTCGGCGCGGCCATCATCATCGCATGGCGCGGGTCCTCCAACTTGATGGAGCGTGCGCCCGGTGGCACCTGCACATAGGTCGTGCCCGAAATCACCGAATGGGGATGGATGTGGCTGGAATGCGTCCCGCCTTCGGGCAGGATGTTGATCCAGATGTCTTCCAACACCAACTTGCGCCCGTCCAGATCGAACTCCAGATCCTCCGCGAAGGCCGCCACATGGGCGTCAAGCGCCGTGACGATGTCGGCGAAGATCGGGAACCGCCACGGCAAATCCGTGAGCGACGCATAAGAGGTGTAGCCGGGAAACCCGTTCTCCTCGCACCAATCCTGGCCCGCGCCGTCATCCTCGGCGATCGAGATGCAGCTATCGGCCAGTTCGTCAGGGTCAACGGCGGGACCAAGCTCTGCCAGCTTGGCGTGGTAAAGGCGGGTCACGAAGAGGGATTTGATCAAGGCCATGGCGCGGGTTGTAGGGCGGGGGTCCGCCCACTGCAACGGTTTGGAAACTTCTTGGCGCTATGCCGTTGGGGCAGACCTTAACGCGAGGCTTGGCCAGAATGGCGCTTCAGATCTTTCGGGCGACAGCCCTTCTCCTTGGCTTGTGGGCCGGAGCGCTTGTTGGAATGGCCCGGGCAGACGTGGCGCCGCTGACGACGATGGTCGCGGCACCCCTTTTCGGCGGGGCGACGGCGGGCGGCCCCACGCCCGCCTCCTCCTCTGGCTCGCTCTTTGCGGGCAATGGAACCGGGTTCTTCGCCCCCCTGCCCCCGCGTGCCCGGGCGGAACCTGCGGTGCCGCGCGCTCTGGGTTCCCAAGGGGTCGCTCCTGACAATCCCGTCGCGCAACTGCTGTCCCTCATCGCCCGGGTCGAGGCAGGCCGCGAGGGCTATGACGCCGTCCAGCACGGCGCGCGCATCCGCCCCCCTGCGCCCCCCACGCAGATGACACTGGGCGAGATCTACACCTGGATCGCCGAGACCCCCGGCCAACCCCACGCCATTGGCCGCTACCAGTTCATCCCCCCCACCCTGCGCCGCGTGGCAGGCCTTCGGGGCTACGGCCCCGAGACGCGCTTCACGCCCGCGGTGCAAGACAGCCTCGCCCTGATCCTCCTGGAAGACGCAGGCCTGCGCACGTTCGAGGCGGGCACCATGCCCCGCACCCGCTTCATGCGAAACCTCGCCCGCATCTGGGCGGGCCTGCCGCTCCCCAACGGACAGTCGTTCTACGAGGGCTACGCCGGCAACCGCGCCGCCATGTCCTGGGCCGAGTTCAGCGGCGGCATGGCGCAGATCTGGCCAGCGGGGTAGGCTGAGCACGCCCCGGTTTAGGTCTGGGCGGGAACCGGAAAGTGGAGACCATGCCGAACCATGTCAGTCTCGATGCGGCCGCAGGTCTTCTTGTCCGGTCACGACGCATCGCCGTCGTCGGTGTCTCGGGAGCGGGCAAATCGACGCTCTCACAGAATATCGTCGCTCGCCTTGGCCTGCGTTATGTCTCGCTCGACCGCGACGTGCGCTGGCTTCCGGGGTGGGAGGTACGCCCCCGTGACGCGCAGCGCCGCCTACACGATGGTTTCGTCGCAGAAGAGAATTGGGTGATCGACGGCACCACGATCGGGTTGATGGACACACGCCTGTCGCGCGCCGATCTGCTGATCTGGCTGCGCGTGCCCCGGCGGATCGCCCTGACAGGGGTGTTGCGCCGCGTGCTGAGCAGCTACGGCCAAACGCGGCCCGACATGGCCCCGGGCTGCCCAGAACAATTTCCCGATCGGGAATTCCTGAATTGGATCTGGACCTTCGAAAAACGCCAATGCCCCCGCCTGTTCAGTGCGATCGACCAGCACGCGCCAGACCTGCCGGTCGTGACATTGACCTCGCGCGCCGATGCCGCCCGCTTGCTGGCAATGCTCAATGAAGAAAGCCCCCGGCGCTAACCGGGGGCTTCTTAAATCGCGTTTCGTCCGACGCGGTTTGCGCGTCCTTCGACCTTACCAGTCTTCGCGCACCACGGTGCGGGTCTTGACCGGAAGCTTCATCGCGGCGAGGCGCAGCGCCTCACGGGCGATGTCTTCGTTCACGCCGTCGATCTCGAACATGATGCGGCCGGGCTTCACTTTGCAGGCCCAGAAGTCGACCGACCCTTTACCCTTACCCATACGCACTTCGACGGGCTTGGAGGTGACGGGCGTGTCCGGGAAAATCCGGATCCAGACGCGACCCTGACGCTTCATGTGACGCGTCATGGCCCGACGGGCGGCTTCGATCTGGCGCGCAGTCACGCGCTCTGGCTGCAGAGCTTTCAAGCCGTAGGTGCCGAACGTGAGGTCCGAACCGCCTTTGGCTTCGCCGCGAATGCGGCCCTTCTGCATCTTGCGGAACTTTGTCCGTTTAGGTTGCAACATTTGTCAGACCCTCTCAGCGATCACGGCGCGGGCGCGAGGCCCCACCGCTTTCCTGAAGCTCCTGCTGGCGACGGTCATGGGCAGACGGGTCATGCTCCATGATTTCACCTTTGAAGATCCAGGTCTTGATACCGATGATGCCATAGGCAGTCTTCGCCTCGGCATGTGCATAGTCGATGTCGGCGCGAAGGGTGTGAAGCGGCACGCGGCCCTCACGATACCATTCGGTCCGCGCAATCTCGGCGCCGCCAAGACGACCCGCGACGTTCACCCGGATGCCGAGCGAGCCCATCCGCATGGCGTTTTGAACCGCCCGCTTCATGGCACGACGGAACGACACACGACGCTCCAGCTGTTGCGCGATGCTTTCGGCAACCAGACGTGCATCCAGCTCGGGCTTGCGGATCTCAACGATGTTGAGGTGCAATTCGCTGTCCGTGATCTCGGAAAGGGCTTTGCGCAGGCCTTCGATGTCTGCACCCTTCTTGCCGATGATCACACCCGGACGTGCCGAATGAATGGTCACGCGGCACTTCTTGTGCGGACGCTCAATGATGATCTTCGAAATACCGGCATCGCCAGCAGGACGCTTGTCGCGCTTTGCGACAAAATCCCACCAACCATTCTTGATGTAATCGCGGATCTTGATGTCTTCCAGCAGCAGGTCACCATAGTCCTTGGTGTCTGCGTACCAGCGGCTGTCCCAGGTCCGGTTGACCTGGAGACGCATACCGATGGGGTTAACTTTATGTCCCATTACGAAGTCTCCTCGACCTGGCGAACCTTGATCGTCAATTCAGCGAACGGCTTGAGAATCTTGCCGAACCGGCCACGGGCACGCGGACGTCCACGCTTCATGGTCAGGTTCTTGCCAACCCAGGCTTCCACGACGACAAGCTCGTCGACGTCCAGACCGTGGTTGTTCTCGGCGTTTGCGATGGCCGACTGAAGGCACTTCTTCACGTCAACGGCGATGCGCTTCTTGGAGAAGGTCAGGTCCGTCAGGGCCTTTTCAACCTTCTGGCCACGGATCAGGCCAGCAACAAGGTTCAGCTTCTGCGGGCTGGTCTTCAGCATCCGCAGTTTGGCCATCGCCTCATTGTCCGCAACGCGGCGGGGGTTCTTATCCTTGCTCATTTGCGCTTCGCCTTCTTGTCGGCGGCGTGACCATAGTAGGTCCGCGTGGGCGAGTATTCCCCGAACTTCTGACCGATCATGTCTTCGGTGACGTTGACCGGAATATGCTTGCGGCCATTGTAGACACCGAACGTCAGACCGACGAACTGCGGGAGGATGGTAGAGCGGCGCGACCAGATCTTGATGACCTCGTTGCGACCAGACTCTTTGGACTTTTCGGCCTTCTTGAGGACATAGCTGTCAACAAAAGGACCTTTCCAGACTGAGCGGCTCATATCTTAGCGGCCTTTCTTCTTGGCGTGACGCGAGCGGATGATCAGCTTCTGCGACGCCTTGTTCTTGTCGCGGGTGCGACGGCCCTTGGTGTCCTTACCCCATGGGGTAACAGGTGTACGACCACCGGACGTCCGGCCCTCACCACCACCATGGGGGTGATCGATCGGGTTCATGGCAACACCACGCACCGACGGACGCTTGCCCATGTGGCGGACACGGCCCGCTTTACCAAGGTTCTGGTTCGAGTTGTCGGGGTTGGACACGGCACCAACGGTGGCCATGCACTCCTGACGCACGAGGCGCAATTCGCCCGAGCTCAGGCGGATCTGAGCGTAGCCGCCATCACGACCCACGAACTGAGCGTAGGTGCCAGCGGCGCGGGCAATCTGCCCACCCTTGCCGGGCTTCAGCTCGATGTTGTGGACGATCGTACCGATCGGCAGGCCCGAGAACGGCATTGCGTTGCCCGGCTTGATGTCGGCCTTGGCCGACGCGATGATCTTGTCACCCACGCCAAGGCGCTGGGGTGCCAGAACGTAGTTCTGTTCGCCATCCTCATAGCGCACCAGCGCGATGAAGGCGGTCCGGTTCGGGTCATATTCGATCCGCTCGACCGTGGCCGAGATGTCGAATTTCTTCCGCTTGAAGTCCACGATGCGGTAAAGGCGCTTTGCCCCACCACCAATGCGACGTGCCGTGATCCGTCCGGTGTTGTTCCGTCCGCCCTTCTTCGTCAAACCCTGCGTGAGGGCCTTGACGGGACGACCTTTCCAAAGCTCCGAACGGTCGATCAGTACCAGCCCACGCTGGCCCGGCGTCGTCGGCTTATACGACTTGAGTGCCATGTTCACTGTCTTCCGTTTGCTTGACGGGCCCGCTTGTGGCTGACCCGGATGTTATAGGCCCCCGTAGGTGCCCGGTTAGATGCGGCTGTTCGGTGAAACCAAACGACCAAAAACAGAGCCCCGGACGAATCCGGGGCTGTGCCGATGGGGTCTGTTAGGGGGTGTGGGGGTGGGGGTCAAGGATGAGTTGTTGGCATTGCAGGCTACAAACCCATCCAAGACCTAGAGTGATGCTCGGCGCATCTTGCGTTTCAGACGTTGTGCTATTCTATGAGGGCATGCTCATAGACATTTTCGCCCGGCGTTACGAAGATAGACCACTTCGCGAGAGCTATGAACAACACGATAATCGACTTCTCGTTCAAGCGTTTCGTATTCTCTCCGAGGACATCTGTCCATACTACAAAGATGGCAAGGAATTCCCCTACGGAGTAACTTTTTGGATCGATCTGCACAGCCAGCTGTCACGCGAGCTTGGCGTGACAGAACTCTCACCGATTTGGTACTCTTACAACACGAAGTGGAACGGGAAGGATCACGTCCAGACGGGTAAGCATACCATGATCCACGTTTGCGAAAGTTGGATGTTAGCGCCAGTTTCGGCTTCGCCAGATGTCCACATCAAAGAGCGGCTAAGCTTGGTTGAATTGGGATTCCGACAGAAAGAAGAAGAAATCACCGCTAGAAACTCATCCCCGATCACTGACGCTGAACGCCTAATTGCGTCACTTTCTGACAGTAAGTTGAGAGTTCCAGGGGGCCCTCATGCGGGAGCGCGCGCATGGCGTGAGGCCCAAACGGCAGATTTTCGAAAGAACGTCGATGAGTTGAACACCCGGCTCCGCCAAGCAGGATATCGTTTGAACTACCACAACGGCTTTATACAGATCGCATCAGATGACTTAGTTCAGTTGGAAGTCGAAACTCCGTTTTGGCAACTGATCTCTGATCCTCTTTGGAAGAACATCGATTTAGACATGAAGGAAGCGCTGGACCGTCGAGATAGCGATGGTCGAGATCCTGCATTCTATGCTGCAAGAGCTTTAGAAAGCGCAATCAAGATTGTCTCCGAACGAAATGGCTGGACGCATTGCGGTGAAAAAGGAGCACACGGCTTAATCAACAACCTTGCCTCAAGTAAGAATGGCTTCTTGGAACCTTGGGAAGGCAACGTACTGAAAGATTTCTTCACCCACGTTCGAAATCCGTTTGGACACGGACCCGGTGGGGCAGACATGCCAGAACTGTCGCGACCGCAAACACAATGGGCGATAGAATTTAGTATGAGTTGGATCAAAAATCTGATCCTCCGACTATAGCGCTCACCGGAAGAACCACTCGGTCCAATGTAACGAATGCTTGTCTTCATCAAACAACAGGCGGCAGCCCAAACCCCTTAAAGTTCCTGATGAAGTGAGTTAGGTCCCAGACCGAACTATCCAACCCGCCCCCCCCAAAAAAAAAGCCCCGACCACTTCACAGCAGCCGGGGCTCTCAATCTCAACCGTAAGCGCTCTAACTTACAGGCCGGTGCTCACGTCGATCGTGTTGCCCTCTTCAAGCGTCACGTAGGCCTTCTTCACGTCTTTCCGCGTGCCCAACTGGCCCCGGAAACGCTTGACCTTGCCCTTGGTGATGGACGTATTCACGGCCTTCACCTTCACACCAAAGACGGCCTCGACGGCCTCTTTGATCTGCGGCTTGTTGGCAGCGATATCGACTTCGAAGGCCACGACGCCATTCTCGGACGCCATCGTGGTTTTCTCGGTGACCAGCGGCTTGCGGATCACGTCGTAATGTTTTGCGTCAGCGCTCATTTCAACCGAGCCTCCAGTGCTTCGACACCCGCCTTCGTGATCACCAACGTGTCACGCTTGAGGATGTCATAGACGTTCGCGCCCATGGACGGCAGCACATCGAGACCCTCGATGTTGCGTGCGGCCTGGGCGAAGTTTGCGTCCACGTCCGACCCGTCGATGATCAGCGCACGCTTCCAACCCATCTCCTTCACCTGCTTGGCGAGGGCAGAGGTCTTGGCGTCGTCCATGGCGATGGACTCGATGATCACCAGGCGGCCTTCTGCGGCCTTGGCGGACAGTGCGTGCTTGAGCCCCAGCTTGCGGAACTTCTTCGTCAGCTCGTGACCGTGGCTGCGCGGCGTCGGGCCCTTGTAGACACCACCCCCGCGGAAGATCGGAGCAGAACGCGCGCCGTGGCGTGCGCCACCCGTGCCCTTCTGGCGATAGATCTTCTTCGTGGAATAGCTGACCTCACGGCGCGTCTTCACCTTGTGGGTGCCGGCCTGCGCGTTGTTGCGCTGCCAGCGAACGACGCGGTGCAGGATGTCGGCGCGTGGCTCAAGGCCGAACAGCGCCTCGTCCAGGTCGACCGAACCAGCTTTGCCGCCGTCGAGTTTGATAACGTCGAGTTTCATGCCTCGTCATCCTTCTGCTCAGCTGCTGCGTCGGCCCCATCATCGGTGGCGGGGGTCTCGGCTTCAGCGGCTTCCATGGCGGCCTGCTCGGCTGCTGCGGCTTCTGCGGCGGCGGCTTCTGCTTCGGCTGCGGCGGTTGCTGCGGCTTCTTCAGCTGCTTTCGCGGCTTCAGCGGCGGCGGATGCCAGGGCCGCGGGCAGAATGGCGGCGTCCGGGAACGGCTTCTTGACCGCGTCCTTGACCGTCACCCAACCGCCCTTCGATCCGGGAACAGCGCCCTTGATCATGATCAGACCACGGTCGGTATCGGTGCGCACAACCTGAAGGTTCTGCGTCGTCACCTTTGCCGCACCCATGTGACCTGCCATCTTCTTGCCTTTGAAGACGCGGCCGGGGTCCTGACACTGACCGGTAGAGCCGTGCGACCGGTGCGAGATCGACACACCGTGCGACGCGCGCAGACCACCAAAGTTGTGCCGCTTCATGGCACCCTGGAAGCCTTTACCGATCGAGGTGCCCGTGACGTCCACGTACTGGCCCTCGAAGTAATGGTCGGCGATGATTTCCTCGCCCACATCGATCAGGTTGTCGGGGTCGACGCGGAATTCCACAAGCTTGCGCTTGGGCTCCACGTTGGCCTTTGCGAAGTGACCGCGCATGGGCGCGCTCGTCCGCTTGGCCTTCGCCGTGCCCGCACCCAACTGAACGGCAGAGTAGCCGTCGCTGTCGGATGTTTTCTTGGCAACAACCTGCAATTTATCCAATTGAAGAACGGTCACAGGGATCTGCTTGCCGTCTTCCATGAAGAGGCGGGTCATCCCGACCTTCTTCGCGATCACACCAGAGCGCAACATATCAGGTAGCCCTCCTTAAACCTTGATCTCGACATCCACGCCAGCCGCGAGGTCGAGCTTCATCAGCGCGTCCACGGTCTGGGGGGTCGGATCAACAATGTCCAAAAGACGCTTGTGCGTCCGGATTTCCCACTGATCGCGGGACTTCTTGTCCACGTGCGGGCCACGGAGAACCGTGAACTTTTCGATCTTGTTGGGAAGCGGGATGGGCCCGCGAACCTGTGCGCCTGTGCGCTTGGCGGTGTTCACGATTTCCTGCGTGGAAGCATCGAGAACCCGGTAGTCAAACGCCTTCAGGCGAATGCGGATATTCTGGCTAGTAACTGCCATTCTATCACCCTTCAGATAGGGTCTAGATCGGAGAGGAGGACAGCGGCTCATCCGGCACCCTCATCGCGTCTTTATTTCTGGGCGCCGTGGTGGCGCTCCGATCCAACGAAAGAGGGCGCACGCATCGGTGCACCCCGTTGGATAGCGCGCGTATAGGCGGAGTCGGAGCGGGGGGCAAGGAGATTTCGAAAACCACCGTGTTTACGAAATCAGTGCGCAAGGTCATGTCGCTTGCGACGTGACAGCGGCACCCGGGTGCAGATGTTGCGTCGTTGAGTGAGGCTCTGAATGGCAGCCAAATCAGGGCAATAAATGAAGGCCGTCCTGCATCAGCCAAATCGCCGAGTCCAGAACAGGCATGTCGTTAGAGCGGCGGCAGTGCCGCTGGTAACTCACATGGCCCGTGCTCTACCGCAGCAATGTCACTCTATCTCAATATGGAAAATCTCGAACCCGTCGCAAAGCTCAGAGCCAACGACCGCTATTTCTCGGTCTGACAGACATGCTCGTACAGTACCCGGAAATTCATAGCTCTTTCGTTCGCACGCGCAAGAGCTGACGTTTGGAAGTGGCGGGCCTCAGGGTTGATAGCGGCCTCGATGTCAAGATCATGTCCCAAAATTGCGACGGTTACGCTCGCAGAGCGGAGATACTGAAAAAAGATCGTGCGCGTATCGGCGGCCGCCAGAGCCGGGCGGTACCAATTGTGGATGTAGACAGTGCCATCTGAGCGGGCCGCCAAGCCGCCAACTGATGGGTCGTCCGTAGCGGCAACGATGGTCAAATCGGTACATTGTAGCGGATACACGTGCCTTTCTGGAGCGACCGGGCGAAGCGTCCGACGTCTCCATGCACACGCAGCACGACGAGAAGGGCAACCCGGAATCCCACACCGTGAATGTGACGACGTGCAACAAGGATGACGAAGTCATCTCGAGCACGAGCATCACGAACAACGCTGATGGCACCCGAACGGAAACGACGACCAGCGCCGACGGCAGCCGGGTCCAGAAGACATTCGACAAGGACGGCAAGCTGGTCAGCACGACAGAATATCCCGCCTCCGACGATGAGGCGAAAGATACCCCGGAGGAAGGCAACGGCGAATTTTGGGATGTGGACATCATCTACGGCGATCATCCGGACATGGTTCAGTCGTCGGACATGGTCGCGGATTTGAAGATGGCGATGGAGATGGATCCCGCGCTGGAAATGTACGTCGATCACTTCGATTTCATCATGTAACCGCCGCCGGGACCCGGGATCGCGCGCCTGCCCCCTCCTCCGTCTCAGCGCGTCGGTGACGCGCCAATCCGTCCTCGCAGCGGTTTTGCGTGGGCGGTTAATGGGAGGTTAACGGAATCGGGAATTTGTTTTTCTTCAATGGCTTATGGACTTGCTCAAGCTTGAGCAGGTTTGAGCAGGCACAAAAAAGGCCCCCACTGGTTGGCGGGGGCCTTTCTTTATCTCAACCGTGCGGGTCGGCAGGTTTTGGCTCACCAAAACCGCCTTTTCCCGCCGTTCGCAAAAATTATTCAATAATTTTTGCAACCACACCAGCACCAACGGTCCGGCCACCCTCGCGGATAGCGAAGCGCAGGCCGTCTTCCATCGCGATCGGGGCGATCAGCTCGACGTTGAACTTCAGGTTGTCGCCCGGCATCACCATCTCGGTGCCCGCGGGCAGCTCGACCGTGCCCGTCACGTCCGTCGTGCGGAAGTAGAACTGCGGGCGGTAGTTGGCGAAGAACGGCGTGTGACGGCCCCCCTCTTCCTTGGTCAGGATATACGCCTCGGCCTCGAACTTCGTGTGCGGCGTGACGGAACCGGGCTTGACCAGAACCTGGCCACGCTCAACGCCTTCACGGTCCACACCACGCAGCAGCGCGCCGATGTTGTCGCCCGCCTCACCACGATCCAGCAGCTTGCGGAACATTTCCACGCCCGTGCAGGTCGTCTTCGAGGTGTCGCGGATGCCCACGATCTCGATCTCGTCGCCGACGTTGATCACGCCACGCTCGACGCGACCGGTCACAACCGTACCGCGACCCGAGATCGAGAACACGTCCTCGATCGGCATCAGGAACGGCTGGTCCACGGCGCGCGCGGGCGTCGGGATGTACTCGTCCACGGCCTTCATCAGCGCGGTGATGGAGTCCTTGCCGATCGCATCATCGCGGTCTTCCAGGGCGGCCAGCGCCGAGCCGGGGATCACGGGGATGTCGTCGCCGGGGTAGTCGTAGGAGGACAGCAGCTCGCGGATCTCCATTTCCACCAGTTCCAGCAGTTCCTCGTCGTCCACCTGGTCGACCTTGTTCATGTAGACGACCATGTAGGGGATGCCGACCTGACGGCCGAGCAGGATGTGCTCACGCGTCTGGGGCATCGGGCCGTCGGCCGCGTTCACGACCAGGATCGCGCCGTCCATCTGGGCGGCACCGGTGATCATGTTCTTCACGTAGTCGGCGTGGCCGGGGCAGTCGACGTGCGCGTAGTGGCGCGTGTCCGTCTCGTACTCCACGTGCGCCGTCGAGATCGTGATCCCGCGCGCGCGCTCCTCAGGGGCCGAGTCGATCGACGCGTAGTCCTGAAAATCGCCATACTGCTTCGTGATCGCCGCCGTCAGCGTCGTCTTGCCGTGGTCAACGTGCCCAATCGTGCCGATGTTCACATGCGGCTTAGAGCGTTCAAACTTTTCCTTTGCCATGATGGCCTCCTTGAAGTGTCTCGCGCATCCATTCGGATGCGCATGGGTGGGGCGGGCGGGAAATCCGCCCCGCCGCTTAGGCGTATTTCGCTTGGATCTCGTCCGAGATGTTCTGCGGAACGGGCTCGTAGTGGTCGAACTGCATCGAGAACTGCGCGCGGCCCGAAGACATGGAGCGCAGCGTGTTGATGTAGCCGAACATGTTGGCCAGAGGCACGAAGGCGTCGATCGCGATGGCGTTGCCGCGCGTATCCTGACCCTGCACCTGACCACGACGCGACGTCAGATCGCCGATGATGCCACCGGTGTAATCTTCCGGCGTGATCACCTCGACCTTCATGATCGGCTCCAGCAGTTTGGCGCCCGCTTTCCGCATCCCTTCACGCATGCCCATCCGAGCTGCGATTTCGAACGCGAGAACCGAGGAGTCCACGTCGTGGAACTTGCCGTCCAGCAGTTGCACCTTGAAGTCGATCACGGGGAAGCCCGCAAGCGGACCGCTGTCCATGACGGACTTGATGCCCTTCTCGACGCCGGGGATGTATTCCTTCGGCACCGCGCCACCAACGATCTTCGACTCGAACGAGTACCCTTCGCCCGGCTCGGTCGGCTGGATGAGCAGCTTGACCTCGGCGTACTGACCCGAACCACCCGACTGCTTCTTGTGCGTGTAGGTGTGCTCGACCTCGTGGCCGATGGTCTCCCGGTAGGCCACCTGCGGCGCACCGATGTTGGCTTCGACCTTGAACTCGCGCTTCATGCGGTCGACGAGGATGTCGAGGTGAAGTTCGCCCATGCCACGCATGATGGTCTGGCCGGACTCGAGGTCCGTTTCGACGCGGAACGAAGGATCTTCTGCCGACAGACGCTGCAGCGCCATCGCCATCTTCTCCTGGTCGGCCTTCGTCTTGGGCTCGACCGCGATCTCGATCACCGGCTCGGGGAACGTCATGGTTTCCAGAACGACGGGGTCGTTCTTGTCGCACAGCGTGTCACCGGTCGTGGTGTTCTTCAGGCCACCCAGCGCGATGATGTCGCCGGCGAATGCCTCTTCGATCTCTTCGCGGTTGTTGGAGTGCATCATCATCATCCGACCGACACGCTCGTTGTTGCCTTTGGTCGAGTTGATCATGTTGTCGCCCTTACGCAGCTGACCGGAGTAGATCCGGACAAACGTGAGGGAGCCCACGAAGGGGTCGTTCATGATTTTGAACGCAAGACCCGAGAACGCCATGTCGTCGTCGGCGCGGCGGGGGATGTTACGGGTTTCCGTCTCATCGCCGGGCTTGAAGCCCATGTAATCAACCACGTCGAGCGGGCTCGGCAGGTAATCGACCACGGCGTTCAGCAGGGGCTGTACACCTTTGTTCTTGAACGCCGAGCCACCCAGGACCGGCACGAAGGCCATGGCGAGCGTGCCCTTGCGCAGCAGGGCGCGCAGGGTCGGCACGTCAGGCTCGGCACCATCCATGAGGTAGTTTTCCATGGCGTCGTCGTCCATTTCGACGGCAGCCTCGATCATCTTGGCACGCCACTCGTTGGCCATGTCCTGAAGCTCGGCACGGATCGGCGCCTTGATCCAGGATGCACCCAGATCTTCGCCTTGCCACAGCCACTCTTCCATGGTCACGAGGTCGATCAGACCTTCCAGCTCGGTCTCTGCGCCGATCGGGATACCGACGGGCACGGCGCGGGCGCCGGTGCGGTCCTCGATCATGCGAACGCAGTTGAAGAAGTCCGCGCCGATCTTGTCCATCTTGTTGACGAACACCATCCGAGGAACCTTGTAACGGTCGGCCTGGCGCCACACCGTTTCGGTCTGCGGCTCCACACCGGCGTTGGCGTCCAGCACGCAAACGGCGCCGTCAAGAACGGCCAGCGAACGCTCGACTTCAATGGTGAAGTCAACGTGGCCGGGGGTGTCGATGATGTTCAGACGGTGCTTTTCGGAATCGGGCTCTGTGCCGTTTTCGGTCCGCTCCCAGAATGTCGTGGTGGCAGCCGAGGTGATCGTGATGCCCCGCTCCTGCTCCTGCTCCATCCAGTCCATGGTGGCCGCACCATCGTGCACCTCACCAATGTTGTGGGATTTGCCTGTGTAGTACAGAATCCGCTCGGAACAGGTGGTCTTGCCCGCATCGATGTGGGCCATGATTCCGAAGTTCCGGTAGCGCTCGAGGGGATAATCGCGTGCCATGGGGGTGTCCTAAGACTAAAGTTTGAAACGTTTTGTGACCCCCGATACGGGGATCACGGGTTCGCTTACCAGCGGTAGTGGCTGAACGCACGGTTGGCGTCGGCCATCTTGTGGGTGTCTTCGCGCTTCTTCACAGCGGAACCACGCATGTTGACGGCATCGACCAACTCACCGGCCAGACGCTCTTCCATGGTATTCTCATTGCGCGAGCGGGACGCGTTGATCAGCCAACGAATGGCCAATGCTTCACGACGCTCGGGGCGCACATCGACGGGCACCTGGTAGGTGGCACCCCCCACACGGCGAGAGCGAACCTCGACCGCGGGTTTGATGTTTTCGAGGGCTTCGTGGAACACTTCCACGGGGGCCCGCTTCAACTTGCCTTCAACACGATCAAAGGCGTTGTAAACAATCCGCTCAGCGACGGCTTTCTTGCCGTCGATCATCAGGTTGTTCATGAATTTGGTCAGGACCATATCGCCAAACTTGGCGTCGGGCAGGACCTGGCGTTTTTCGGCGGCGTGACGACGCGACATCGCTCAATCCTCTTCTTATTTGGGGCGCTTGGCGCCGTACTTCGAACGACGCTGGCGACGGTCTTTGACGCCTTGCGTATCGAGTACACCGCGAAGGATGTGGTAACGCACACCGGGAAGGTCTTTCACACGACCGCCACGGATCAGGACAACAGAGTGCTCCTGAAGGTTGTGGCTTTCACCGGGGATGTAGCTGATGACCTCGAAGCCATTGGTCAGACGCACCTTGGCGACTTTCCGCATGGCCGAGTTCGGCTTCTTCGGCGTGGTGGTATAGACGCGCGTGCAGACGCCGCGCTTCTGCGGGCAGCCTTCCATGTGCTGGGACTTGGAGCGCTTTACTTTGGGCTGCCGCGGCTTGCGGATCAGCTGTTGAATCGTTGGCATGGGGTCTCCCCGGTTTGCTCATCTTCACATCTGGCGCCCCATGCGCGGCCAAACCGCACGGACAACACCAAAACCGCGAGTGTCCCTTCCCTACCTGGAGGACGCCGCGGTCGAATTTCCAGAGGATCAAGGCGATCAAATTGCCCGGATCGTGGCCACTCAGAACTGTAGTTTGGCATTACGGGACACAAGGTGCGTCCTAGCCAGATGCGCGCCGTATAGGCGGAGTCTCGGGGGGTGTCAACAGCACCCACCCCCTAGCGGGCCAGCGCCTTCCATTCAGCCTGGAACGCAGGAAAATCAATGGCGAAGCGACGCTCGATCATGGGCGCAATATCCTCGTCCTTGAACGGGATCGGTTGGCCCGCCCCGAAGGGCGTCTTGGCGTCGTTATGGGCGTGATCGCCGCGGATGAACATCAGGCTGTCGGTCAGGTTCACGAAGGGCACCCTTGCCCAGATCTTGTGGTGCGGGAAGTCCATCACGATGGCCTCGTCGTCGGGCTTGAGGTAGATCGCCAATCCCGCCGACCAGCAGTGCGTGTTCAGCAGGTGCGGTTTGATCGACCCGTCCTCCTGCGCCTCCAGCACCATGCCTTTGCCGTGGTCCAGCGCCACGCGCCCGTGAAAATTCGCCAACCGCGCAACCTTGCCCCAGCCGCGGCGCAGTTGGTGCACGTAGTCGACCGCGACGGCGTCATCGTCATCCAGCCGGAACTCTGCCACCACGGCCCGGTTGAGGTCCCGCCCGCCCCACATCACATCCCGGCAAATGGCCCGATGATCGCCCGGCTCGCGCCAATGGGCCTTGACCTGCGGCACATCCGCGATCGCTGCCTCAACGCGGGACCGCCACGGATCGGGGAAGTCCTCCCCCAACAGCAGGTGCAGGGTGAAATCCTTGTCCGATTGCGCGCGCAAGGGCGGCAGGAAGATATGCTCGAACCACAATGTCCGCTCGTCCAGCCGCTGACGCGCATAAAGCGCCGCGCGCCGCTCTTCCAGGCTGGTGTGGTATTTCTTGAATCCCCCCGTACAGGGGAACGAGAACCGGCACAGCCCCTGGATCAGAACGCCCTCAGCCATCTTTCACCTGCCTTTCCCGGATCAGCGTGAACACCCCCGTCGCCACCACGATCGCCCCGCCTGTCAACGCCAGCGCATTGGGAAACTCGGCGAAGAACACCCACCCCAGGACCAGCGCGAAGACAAGTGAGGTATAGCGGAACGGCGCGGTCACGGCGACCTCTCCGACGCGCATGACGAGGATGGAAAAGACATAGCCGCCGATGATGAAGCACGACGCCAACGTCAATAGGGCGAAGTGTGTCGCGCTGGGGCGCACCCACTCCTCTGTCACCGACATCACGCCCCCAAACAGGCAGATCGCAAGTGCGGTGACGACCGCGATGGTCATCGACGGCAACCCGTCTGAAAAGCTGCGGGTCACAAGGTCCCTTCCCGCGACAAGGACAACCGTGATCAGCGCCAGAAGCGAGTAGATGTTGAACCCCGCCGCCCCCGGCTGGACGATCAGCAAGACACCGAAGGCCCCGACGCATATGGCGCTAAGCCTGCGCCAGCCGACGGGTTCCCGGAAAAAGAGCAGCGCACCAAGGGTCACGGCCAGCGGCAGCGCCGACAGGATCGCGGTGGCATTGGCGATCTGCATGTTCACCAGCGCGGTCAGGAACGTCACCATGGCGATGATCTCGAACAGGGTGCGCAGCGCCAGCTTGCCCCGATCCCCGCGCGGGATGCGGAAGCTCAACTTGCCAAAGGCCGCTACCGTCGCCGTCAGCATCACCGTCGTCAGAAGCCCGCGCAGAAAGACGATCTGGAACAGCGGCAAATCCTCGGCAAGCAGTTTCACGACGGTGTCGTTCAACGTGAAGGCGGCCATGGATCCCATCATGAAAAGGGACCCCTTGAGGTTCGGGGTCATTCCGCCTCGCCGTCCACATCGTCGTCCATCTCGGCCCGCGCCGCTGCCGCCAGCTTCCGCGCCATGCCCGAGCCCTCTTCCTGCAACTTCTTCATCATCGGCAGAAGCCGCTTGGGGTTCAGCCCGAAGCGTTCGCGAAACAGTTTGCGCGCCTGCCAATCGGGCAGTTGCCGCGCGCCGGGCGGGATGGAACGGTCACTGTCGTTATGGCCATGCAGCGTGCGCACGAACATGTATTCGTGCGGGTCGATCCAGCAGCGCGCATTGCACGCCAGCTTGCGGTGGTTCCAGCGGTAGATGTTATGCTGGCTGTCGGGGTGGTGGATCATCGCGGCGGCCAGCCCAAGGGGCTGCGGTTCCGAGTAGTCCCAGAACTGGTCTTCGTCGCGCTTCATGTCCCAATAGATGCCGCGGTGGAAACACACGGCGGCGGGCACATCTTTCGTGGCCCACCCCAGCTTGATCAGGGTGTCAGACACCTCTCGCGTCCGTTCAATATAGTCGATCCCGACGGCGTCGTCGTCATCCAGCCGGAAACCCGTGATGAAATCGGCCTCTTCATCGTCAAGGCCGCGCCGGAACGCGCGGCGGGTAGAGTTCAGCGGACCGGCAGCTTCCAGCGTGGCGATGCGCAGGAATGGATATTTTTCCGCCAGCCGCTTCAAACGCTTGCGGAAATGGAACGGCATCGTGTCGCCGATCAGGGCGACGAGCACGAAATCAGGGTCTGTCTGCACGGCCAGCGACGGCAGGCAAATATTCTCGAAATAGGCAAAACGGCGTTGCATGCGACCCGGCGCATAGAGCGTCTTCGCGGCCTCTTCAGCGCCGCCTTTCAACGTGCGAAAACCCGCATCACCGAGGTAGGAGAAACGGCACACGCCGATGATCTTGTTCACAACGCCCATGAAACGCCCCTACCCGCCCGATATGGCAGAAGTTAGGCCAATTGGCTTCAATGGGGAATCCCCCATGGGTCAGGCAAGGGCTTGGCGCAGGAACCCGGCAAGGTCCTTGCCGTCGATATCCCCAAACGTGCGCAGCTTCACATGCCGGCGTGCCTTGCCCTTCCCCTCCAGATGACCACCCGGATCGCGCAGGCTGGCCCCTTCCGAGAATTCGACCGACACGTGGTCCTTGTAGATGAAGACGCCCCCCACGAAGGCCTTGGGCTGCGCGGGGTCGGGGACCATGACCTCTCCGCCGTACTTGGGGTCAAAGCCCACGCCGGGCGCGATCTGGGTCGCAAGGGCTTTGACGGCGGCGGCGATGTCGCCAAGCTCATCCATTGTCGTCCACCGTGGTCCAAACCGCCATCTCTGTCCCGCCGGGTTCACGGAACTGGAACCGCCGCCCGCCGGGGAACTCGAATATCTCCTGCGTAATCTCGGCCCCTGCGGCCTTCACCCGCGCCAGCATGGCCTCCAGATCATCGGCCTTGAGGACCGGCAGCGGCGCACGCAAGGGCCCACGTTCCACCCCGCCCCCAAGGCCCGCGCCCTGGATGTCCTTATAGTCGGGGCCATAGTCGACATAGCTCCATCCGAAAGCCTCGGTGAAGAAGGCTTGGGTCTTCTCCAATTCAGGCGAGGTGAACTCGATGTAGTCAATCGGGGTGTTGGCATCTGACATCATGGACCACTCCGTTGCCGTGGGACTGCCAACGTAGCCGAGGCCGCCCCCACTGCAAAGGCGTCGTGCAAACCCGTGCCTTCGCCGCATTTCCGCTAGGCGGTCGACGCAGTTTTGCCCCGTATCGGTGATAGGCCCCATGCCGTGACCAAGGACGGAGGCGACGCCCATGTTGGATTCCAGCGATATGCCCTTGCTGATCTGCGGCGTCATGTTCGCGGGGGTGCTGTCGCTTGCTGCAAGCAGCGGGTCGCCACCCGGTCCCGCCCTCACCTTGGATGAGACACGATTTCCCCTGATCCCGGTTGCAGAAGATCCCGGTGGGGAGCCCCTGCAAACCGATGTGCCGACGCAGATCGTCGACGTGGCGGCGGGGTTTCAGGCCGAATTGCTTTTCGCGTATGCGCTGGACGGCGTGGTCGTGTCCCGGCGCGTGTTCCGGGGGCGCGGGGTGAACCAGATCTCACCGCTTGATCTGGGCATTGTCTGGGGCGATCTGGCCGAGGGCGATGCGATCGACAGCATGCGCTTCACCGCCGGGCGGCGGGTGCTGCATTCCCGAACCGACGATATCAGCGCCCTTCCACAGGATTGGGCACGCCACATCACGAATAACCATCTTATCCCGGCCTCCGATACGGTCCGCGAGGCGCTTCTGGCTGTTGAGATTGGGCAGCGCGTCCGGATTACCGGCTTCCTGGTCAATGTCACCGGCGAGACCACGTCCCCTTGGCGCTCGTCGATCACGCGCGACGACGGCTCGATCGTCAGCGGCTGCGAGATCATCCTGGTGCGCGGGGTCGAGGTGATCGGCTAACCCCCTTGCAACAGAAAACGCCCCGCTGTTTCCAACGGGGCGCTTCCAGATTTCAAAACGACAGCCTTATTCGGCGGCGTCGCCTGTGGTCTCTTCTTCCGGCACGGGTGCGGCCAGGGCTGCAGCGGCTTCCGCCTCTGCCTGCGCCGCATCGATGACGACTTGGTCACGCGACTTCGCGATCCGCTCCACGTCGTGGGTGGCCCCACCGGTACCCGCCGGGATCAGACGACCCACGATGACGTTCTCTTTCAGGCCAACCAGTTTGTCCCGCTTGCCCTGAACCGAGGCCTCGGTCAGCACGCGCGTGGTTTCCTGGAAGGACGCGGCAGAGATGAAGCTGCGGGTTTGCAGCGACGCCTTGGTGATGCCCAACAAGATCGGCTCACCCTGTGCCGGACGACGACCGTCACGGACGGCCTTCGCATTGGCGGCGTCGAACTCGGCCTTGTCCACGTGCTCACCTTTCAGCAGCGTGGTCTCGCCCGAATCCTGGATCTCCCACTTCTGAAGCATCTGACGAACGATAACCTCAATGTGCTTATCGTTGATCTTCACGCCCTGAAGTCGGTACACATCCTGCACTTCGTCGATCATGTAGTCGGCCAAAGCCTCCACACCCAACACCGCAAGGATGTCGTGGGGCGCGGGGTTGCCGTCCATGATGTAGTCACCCACCTGCACGAAGTCGCCTTCAGCCACAGGAATGTGCTTGCCCTTGGGCACCATGTATTCGACGGGCTCCAGGCTTTCGTCCGCAGGAACAATGCCGATCCGGCGCTTGTTCTTGAAGTCACGGCCGAATTTCACGTAGCCATCGATTTCCGCGATGATGGCGTGGTCCTTGGGACGACGCGCCTCGAAAAGTTCGGCCACACGCGGCAGACCACCGGTAATGTCCTTCGTCTTCGCCCCTTCACGGGGGATACGCGCGATCACATCACCGGCTTTGACCGACTGACCTTCTTCGATGGACAAAATCGCATCCACCGACATCGTGTACGTGACCGGGTTTCCCTGGTCGTTGCGCATCGGTTCGCCATCTTCACCCACGATGATGATCTCGGGCTTCAGCTCATTGCCCTTGGGGGCCGTGCGCCAATCCGAGACGATCTTCTGGGTCATGCCGGTCGCATCGTCCGTCTCATCCCGGATCGAGATGCCCGAGATCAGGTCCACGAACTTCGCCGTACCGGCGGCTTCCGCGATGATCGGCAGGGTGTAGGGATCCCATTCGAACAGACGGTCGCCACGGGTCACCATCGCACCATCTTCGACAAGCACGTTGGTACCGTAGCCAAGCTTGAACGACGCGCGCTCAGAACCCTGCTCGTCCATGATCGCCAGGACCATGTTGCGGCCCATGACCACGTTCTCGCCAGCCGCGTTCTTCAGCAGGTTGGCGTTGCGCAGTTCGACCTTACCGTCGACGTTGACCTCCTGGAACGACTGCTGACCACCCTGGGCCACGCCGCCGATGTGGAACGTCCGCATCGTCAGCTGTGTGCCAGGCTCACCAATCGATTGCGCCGCGATGATGCCCACGGCCTCGCCGGTGTTCACCTTCGTGCCGCGTGCAAGGTCACGACCATAGCAGGTCGCGCAGACACCCTCTTCCGCTTCACAGGTCAGCGGCGAGCGCATCTGCATCGTCGTGACACCAGCGGCTTCCACCGCATCGGCCTTCCGCTCGTCGATCAACTCACCCTTGGCGACGATGATCTCATCCGTTCCCGGAATGAACACGTCTTCGCCAGCGGTCCGGCCCAGAATACGCTCGGCCAGGGACGCCACGACTTCACCGTCGTTCACGGCCGCTTCCGCCTTGATCGTCAGTTCAGTACCGCAATCGTCCATACGCACGATGCAGTCCTGCGCCACGTCCACCAGGCGCCGCGTCAGATAGCCCGAGTTCGCCGTCTTCAACGCCGTATCCGACAGACCCTTACGGGCCCCGTGGGTAGAGTTGAAGTATTCAAGAACGGTCAGACCTTCCTTGAAGTTCGAGATGATCGGCGTTTCGATGATTTCACCGTTCGGCTTGGCCATCAGGCCGCGCATGCCGCCCAACTGCTTCATCTGCGTGACAGAGCCACGCGCACCGGAGTGGGCCATCATGTAGACCGAGTTAGGCTCCATCTCAGCGCCATTCTCGTCGCGCTTGGAGGCCGAGATCGTGCCCATCATGGCGTCGGTGACCTTGTCATTCACCTTCGACCACGCATCGATGACCTTGTTGTACTTTTCGCCCTGGGTAATCAGGCCGTCCATGTACTGCTGCTCGAACTCTTTCACCTGATCGCGGGCTTCGCCAACAAGATCCCACTTGGTGTCGGGGATGACCATGTCGTCCTTGCCGAACGAAATGCCCGCCTTGAACGCTTCGCGGAAACCCATGGTCATGATCTGGTCACAGAAGATGACCGACTCTTTCTGACCGCAATAACGGTAGACGGTGTCGATGACCTGCTGCACCTCTTTCTTGCGCAGAAGACGGTTCACCAGATCAAACGGCGCTTTCGCGTTCAGCGGAAGCAACGCCCCCAGCAGCACACGACCGGGCGTGGTCTCGTAGCGGACCATGATCTCGTTGCCCTCTTCATCGATCTGCGGCAAGCGTGCCGTGATCTTGGAGTGCAGGTGGATCTCACCGGCGTCCAGCGCGTGGCGCACTTCGTCCACGTCGGCAAAGATCATGCCTTCGCCTTTCATGCCCTCGCGGGCCAGCGTGACGTAGTAGAGACCCAGGATCATGTCCTGCGACGGAACAATGATCGGCGCGCCGTTGGCGGGCGACAGAACGTTGTTCGTCGACATCATCAAGACGCGGGCTTCAAGCTGTGCTTCGAGGCTCAGCGGCACGTGCACAGCCATCTGGTCGCCGTCGAAGTCGGCGTTGAAGGCGGAACAGACCAGCGGGTGAAGCTGGATCGCCTTGCCTTCGATCAGCACGGGCTCGAACGCCTGGATGCCAAGACGGTGCAGCGTGGGCGCACGGTTCAGCAGAACCGGATGCTCACGGATGACCTCATCAAGGATATCCCACACTTCGGGACGCTCTTTTTCGACCAGCTTCTTGGCTTGCTTCACGGTGGAAGACAGACCTTTGGCCTCAAGACGCGAATAGATGAACGGCTTGAACAGCTCCAACGCCATCTTCTTCGGCAAGCCACACTGGTGGAGCTTCAACTCTGGACCGGTCACAATGACCGAACGACCCGAGAAGTCGACGCGCTTACCCAAAAGGTTCTGGCGGAAACGACCCTGCTTGCCTTTCAGCATGTCAGACAGCGATTTCAGCGGGCGCTTGTTGGCACCCGTGATCACGCGGCCCCGACGGCCGTTGTCGAACAAGGCGTCGACGGATTCCTGCAACATCCGCTTTTCGTTGCGGATGATGATGTCCGGCGCGCGCAGCTCAATCAGACGCTTCAGGCGGTTGTTCCGGTTGATCACACGACGGTACAGATCGTTGAGGTCAGACGTCGCAAAACGGCCCCCATCCAGCGGCACCAGCGGGCGCAGTTCTGGCGGGATCACGGGCACGACGGTCATCACCATCCACTCGGGCCGGTTACCGGACTCGAGGAAGGATTCAACGATCTTCAGACGCTTGATGATCTTCTTCGGCTTCAACTCGCCGGTGGCCTCCTTGAGGTCCTCGCGCAGTTGGTTGGCCTCGGACTCGAGGTCAATCGCGGCCAGCATCTCGCGGATCGCTTCCGCACCAATGTTGGCCTGGAACGCATCGGCGCCGTAAGCGTCCTGGGCGTCCATGAACTCCTCTTCGCCCATCAACTGACCGTATTGCAGGTCCGTGAGGCCGGGTTCGATCACGACGTAGTTCTCGAAGTAGAGGATCCGCTCAAGATCACGCAGGGTCATGTCCAGCATCAGGCCGATGCGCGACGGCAACGACTTGAGGAACCAGATGTGCGCAACGGGGGCGGCCAGTTCGATGTGGCCCATCCGCTCACGACGGACCTTTTGCAGCGTGACTTCCACACCACATTTCTCGCAGACAACGCCGCGATACTTCATCCGCTTGTACTTGCCGCACAGGCATTCATAGTCCTTGATCGGCCCGAAGATACGGGCACAGAACAGGCCGTCCCGCTCGGGCTTGAACGTGCGGTAGTTGATCGTTTCGGGCTTTTTGATCTCCCCGTAGGACCACGACAGGATCCGCTCGGGCGAAGCGAGCGAGACCTTGATCTCATCAAACGCCTTGGGCGGCGTCAGCGGGTTGAACGGGTTGTTTGTCAGTTCCTGGTTCATTTCAAATCCTTGAAAATAAGGGCGCGTAAGGGACGGGGGCGACGCGATCGCCGCCCCGGGCAGGCATTGGGCGAATTACTCCGCCGCGATGCCGCCTTCTTCGTCCTCCGCATCCAGGAGTTCCATGTTGAGGCCCAATCCGCGGACCTCCTTGACGAGAACGTTGAACGATTCCGGGACACCGGCCTCGAAGTTGTCCTCACCCTTCACGATGCTTTCGTAGACCTTGGTCCGGCCCGCGACGTCATCCGACTTCACCGTCAGCATTTCCTGCAAGGTGTAGGCGGCGCCGTAAGCTTCAAGCGCCCAGACCTCCATCTCACCGAAGCGCTGACCACCGAACTGCGCCTTACCACCCAGCGGCTGCTGCGTAACGAGGCTGTACGGACCCGTGGACCGGGCGTGGATCTTGTCGTCGACCAGGTGGTGTAGTTTCAGCAGGTATTTGACACCGACTGTGACCTCCCGGGCGAACTTCTCGCCGGTGCGGCCATCAAACAACTCCGACTGACCGCTGGTGGAGAAGCCCGCGCGGATCAGCGCATCGTTCACATCCGCTTCCTTCGCGCCGTCAAAGACGGGCGTTGCAATCGGAACACCTTTGGTCACGTTGCCCGCAGCCTCAAGAAGGCTTTCCTCATCGCGCGAAGCGAAGGCGTCCTCATAGACGTCGTCACCATAGGCGATTTTCAGGGCATCGCGCACCGGGGTCATGTCGCCAGAGCGGCGATATTCGTCCAGTGCCTCGTCAATCTTCAGGCCCATGCCGCGTGCGGCCCAACCCATGTGGGTTTCTAGGATCTGACCCACGTTCATGCGCGACGGCACACCCAGCGGGTTCAGCACGAAATCAACCGGCGTGCCATCCGCAAGGAACGGCATGTCCTCCATCGGGACCACCTTCGAGATCACACCCTTGTTGCCGTGACGACCGGCCATCTTGTCGCCGGGCTGCAACTTGCGCTTCACGGCGATGAAGACCTTGACCATCTTCATCACACCCGGGGGCAGATCGTCGCCGCGACGGACCTTCTCCACCTTGTCCTCGAACCGGTGATCCAGCGCGCGTTTCTGCGTGTCGAACTGCTGGTTCAGGGCTTCGATGTGGGCCGCGTCCTGCTCGTCTTCCAGGGCAAGCTGCCACCACTGACCGCGGGACAATTGACCGTCCAGCAGATCGGCGTCGATGACCGTGTTGGGCTTCACGCCCTTGGGGCCTTTGACGGCGGTCTTGCCTTCGATCATGCCGCGCAGACGGGCGTAGATGTTCCGCTCCAGGATCACCAACTCGTCGTCACGGTCACGGGCCAGGCGCTCCACCTCTTCCCGCTCGATCTGGAGGGCACGTTCGTCCTTCTCCACACCGTGGCGGTTGAAGACGCGCACTTCCACGATCGTGCCATAATCACCCGGCTTCACCCGCAGCGACGTGTCACGAACGTCCGAGGCTTTCTCACCAAAGATGGCGCGCAGAAGCTTTTCTTCCGGCGTCATCGGGGACTCACCCTTCGGCGTGATCTTACCCACAAGGATATCGCCCGGCTCCACTTCGGCACCGATATAGACGATGCCCGCCTCGTCAAGGTTGCGCAGCGCTTCCTCACCGACGTTGGGAATGTCACGGGTGATCTCTTCCGGCCCAAGCTTCGTGTCACGGGCGGCGACTTCGAATTCCTCGATGTGGATCGAGGTGAAGACGTCATCGCGCGAAATCCGCTCGGAGATCAGGATCGAGTCCTCGTAGTTGTAGCCGTTCCACGGCATGAACGCGACGATCACGTTCTTACCCAGCGCCAACTCACCGATATCGGTGGAGGGGCCGTCAGCGATAACCTCACCTTTGCCGATCTTGTCACCCACCTTCACCAGCGGACGCTGGTTGATGCAGGTGTTTTGGTTGGACCGCTGGAACTTGCGCAGGCGGTAGATGTCTACGCCCGCGTCGCCCAACTCCAGATCTTCCGTGGCCCGGATAACGATCCGCTGTGCATCGACCTGGTCGATGACACCGCCCCGCTTTGCCATGATCGCAGCGCCCGAGTCCTTGGCCACGACGGCCTCGATCCCGGTGCCCACAAACGGCGCGTCCGCTTGAAGAAGCGGCACAGCCTGGCGTTGCATGTTCGATCCCATGAGCGCGCGGTTGGCGTCGTCGTTCTCAAGGAACGGGATCAGCGATGCAGCAACGGAAACCAACTGCTTGGGGCTGACGTCGATCAGGTCGATCGCCTCACGGGGGTTCAGCGTGTATTCGCCGGACATCCGCGTGTTGACCATGTCGTTGACGAAACGGCCGTTCTCATCAAGGTTCGCGTTCGCCTGGGCAACCGTGTGGCGCATTTCCTCGGTCGCGGACATGTAGACCACGTCGTCGGACACCACAGCGTCGTTCACACGGCGATAGGGCGTCTCGATGAAGCCGTACTTGTTCACGCGGGCGTATGTGGCCAGCGAGTTGATCAGGCCGATGTTCGGGCCTTCCGGCGTTTCAATCGGGCACATGCGGCCATAGTGGGTCGGGTGCACGTCGCGCACCTCGAAGCCCGCACGTTCGCGTGTCAGACCACCAGGCCCAAGCGCGGACAGGCGACGCTTGTGCGTCACTTCCGACAGCGGGTTCGTTTGGTCCATGAACTGCGACAACTGCGAAGAGCCAAAGAATTCACGCACAGCCGCCGCAGCGGGCTTGGCGTTGATCAGATCTTGCGGCATGACCGTGTCGATCTCGACCGAGGACATACGCTCCTTGATCGCGCGCTCCATGCGCAGCAGGCCAACGCGGTACTGGTTCTCCATCAACTCCCCAACAGACCGCACGCGGCGGTTGCCCAGGTGGTCGATGTCGTCGATATCGCCGCGCCCGTCGCGCAGTTCCACCAAGGCCTTGATGCAGGAGATGATGTCTTCCTTGCGCAGGGTGCGCATGGTGTCTTCCGCGTCCAGATCCAGACGCATGTTCATCTTCACCCGGCCCACGGCGGACAGGTCATACCGCTCAGAGTCGAAGAACAGCTGGTCGAACAGGTTCGACGCCGCTTCAACGGTGGGCGGCTCGCCCGGACGCATCACGCGGTAGATGTCCATCAACGCGCTTTCACGGTTGAGGTTCTTGTCCACGGCCAGCGTGTTGCGCATGTAGGGGCCGACATTGACGTTATCGATGTCGAGGGTTGGAATATCCGTGATACCCGCATCGATCAGCTCTTTCAGCGTCCCGCCGCTGACTTCGCCGTCCTTGCCGATTTCCCACGTCAACTCATCACCGGCTTCGACGTAAATCGCACCGGTTTCCTCGTTGATGATATCCTTGGCCGCAAAGCGCCCGATGATGCCGTCGAACGGCACCAGGAGGTTCTCGATCGAACCCTCGTCGATCCACTTCTTGACCGCGCGCGGCGTTACCTTCTTGCCTGCCTCGGCGATCACTTCGCCGGTGGCAGCGTCCACAAGGTCCGTGGTCGGGCGGGTGCCGCGCACACGCTCGGGGAAGAACTTCGTCGACCAGCCCTTGTCCTTCACCATCGTGTAGGTGACGGTGTCGTAATAGGCATCCATGATGCCTTCCTGGTCCAGACCCAGCGCATAAAGCAGGGTGGTCACAGGCAGCTTGCGACGGCGGTCGATGCGCGAGAAAACGATGTCTTTCGCGTCAAACTCGAAGTCCAGCCAGGAACCGCGGTAAGGGATAATGCGGCAGGCGAACAGCAGCTTGCCCGAAGAGTGGGTCTTGCCCTTGTCGTGATCGAAGAACACGCCGGGAGAGCGGTGCATCTGGGATACGATCACACGCTCGGTGCCGTTCACGACGAACGTACCGTTGGGCGTCATCAGGGGCATGTCGCCCATGAACACGTCCTGTTCCTTGATGTCCTTGACCGACTTGGCGCCTGTATCCTCATCGATATCGAACACGATCAGCCGCAGCGTTACCTTCAAGGGCGCGGCATAGGTGAGGTCGCGCTGCTGGCACTCCTCAACATCGAACTTCGGCGTCTCAAGCTCGTATTTGACGAATTCGAGGATCGCGGTTTCGTTGAAATCCTTGATCGGGAAAACCGACTGGAAGACACCCTTGATGCCTTCGCCGTCCATCGGCTCCAACTGATCGCCTGATTTCAGGAACAGGTCATAGGATGACTTCTGCACCTCGATCAGGTTCGGCATCTCCAGCACTTCGCGGATTTTGCCATAGAATTTGCGGATACGTTTCTGGCCTGCGTAAGTTTGCGGCATGTGCGTGCGCACCTTTCTCTCTCGCGCGGCACCCTCGCCGCCGGGACCTCGGCGGAGCGCTCGCAAGAATTAGGACGTAGCGGATCAATCTGTCTGCCGTCCCACCGGCAAAGCACGATCCGTTTGCTATCGCCTTGGAAAACGCCCCCGCTGCGAGGCTCTTTCCAAGACGAGTTTAGCTGGACCCGGAATTTCCCCCGGACCCAGCCAATTCGTTACCCCATCAACCGGGGCGCTAGACCAATTAGGCCAGCTCGACCTCGGCGCCAGCTGCTTCCAGCTTGGCTTTGACTTCTTCGGCTTCCGCCTTGTCGACGCCTTCTTTGATCTTGCCACCGGCTTCGACCAGGTCTTTTGCTTCTTTCAGGCCAAGGCCCGTGATGCCGCGAACTTCCTTGATCACGTTGATCTTGGAGGCGCCGGCGTTCTTCAGAACGACGTCGAATTCGGTCTGCTCTTCAGCAGCGGCACCGCCACCATCTGCAGGGCCAGCCATCATCACGGCGCCGCCAGCGGCGGGCTCGATGCCGTATTCGTCTTTCAGGATGGTCTTCAGTTCCTGGGCTTCCAGGAGGGTCAGACCAACGATCTCTTCTGCGAGTTTCTTCAGATCAGCCATTTGCTTTTTCCGTATGTAAGTATGTGTTCCAACGCCACAAGGGGCAGGTTCTCAACGGGTGCTTACGCCGCCTTCTCTTCGATAGTCGAAAGGATGGAAGCGATATTCGAGGCAGGCGCGCCAATGGCACCGGCGATGTTGGAGGCAGGTGCGCCGATGCAACCAACGATCGAAGCAATAAGCTCCTCGCGGGAAGGCATCTTCGCAACGGCTTTAACACCATCGGCATCCAGGATGTTTTCGCCCATCGCACCGCCAAGGATGACGTATTTGTCATTCTCTTTGGCAAACTCGTCCGCAGCTTTCGCAGCCGCGACCGGGTCTTCCGAATAGGCAAGAACAGTCATGCCCGTCATCAGGTCCGCGATGCCAGAGGCAGGCGTTCCATCAAGGGCAATCTTGGCGAGCTTGTTCTTGGCAACACGCACGGCCCCGCCTGCGTCGCGAACGCGACCGCGCAGATCTTGCATGTTAGCAACCGTGAGGCCCTGGTAGTGTGCAACTACCACGACGCCAGAGCTTTCAAAGATCTGGCCGAGTTCCTCGACCACTTTCTCTTTCTGGGCTCTATCCACAGGTTTTCTCCAACTTGGCGACCCTAAAACATTTAGGGCCAACCGCTCTATTAACCGGATCGCTCCGGCGGTTTTTGGTCCGCAATACAACGGAACCGAACACCGCCAAGCGCTCAACGGGTTGAGCGTTCAACAAAGTCTGATCCCATCTCGGGCAGGAATTAACGGGATTTTAAGGCCCCAACCCACCGTCTCGGACGAAACGCAAAAGAGCGTCCGACGAATCGCACGCTCTGCTGCATGGGCGTCACTAAACGGATCGGTGCAGTTTGCCAAGGGCCGCAGAGAGGAAAATGGCCTCAACCTGCCGTTTGGGTTAGGCTGACCGCCTACGTAAGGCACCAAGCCCCAAAAGCGCGCCAACAAGAAGAAGGGCTGCACCAGGCAGCGGGATAGGTGCGGCTGTCAGCGTATAGTTGTAGTTGCTTGCAAGATCTGCCGATTGTTGCCCGTTGGCGCGTTCAAAGCCCCAAAGCCCGCTCGCCGGAGTCGTCGACGGTTCTGCGAACCCGGCAATTTCCGAGACCCGCAGCACGGTCACAAAGGGATCCCCCGGAGACGCTACGTCATCAAAGAATGTGCCCGAGAATGCCGTGATCTCGTTCAGATCAAGCAATCCATCCATATCCAGATCATCGAATGCGATGGTGAAGTCCGTGAACCCGAATTGGGCCGTGCCTTCTGCCGAAAGAACATACGCAACAGTCGAAGCCTGAGCAGACCCCGTTGCAAGGGCAAGCGCCCCAGCGGCACAAATCGTTCGGAAAAGTGACATGTGACATCCCCCCAAAAAAATGGGGACTATCACTATCGTGAGACGGAGCCTCGGTGAAGAGGGCTCCGCACCCATCTCCTGATATCACGCCTTGTGATTTCAAAAGGACCCATCGCCCGCCCAAAAACATGAAAAAGGCGCCCCGGTCTGGGGCGCCCTTCTGAATTCTGAACCGCGGAGGCTTAGTTGCCCGTCGCGTTGTCGATGTTCAAAGATACGCCCGGCCCCATGGTGGAGGTCAGGTTGATCTTCTGCATGTACGATCCCTTGGCACCCGTAGGCTTCGCCTTGGAGACGGCATCCACGAAGGCGCGGATGTTCTCGACCAGCTGCGCCTCGGTGAACGAGACTTTGCCGACGCCCGCGTGCACCACGCCGGCCTTCTCGGCCTTGAACTGGACCTGACCGCCCTTGGCGGCTTCAACGGCCTCTTTGACGTCCATGGTCACCGTGCCGATCTTCGGGTTCGGCATCAGGTTCCGGGGGCCAAGCACCTTACCCAGACGACCCACGATGGGCATCATGTCGGGCGTGGCGATGCAGCGATCAAACTCGATGGTGCCGCCCTGGACGGTTTCCATCAGATCCTCGGCACCGACGATATCCGCGCCAGCCGCCGTGGCTTCATCGGCCTTGGGGCCGCGGGCGAACACGGCCACACGGACCGTCTTGCCGGTGCCGTTGGGCAGGTTCACCGTGCCGCGGACCATCTGGTCGGCGTGGCGCGGGTCAACACCCAGCTTCATCGCGATCTCGATGGTTTCATCGAACTTGGTCTTGGAGTTGCCCTTCAGAAGCGCGACGGCCTCTTCAACGGACAGGTTCTCTTTGCCTTCAACGGCTGCTTTTGCAGCGGCGAAGCGTTTTCCCATTTTACCCATGGTTTAGCCTTTCACCTCGATGCCCATCGACTTGGCGGAACCAAGGATGATCTTCATTGCTGCTTCCACGTCGTTTGCGGACAGATCGACCATCTTCGCTTCTGCGATCTCGCGCAGTTGCTTGGGCGTGATCGTGGCAATGGTCTCACGACCGGGAAGCTCTGCGCCACGGGGGCGGTTACGCTTGCCGACGTTCTTCAGGCCAGCGGCTTTTTTCAGGTAGTAAGACGCGGGCGGCGTCTTGATGTCCATCGTGAAGGACTTGTCCTGGTAGTACTGGATGACGGTCGGGCACGGCGCGCCCTGCTCCATCTCCTGCGTCTTGGCGTTGAACGCCTTGCAGAATTCCATGATGTTGATGCCGCGCTGACCCAGCGCAGGGCCCACGGGGGGGCTTGGGTTCGCTTGACCTGCAGGGATCTGCAGCTTCATCGAGCCGACGAGTTTCTTGGCCATGGGGCCTCTCCTTTATCCAACGGCCCCGCAACGCGAAGGGGACCTATGTGGCCGTGGTCTGGTCCGACGATCGCGATCGCCTCGCCTCCCACGGATTATGCCGGGGCGGAACATACCCGCACCCGGAAGCCCGGCGTTTAAGATGGAATCAGATGGTTGGCAATGGAAAATCCAAAGCCTGCCGGTGTCAGGCCCGGGGCTTGCGCCGCGCCCCTGCCGCCGCGCCCGCCAGACCCAACGCCGACAGCAACAGCACCGCACCCGCAGGTAGCGGGACAGCCGCAGGAAGCGCCTCCAAGGTCAGGCGCAGGCTTGCTTGGGTCACGTTGAAATCGCCCAGTCGTGCGCTCACACCGAAATCAAGGTAGCCGTCTCGCAGCATCCGGTCGAAAAAGAACGTGGGGATCTCCCGTGTCAGGAGGCCGCGATTGGGGAAAAAACCGTAGGCCGTCGTGCGGATCCGCTCCAGATCCCTCTCACACCTCGTGTAGGTCGCGCTCACGACAACGCACGTGCCTCCCACAGTGCGGAGGTAGGTGTTGTCTTGGAAAACGCTGCGGAGACTGGCGATCTCTGCGCCAAACACCCGCAGCTCCGCGATCTCCAACGGATCACTCCGATACACGAAGCGGGTCCGTTCAAAGTAGGCCGTGTGCATGGATGGCGTTGTCGGCGTATAGGTATTGCGCACGTTCCTGTAGCCGTTGAACCCCGAGATGCTGTCGATTGACGAACCGCCATCCTCATCCCGCAGCCCAAGGTCAATCGTGGCGCTGGTGATCGCGTGGTCTGCCAGAATGGCGTTCAGGTCGACGCGCTGCGATATCGGAGTGCCTTCGGTGACATAGCCGGTGTTGAGGTTCAGCGTGACCGTTGTGGCCTGTACTGTCGTGGCGGCTGCCACGAACCCAAGGATCAGGGCGAATTTCTTAAACATGGCGGGGCCTCTTTATTCCACCTGCGCAACAAGCGTCGCAGCAGGGCGCTATCGTTTCCAAAAAACAAATAAACCGACGGTTCCCGCCATTTAATTTACGCCATCTAACCCAAGACCACCTTAAATCTAAAGAAAATTTTCGAAAAACAGTCTGTCTCCTGATTGGACTTCCCCAACGAAAAAGGCCGCCCCAACCGGAGCGGCCCATCCAATCCCACAAACAGGGACCCTTACATCTGCTTGGTCACCTGCGTGAACTCCAGCTCGACCGGCGTCGCGCGGCCGAAGATGGAGACCGTCACCTTCAGGCGCTGATTCTCTTCGTCGACTTCCTCGACCATGCCGTCGAAATCCTCGAACGGGCCGTCGCTGACCTTCACCTTCTCCCCCACATCGTAGGTGATGGTGGAACGCGGCGCGGCTTCGCCCTCTTCCACGCGGTTGAGGATCGCGTTCACCTCTTCATCGCGCATCGGCATCGGGCGGCCCTGGGGCCCGAGGAACCCCGTGACCCGCTGGATCGACGAGATCACGTGGTAGCCCACGTCCGTCATCTCCATGCGTACCAGAACGTAGCCGGGCATGAAGCGGCGGGGCACGGTGACCTTCTTGCCGCGACGGATCTCGATCACTTCCTCTTCGGGAACCAGCACTTCCTCGATCACGTCTTCCAGGCCCTTTTCGGCCACGGCGGTCCTGATCTGCTCGGCAATGCGTTTTTCAAAGTTCGACAGGACCGAGACCGAATACCAGCGCTTCGCCATGAGTGCGTTCCGTTTATTAGCAGGCCCACAGGCGGGGCCGAATGTTTCAACCGGGCCAGAATCGGCCCTCTCCCCATTACCACATCCCAGCGGTGCGCGCTGTCAGATGCTGTGAAGTAGGGGGATGTTGGCGGATTACGCGCCAGGGCCGGGGAAATCAAGCCCCGGCAACACCTGTCAGCCGAAAGAGGTCAACAACAGCTCAAGCGCGGTGCGGATCACGAAATCAACGCCGAAAAAGAAGATCGCGGCCACGACAGCCATCACGAAGACCATCGCCGTGGTGGTGATCACCTCGCGGCGGGACGGCCAGACAACCTTCGCCACTTCAGAGCGGGTCTGCTGCAAAAACTGGAACGGATTCGTCATGGCGTGGTCACTTCCTTGGATCAGGGTGGCATATACGCATGGGAACCGGGTCATGCAAGGAGGCTTACGCAGGTGACAGCGATCCTGATTCTGGGGGCCGCCGTGTGGCGGGACGGCCCCTCGCCCACGCTGATGCGCCGCACGTTGCACGCGGCGACCCTGTTTCATGCGGGCCGGGGCGACGTGGTGATCCCCTGCGGTGGCACGGGGCAATTCCCACCGTCCGAGGCCGCGGCGATGGCGGCTATACTGCGCCAAGCCGGCGTGCCACAGGATGCGATCCGGCTGGAAGATACCTCTACGAATACCGGCGAAAACATCCGCAACGCGGCGGCCATGTTGGGCGACGCGCGCGATGTGCTGATCGTGTCGGACGCCTTCCACCTGCCCCGCGCCCGCCTGATCGCCCGGCGCGAGGGGCTGCGCGTGACCACCAGCGCACCGCCACTGAAAGGCGCGCGGCTATGGCCGCAAATCAAGGGCTGGCTGCGCGAAGTGCCGGGGGTGATCGCCGTCTTGCTTCGCATTCGTTAGCGGTAGACGTCGACCTCGACCCACTGACCTCGGGGCAAGGCGGCGTAGGCTCGGACAACCACAGTTGCACCCCCACGCATAATATCCGCAGCCGCCTGGGCCGAGATATAGCCTTCGCGAACGTAAGTCTCGATCAGCGCGCGGTCGTCGGCATCGGCAAACAGCGGATCCCACTCGTCGCCTGCTTGCCGAATGCCAAAGCGATGATAATTCGCACGGTCCTGTCGCAACACCTGCCACGGGGCACTCAGACGGGCACCGTTGGAGTTATGAAGATCAGCTTCACCGATGAACGCGACATATTCCGCAACCGGGGCCGGCGCAGCAGCGGATTGGGCAATGGCAATTGCGGGCATAAGGAAAAGCGCCAACGCGGCCGCGCTAAGTTCCAAACGCACTACTCCATGGTGTTCCGGCGCAAGCTATTGCAACGCCCGGTCAAGTGAAACACGATCGGCAGGATGGTCTGGCAGGGGCGGAGAGACTCGAACTCCCGGCCGTCGGATTTGGAATCCGGTGCTCTACCAACTGAGCTACGCCCCTAGACCGACGCAGGGAGTAGGCCGGATTTCCGCCCATGTCCAGCCCGTCAAAAGCCCGTGCCTACGGAAATCCATACTCTTACTTCGCAAAAATCCCGTGTTACGATCCTTGAGGTTACCCCTTCTGGAGAAAACCCCTTATGCGATCCCTTATTTTAACCCTTTCCCTCGCCCTTGCCCTGCCCCTGATGCCCACGATGGCCACGGCCGATAGCCACAGCTGCAACCAATTGCGCCAAAACGTCGTGAACCACGTTCCCCCCGTGTCGCACAACCTGCCCTACGGCGCGCTGTCTTGCGCGGCCATCAGCGAATTGCACCTGCTGCTAATCCGGGGCGGCTCGTATTCCAACCACTACCTGACCCAGCAAATCGAAGCGGTCTTCCGCCGCGAAGGCCTGATCCGGTAAACCGTCCTCGCAGCGGTTTTGCGTGGGCGGTTAATGGGAGGTTAACGGAATCGGGAATTTGTTTTTCTTCAATGGCTTATGGACTTGCTCAAGCTTGAGCAGGTTTGAGCAGGCACAAAAAAGGCCCCCACTGGTTGGCGGGGGCCTTTCTTTATCTCAACCGTGCGGGTCGGCAGGTTTTGGCTCACCAAAACCGCCTTTTCCCGCCGTTCGCAAAAATTATTCAATAATTTTTGCAACCACACCAGCACCAACGGTCCGGCCACCCTCGCGGATAGCGAAGCGCAGGCCGTCTTCCATCGCGATCGGGGCGATCAGCTCGACGTTGAACTTCAGGTTGTCGCCCGGCATCACCATCTCGGTGCCCGCGGGCAGCTCGACCGTGCCCGTCACGTCCGTCGTGCGGAAGTAGAACTGCGGGCGGTAGTTGGCGAAGAACGGCGTGTGACGGCCCCCCTCTTCCTTGGTCAGGATATACGCCTCGGCCTCGAACTTCGTGTGCGGCGTGACGGAACCGGGCTTGACCAGAACCTGGCCACGCTCAACGCCTTCACGGTCCACACCACGCAGCAGCGCGCCGATGTTGTCGCCCGCCTCACCACGATCCAGCAGCTTGCGGAACATTTCCACGCCCGTGCAGGTCGTCTTCGAGGTGTCGCGGATGCCCACGATCTCGATCTCGTCGCCGACGTTGATCACGCCACGCTCGACGCGACCGGTCACAACCGTACCGCGACCCGAGATCGAGAACACGTCCTCGATCGGCATCAGGAACGGCTGGTCCACGGCGCGCGCGGGCGTCGGGATGTACTCGTCCACGGCCTTCATCAGCGCGGTGATGGAGTCCTTGCCGATCGCATCATCGCGGTCTTCCAGGGCGGCCAGCGCCGAGCCGGGGATCACGGGGATGTCGTCGCCGGGGTAGTCGTAGGAGGACAGCAGCTCGCGGATCTCCATTTCCACCAGTTCCAGCAGTTCCTCGTCGTCCACCTGGTCGACCTTGTTCATGTAGACGACCATGTAGGGGATGCCGACCTGACGGCCGAGCAGGATGTGCTCACGCGTCTGGGGCATCGGGCCGTCGGCCGCGTTCACGACCAGGATCGCGCCGTCCATCTGGGCGGCACCGGTGATCATGTTCTTCACGTAGTCGGCGTGGCCGGGGCAGTCGACGTGCGCGTAGTGGCGCGTGTCCGTCTCGTACTCCACGTGCGCCGTCGAGATCGTGATCCCGCGCGCGCGCTCCTCAGGGGCCGAGTCGATCGACGCGTAGTCCTGAAAATCGCCATACTGCTTCGTGATCGCCGCCGTCAGCGTCGTCTTGCCGTGGTCAACGTGCCCAATCGTGCCGATGTTCACATGCGGCTTAGAGCGTTCAAACTTTTCCTTTGCCATGGGATGGCACCTCGCACTTGGGTCTGCATCTCCGATGGGGGCGCAAACACGTTTCATCATCGCGGGCGAGGTATGCGGGATGGCCCCGAAAATCAAGCCACCAAAATCAAGCGGTCAGTTGCCGGAGACCTCCGGGCAAGGCGCCGTTGCCGTCGGGACACATTCCGCCGCAGCGGCCTCGATGGCGGCTTCGGCTTCGGCGGCTTCAGCCAACGCTTCCACGCCACTTACGGCGGCGACGGCGTCAGCGGCGGAAATGCTGAACCACTCGGGGTTTTCCAACATGAACAACTGAATGCGCCGCGCGGCGTTGCGCGCCAGGACCTGCATCTGCTCCGTGCGGTTGCGCGCGATGCCAGAGCCCACCAGCATCGTCTCGGGCGAGGTACCTTCAAAGACGATGATCTGCTCGGCTTCGTCGTGGAGTTTGCGGCCCAACTCATCATCCCAGATGTTCACCGACAGCACCAGAATGGAGCGGGGGCTGAGCACGATGGGAATGCCCGGAGGTGCCAGTGCATAGCCGTCCACGGCGACGCCGATATGATAGAGGCGATCGCCCTCATAGCCGCGGAAACGACGGTCGATTTCCGACTCGAGGATCGCAACCCATTCCTCGGGGGTGGCGTTCCGCGAGGGCGGAACCTGCTGCATGGCGTCGGCCACCACGATGTTGTGCGCCAGGCGGAAGTCGCCCATCGGCGGCAGCTCTTCGTCGAGCGGATCCCCTGCGGCACAGGCAACAAGTGTGGCGATCAGGGCAAGAGGGGCAAAACGGGACATGAAGCGGGCCGGTCGAAACATCGGTCGGTCTCCTGAGAAAATGATTCCGGCAGAACCTAGGGTTGAGGGGCTGGTTGGTAAAGGCGTTGGTTGACCGGATGAAGCGAAGTGTTACTAAAAGGCCCGCTCGGCGGCTTTCCGCCCCAGCCTGTCGAAAGTGCCCCGATGTCCACCCCCTCCCCTGATCCTCGTTCAATTCCCGCAATGTCCGGCTTCGAGATCGGTGCCTATCTGCGGGACGTGGCCGCGAACGTCGAGGCCCCCCATTGCATCGTGGAAATCGGCCCCTGGCTTGGCGCGAACACCGCCCAGATGGGGGCCGGCACAGTCGGCCAGAAGCGGCCCGCCACGATCCATGCGTATGACATGTTTCAGGCCCGCAGTGATGAGGTGCGCAAGGCGGCGGCCATGGGCATCACGATTGCCAAGGGCGAGGACACGCGACCCCTGGTCCGCAAGCTGATCGAACCTTTCGGTGGGACGGTCGAGTTGCACAAGGGCGACATCATGGACATCACCTGGGACGGCACGCCGATCGGCCTCTACGTCGATGACGCCGCCAAGACACCGACGCATTTCTACAACATGATTGCGACCTTCGCGCCGTCCTTCGTACCCGGCATGACCACCGTCGTTCTGATGGATTACCGCTTCTGGGAGGATCGCCCGACATGGCGTGCCCGCAAGCGGTTTCGGGTGCAGCAGAACCTTGTGGAGCGGTTCCCGGACTCGTTCGAAGAGATCCACAATGACGTCTTCGACGGCACCGTCATGGCCGCATTCCGGTTCGTGAAAGCGTTCCCGATGGGGATGATCAACGCACAAGCGAAGGTCCGCCGGGCGCTTGATCTGCTACCCTTCTAGGACCTAATTGAACCGATTGTCGCGGGGAAAGCCGCGCGGGGCCATGCGACCGGCAGAGGCGCGCTTGGCAGTCCATTCAGTCAGCTCGGTCTCGGTCCTGGTGCGGCCTGCGGGGTCAAGCCACGTCAGACCCTCTTCCAACCGGAATGTCCGCGCGTCCGACAGGCCGCCATCCTTGAACTTCTGCAATCGCACGCCCTTGCCACGCCCCATTTCGGGCAGCTCTTCCAGCGGGAAGACCAGCAGCTTGCGGTTTTCCCCGACGACGGCGACATGGTCATCGGTGGCGGCAATCGCGCGGCAGACAAGGGCGGTCACACCCTCTTTGACGTTGAGCACCTGCTTGCCGGACCGGGTCTGCGCAAGGATGTCTTCCTCGGGCACGAGGAACCCGTCGCCCGCGCTGGAGGCCATGAGGCGCTTGGCGCCGGGCTTGTGAACGAACAGGTCGACGATCTGCACCTCGTTGGGCAGGTCGACCATAAGGCGCAGAGGTTCCCCCAAGCCGCGCCCACCAGGCAACCCGTTGGCGCCCAACGTGTAGACCCGACCTTGAGATCCAAGGATCAGCAACTTGTCCGTGGTTTCCGCATGGATCGCAAAACGCGGGCCGTCGCCGTCGCGGAACTTCATCTCGGCGCTGAGGTCCACATGGCCCTTCATGGCGCGGATCCAGCCCATCTGGGAACAGACGATTGTGACCGGCTCGCGTTCGATCATCGCCTCAAGGGACACTTCTTCGACGCTGCCCGCCTCGGCGAATTGCGTGCGCCGCGCGCCACCATCGACCTTGGCGCCAAACTTCTTGCGCACCTCGCGCAGTTCATCGGAAATGCGGGCCCATTGCAGATCTTCTTCCGCCAGCAGGTCCTCCAGGTTCGCGCGTTCCTCCATCAGGCGGTCGCGCTCGGCCTGCAACTCCATCTCTTCCAGGCGGCGCAAGCTGCGCAGGCGCATGTTTAGGATCGCTTCGACCTGAACCTCGGTCAGTTCGCCCTCGCCGGGGGCGGGGGTCTTGTAGTCGGCCTCGGACGTCGCGCGGACGAAATCCTGCCCCCAATCCTCGCGCATCAACGCGGCCTTGGGGCTGTCGTCGTAGCGGATGATGTCGATCACACGATCGAGGTTGAGGAACGCGATCAGGAAGCCTTCAAGGACCTCCAGCCGGTGATCGATCTGCGCCATCCGGTGGCGGGAGCGGCGCAGCAGCACGTCCTGTCGATGATCGAGGAAAGCGCGCAGCACCTCTTTCAACGAACAGACCTTGGGCGTGCGCCCGTCGATCAGCACGTTCATGTTGAGGCTGAACCGGTTCTCAAGATCGGATTGGCGGAAGAGCGCGGCCATCAACACGTCGGGGTCGACGGTCTTGGCGCGGGGTTCCAGCACGATGCGGATGTCGTCGGCGGATTCGTCACGGACATCGGCGAGGATCGGCACCTTCTTGAGCTGGATCAGCTCGGCCAGTTTCTCGATCAGCTTGGACTTCTGCACCTGGTAGGGGATCTCGGTGACGATGATCTGCCACTGGCCGCGCCCGAGGTCTTCGATCTCGTACTTCGCCCGGACGCGGAAGCCACCTTTGCCGGTGCGATAGGTCTCAGCCATGCTTTCGCGCGGTTCCACGATCACGCCGCCGGTCGGGAAATCGGGGCCCAGGACGTAGTTCAACAACGTCTCGTCCCGCGCGTCGGGCGTCTTGATGAGGTGCAGACAGGCCGCGATCAATTCATCAAGGTTGTGGGGCGGGATGTTGGTGGCCATGCCGACGGCGATACCGCTGGAGCCATTGGCCAACAGGTTCGGCACCTGTGCGGGCAGAACCTCGGGCTCTTGCAGGGTGCCGTCGTAGTTGTCGCGGAAGTTGACGGCATCCTCGGACAGGCCTTCCAGCAGCGCCTCGGCCATCGCGGTCATGCGGGCTTCGGTGTAGCGGGCGGCGGCGGGGTTATCGCCGTCGATGTTGCCGAAATTGCCTTGACCATCGACCAACGGGTAGCGGATCACGAAATCCTGCGCGAGGCGCGCCATGGCGTCATAAATCGCGGCGTCCCCGTGGGGGTGGTAGTTGCCCATCACGTCGCCGGAGATCTTCGCGGATTTGCGGAAGCCCCCGTTGGACGCCAACCGCAGTTCGCGCATCGCGTAAAGGATCCGGCGGTGGACGGGCTTGAGGCCATCGCGGGCATCCGGCAGGGCGCGGTGCATGATTGTAGAAAGCGCATACTGAAGGTAGCGCGAGCCGATTGCGCGGCTCAACGGCTCCGAGACGTTACGGCTCTCGGGGCTGGCATCTTGTGTGTCATCATCACTGCTCATCTAGATCATGTGCTTACCCGGCGCGCGGGCGCCGAACAAGGAACAAAAATCACAGTTAACTGCTTGTTTTGAGCGAATCGGGTATTGTCGAATCGGGGAATTGCCTAAGCGCCCGACTCTCTGAAGGCTTTGTTACGCGAAGGGGCGACATGATCCGCCTGACAGTCACGTTGATCGTGGCCATATACATTGTACTGATCGTCGTGCCCGATGCGGACCACGGCGAGAATGTCACTGTGACCCGGTCCACGGGGCAAAACTGGCTGGTCGCCATGATCTCGGACGCCGAGGGCACGGCGCAGCAGCGCCCGCCCCGCGATCGCGAGCCTTCGGCGCGCGCCTTGCGGTCCACGCTGACCGAAGGATTGGTTGAAACCGCCGACGGCTTCGCGCTGGATACCGCTACCGGTGAGCGGCTGGACATCGTCGCCGTCATCAACCCGGTCGACCTTCTGCCCCAAGGGGACGAAACGCAGACGACGGTCGCCAATGTATCGGTCGCGACGTCGCCCACGCCTGTTGCGGAAGGCGCGCCCACAACCGGCCCGGCCCAGATTTGGCGCGTGGCCGCCAATGCGGTGAATTTCCGGGAAGGCCCCTCCACCAATACGCGGGTTCTGACGTCACTGACCTGGGGCGAAGAGGTCGAGTTTCTGGCCGAAGCGCCGGACAACTGGGCCCGTTTGCGCGTGCTCAGCAGTGGGGTCGAGGGCTACATGGCAGCCCAATTTCTGGAACCCGCGAACTGATCCGCTTGCGCCGGGGCGCTGCCTTGTCCTAGGCAGGCACAACCGCACGCAAGGGGGTTTTCGTGACACGATCCATCCTGATCACCGGATGCTCATCAGGCATCGGCCATGTCGCGGCCCACACGCTGCACGCGCGTGGCTGGCGCGTCTTCGCCTGCGTGCGCCGCGACGAAGATCGCACCCGGCTGGAAGCCGAAGGACTTGAAAGCGGCATCCTGGACATGAGCGACACGGCCAGTATCGAAGCCGGTCTTGCGGATGTGCTGGAGCGGACCGGCGGCACGCTGAACGCGCTGTTCAACAACGCAGGCTTCGGTCTGCCCGGCGCGGTCGAGGACCTGCCTACCGACGGCCTGCGCGCCACCTTCGAGACCAACGTTTTCGGCCTTCATCACCTGACCCGCGCCGTGATCCCGGTGATGCGCAAGCAAGGTCACGGGCGCATTGTCCAGCACTCCTCCGGTTTCGGGCGGCATGTGGCGCGGTGGCGGGGGGCCTACAACGCCTCCAAGCACGCGCTTGAGGGGCTGACGGACACCCTGCGGCTGGAGATGCGCGGCACCGGCATCCATGTCAGCACCTTGAACACCGGCCCCGTGACGTCAAAGTTCCGCGTCAACTCGATCCCGCAGTTCGAGCGCTGGATCGATTGGGAAAACTCCGCCGATCCTGACCGCTACCGACGCCAATTGCTGCCCTTCCTCTACGAGACCTCGAGCCCTGCGCCGTTCCAACGCGAGCCCGACGCCGTGGTCCGTCGCCTGATCCACGCGATTGAATCCCCCAATCCGCGCCCGCGTTACCACATCACCCCTGCCACCCACATCGCGGAGGGCCTTGCGCGCCTGCTGCCGCAGCGGATGATCGATGCGATTGCCGCGCGTATCTAGCCTTTTGCCCGAAGCCCCCTACCTCCCTCCAAGCAATAATCCGGAGACGACATGACAAACGACCCCCTACTTATCGCTGGACTGGTGGCTTGCCTTGCCGTTCTGGTGATCCTGCTCATGGGCATCAACTCGTTCCGCAAGGGCGGCGCAGAGGGCGCGAAGCGGTCCAACAAGCTGATGCAATGGCGCCTTGGCGCGCAACTTCTGGCCATCATCCTGCTGCTGGCCTTCGTCTATTTCCGTCGACAGTCTGGGGGCTAAGCAACAATGGTTGTTCTGAACAAAATCTACACGCGCACTGGTGACGCCGGGGAAACCGCCCTGGGCGACGGCAGCCGTGTGGCGAAGTATTCCCCGCGTGTCGAGGCCTACGGCACCGTGGATGAGCTGAACGCGACCCTTGGGGTGGCACGCCTGCATGCCGAGGGGCAAATGGCCGAGCGCATCGCGATGATCCAGAACGACCTGTTCGATCTGGGCGCTGACCTTTGCACGCCGAACATGGAAATGGATGCGGATCGCGAATATCCGCCACTGCGCATGGCTGACGCGCAAGTCGACCGACTGGAAGCCGAGATCGACGAGATGAACCCGAACCTCGCGCCGCTGAGGTCGTTCATTCTACCCGGCGGCTCGCCTCTCGCCACGCATCTGCATATCTGCCGGACCGTCTGCCGCCGGGCCGAACGGTTGTCGGTAGAATTGGGGGGGGTGGAATCGGTGAACCCTGCGGGGGTCAAGTACCTCAACCGGTTATCGGATTGGTTCTTCGTCGCGGGCCGCATTGCCAACAACAATGGCAAGGATGACATCCTCTGGGTTCCCGGCGCGAACCGCTAGCGCGCGGCGGGACAAGACCCCGCGCCCTACAAGGGGGCGCGGATCCATGCGGGCGGATTGACGCGGTTGGCCGCGTTCAGGGCAACCGTGTTTTCGCGCCACGCGACCAGCCGCGACAGGAACCCGAGCCATTCGCGATCATTCGCCGCGAAGGCATAGCGATCCAGCAATATCTCAACCTCCGGATCAGCGAGCGCGTCTTCCAGCGCATGCCGGGCGCTTTCTTCCATGTACGCAAAGCTGTTGCAGAAGTTCGTGACCCCATTGTTCTTCTTTCCCGCCGGAAAGTTCGGAGCCCACCCCGCGACGGCAATCCAGAACGCAAGCTGTCGGCGCGGTGGGCCTTTCGCGATGCCCTCCAACACAGCCCCGAACCGGTCTGTGACCAGCGACAGGAATACCAGCGCATCACCCATGCGGGGCAGGTTCTTGGCGATACCAAGCTCCACACAATCCACAAGGAAATCGGCGATCTGCGTCCGTTGCGGCCCTGTCAGATCCTCCAGAAACCCTGAGCGGTAGAGGGGCAGATGCCAGTATTCCGGCTCCACGAAATCCCACGCCCGTCGATAGCTTCCCTCAACGTCCCGTTCCGCCAGGACCGCCTCGGCCAAGGCGTCGAGGACATGGAGGAAGATCCCGAACGCTTCAACCCGCGCCTCGGCACCGGTGTCGGGGGCCATCACCCCGGCCCCACCAAAGTACGACGAGACCTGTCGCGGTTTAAACGCAGGCACCGGAATGGTCGTCAGCGCCTGGTAGGCGTCATCATCGATACAATTCGAACAACCACACACAAGACGCAAATCACCAAGGGGCGCATCCGGCAGATGCGTTCTAAGCGCGACGCGATGGGCCTTGATGCGCGCGCGCAGATCGGCCACGTCTCGCTTCTTGTATCCGGTTTTCACAGCCATCGTGCCTGCAAGTTTGCCCCCGACTCAATGAACCCGGCAAGACACGAACTTGTCACGTTCACGGAGTGGTCACAGTTTGTTTCCAGAACATTCTGGAATTCTTAACCATTTTGCGGCTACGCTTCTAATATGGCACATCTTCGATCCAATCGAGCGTACAGCCGGGCCGAGTATCTCTCGGACGCTGTGGTGCACGGATTGGGTATCGGGGGCGCGTTGATCGCGGGGCCTGTCCTGATCACCCTGGCTGCTGTCTGGATCGGCGATCCAACATTGGTGGGCGCGCTGGCGATCTACACGGTCACGCTTCTGGCGATGTGGGTCTGCTCGGCGCTTTATAACCTTGTGCAAAGCGAACACCTGACACCGCGGTTTCGGCGCTTCGATCAATCGGCGATCTACTTCAAGATCGCTGGCACCTACACGCCGTTCATTGCCTTGGCCTCGGGCTCGGTCGGGTTTTTCGCAGGCATCTGGACGGTGGCGCTGGCGGGCGCCTCGGTGATCCTGTTTTCAAAACGCTCCTACATCTGGCTGGCGATCGCGCTCTATCTCAGCCTGGGATGGGCGGGCGCCGTGGCTGGCGGACCGCTGATGGCGGGCATCACGCCCATGGCCATGTCACTGCTGATTGCGGGCGGTTTATGCTATTCCTTCGGCATCATTTTCCTGATGTGGAGCAAGCTGCCGTTCCACAACACGATCTGGCATATTTGCGTTCTCGCGGGCACGTCGATCTGCTACGCGGCGATCGTCGCGGAAATCCTTCACAACTCTCATATCGTGTGACGCGGCGTAGCTGACCCTGCCCGCGTCGATTTTGGCCTGTTTTCCGATCCCAGTTGGGGCTATCTCTGCACGCAAGAATGTTGCTTGGCTCCGATCTGAACAGGATTGGCCAAAGAGGTTAGGAGAACGCCATGAAGGTCTTAGTGCCCGTAAAGCGCGTGATCGACTACAACGTGAAGGTTCGTGTAAAAGCGGACGGGTCCGGGGTCGATCTTGCCAACGTGAAAATGTCGATGAACCCCTTCGACGAAATCGCCGTCGAAGAGGCGATCCGCCTGAAGGAAGCGGGCAAGGCCGAAGAGGTCGTCGCCGTCTCCATCGGGGTGAAGCAAAGCCAGGAAACCCTGCGCACGGCGCTTGCCATGGGCGCGGATCGCGCGATCCTTGTCGTCGCCACCGACGACGTCCACACGGACATCGAGCCGCTGGCCGTCGCCAAGATCCTCAAGGCGGTCATCGATGAAGAGCAGCCCGGCCTCGTGTTGGCCGGCAAGCAGGCCATCGACAACGACATGAACGCCACCGGCCAGATGCTTTCGGCGCTTCTGGGCTGGTCCCAAGGCACCTTCGCATCTGAGTTGGAGATTGACGGCGACACCGCCAAGGTCACCCGCGAAGTGGATGGCGGTTTGCAGACCATCGATGTGAAGATGCCCGCCATCATTACCGTCGACCTGCGCCTGAATGAGCCGCGCTATGCTTCGCTGCCCAACATCATGAAGGCAAAGAAGAAGCCGTTGGACGAGAAAACCGCCGCCGATTACGGCGTCGACGTCACGCCGCGCCTCGCCATCGTCTCCACCACCGAGCCCGAGGCCCGCGCCGCAGGTGTCAAGGTCGCCTCGGTGGATGAACTTCTGACGAAACTCAAAGATGAAGCGGGGGTCCTGTAATGAATGTTCTTCTCCTTGCCGAAGTAACCGATGGCGCACTGGCGATGGACGCCACCGCCAAGGCCGTCACCGCCGCCGCGATGTTGGGCGACGTGACGGTGCTGGCCTGTGGTGCGTCCGCCAAAGCCGCCGCAGATGAGGCCGCGACGATCACGGGCGTATCCAAGGTGCTCTGCGCTGAAGACGCGTCGCTGGGGCACCGCCTGGCGGAACCCACCGCGGCATTGATCGTCAGCCTTGCCGGGGACTATTCGCACATCGTGGCGCCCGCTACGACGGACGCGAAAAACGTCATGCCTCGCGTCGCGGCTTTGCTGGACGTCATGGTAATCTCGGACGCCTCCGCCGTTGTGGATGCCGACACGTTCGAACGCCCGATCTATGCGGGTAACGCGATCCAGACGGTGAAATCGGCGGATGCCGTGAAGGTCGTGACCTTCCGGACCTCCACCTTCGACGCCGCCGCAACCGGAGGCTCCGCCCCCGTCGAGATGATCGGCGCCGCTGCGGATCCCGGCCTTTCAACCTGGGTCGAAGACAAGGTCGCCGCAAGCGATCGGCCCGAGCTGACATCCGCAGGGATCGTCGTCTCTGGCGGGCGCGGCGTGGGCTCGGAAGAGCAATTCGCCCTGATCGAAGGCCTCGCCGACAAACTGGGGGCCGCCGTTGGTGCGTCCCGCGCGGCGGTCGATTCGGGCTATGCCCCGAACGACTGGCAAGTGGGCCAGACCGGCAAGGTCGTGGCGCCGGATCTTTACGTCGCCGTCGGCATCTCGGGCGCGATCCAGCACTTGGCCGGCATGAAAGACAGCAAGGTCATCGTCGCCATCAACAAGGACGAAGAAGCGCCGATCTTCCAGGTCGCCGACTACGGCCTTGTGGCTGACTTGTTCGACGCGGTGCCGGAGTTGACAGCCAAACTCTGAGCCCTCGCCGATACGTTGCAGTAAGCCCCGCCGGATCCGTTCCGTTGCGGGGCTTTTTGTTGCCCGATTCTAGAAACCCAGATGCGCCAGCAGACTTTCCGTCGCCATCCGGTGCAATTCCGGCCCGGGCAGCAAGCGCGCGGCGGCCTCTTCCCTCGGGCCGAAATACTTGCCTTCAATGGCCTCCGCTTCATCGGCCTCCTCGGGGGCCGCAATCGTCAGGGAGGCGGCATCAGGGCGGACTTCATCCAGCATCTTCGAACTCACGAAAAGGGGGGACTGCGCCAGACTCGCATCCTCTGGATCATCGGGTTTGCTGTTTGACAACCAAAGCAGATGCACCGGCACGGCAAGGCCTTTGAGGTAGCGCCGCATCCGGGCCACCCAGGCCTGTTCAAGCTCTGTCCGGACGATCTCGAACCGATCCTCAGAGGCATCGCGCAGATGGCTCAGCATGTGGCGCGTGAAGTGGAATTCGGTAAAGTCGACCCGGGGATATATGGTCCGCAGCATGGCACTGGCCGAGACGAAGCGGTCATTGCGCCGTGGATGCACGGAATATAACCGGTTCGTCATGTTGTGCGCGCTGGTGATTTGCATCACCACCGCCTCTGCCTCAGCCACTGCCGCGGCAATCGCATGATCGTTCATCATCACGTCGAGGCCTGCATTGACCACGCCCAGGTTAAGCACCGGGATATCCAGCGCGCGGTCCAATTGCGTCGCGTAGGGCGCATCGATGAACCGGCCGAAGGTCTCGGACGATCCGATGCAAACGATCCCCGGCCCGGAGTCCGCGTTCAACGGCCCGCGAAATCGCAGGACGGATCCAGCAAGCGCCGACGGTTGATAGTCCAAGGGCATACGCCCGCGTTGTTCAAAACTCATAATCCTCGTTCCCTAGAAAGAGACTCACCCGTCCCGACCCTAGGCATCAGAGTGTTGACCCTTTCCTAACCTTCTGTTTTGTAATATTTTTATCTAAATTTTTGATCTTCCGCCGCAGCCTGCCCCTTGTCACGGCTTTGGCTTGTGCCCACCCGGCGGCCAAGCCTATTCTACCGCCAACCAATCGCGCCGGAGGGATACCCCATGGAGATCGAAAGCATCGGAATCGTCGGCGCCGGCCAGATGGGCAATGGCATCGCCCACGTCTGTGCCTTGGCGGGCTACGACGTCATCATGTCCGATGTCAGCCAGGAGGCTTTGGACAATGCGGTGGCGTTGATCGACCGCAACCTGACGCGTCAGGTCAGCCGCGAGAAGATCAGCCAAGCCGACAAGGACACCGCCATGGGCCGGATCAGCACCACGCTGACCCTGGCGGACATCGGCCCCACCGACCTGATCATCGAAGCCGCGACCGAGCGGGAGACTGTGAAGCAAGCCATCTTCGAAGACCTGCTGCCGCATATCAAACCGACCACAATCCTGACGTCGAACACCTCGTCGATCTCGATCACCCGGCTCGCCTCGCGCACGGACCGCCCCGAGAAATTCATGGGCTTCCACTTCATGAACCCCGTCCCGGTGATGCAACTGGTCGAGCTGATCCGCGGCATCGCCACCGATGAGCCCACCTTCAAGGCTTGCAAGTCCGTCGTCGACCGCCTGGGCAAAACCGCCGCCACCGCCGAGGATTTCCCCGCCTTCATCGTGAACCGCATCCTGATGCCAATGATCAACGAGGCGGTTTATACGCTCTATGAAGGCGTCGGCAACGTCACCTCCATCGACATGGCGATGAAGCTTGGCACCAACCACCCGATGGGCCCGCTGGAACTGGCGGATTTCATCGGCCTCGACACCTGCCTTGCGATCATGAACGTGCTGCACGATGGTCTGGCCGACACCAAGTACCGCCCCTGCCCGCTGCTGACGAAATACGTGGAGGCCGGGTGGCTCGGCCGCAAGACCGACCGAGGGTTCTACGACTACCGTGGTGAAGGCGACCCCGTTCCGACGCGCTGAGGCTGATCGGTGAAGCGCTCCGGCTCCGCTTCATCTTGCTAAATACAACTCAATCCCGCCCGCGCCACAAGCGCGCCCGTCGGCTCGTCGTGCCCCGTCGCCGCTTGTCCCGAGGAGGTTACTGATCCGGGTTGTCGCCAAGCGACAGCGTCCGCTCGCGCAACCATGACATGAACTCGCGCGGCTTGCCGATGCGGTCGGCCCATTCATCGGGCGTGATCGGATTGCCGATCACCGGTGCCTGCGGCTTGTCGAAGCTTTTCACCACCTCATGGATCAACAAGCCCTGACGGATCACCGGGCTGATCTTGTTGGCAACCTGGTAGGCACGGCTGTTTTGGCCGGTGAAGAAGCAGGGCACGATGGTCGCGCCGGAATTGCGGATCATCTTGGCGGTGAAAACGTTCCACTCACCCTCGATCGGCTGGCCCATCATGCGGTCCGACACCGCCACCGCGCCCGAGGGGAACAGCGAGATCAAGCCACCGGCTTTCAAATGCTCCATCGCGGCGGCGCGCATATCCAGCATCTTCTGCTGTGCATCCGCCTCGTGGGGGAAGGGCACGGAAATCATGTAGCCTGCGGCGGCCTCGTCAATGCCGGTCAGAAGCGCCCGGGTCAGGATGCGGTAGTCATCGCGGCGGCGCCCGATCAGATCCGCAAGGATCATCCCGTCCACCAACCCGTGCGGGTGGTTGGCGACGAAGATCACCGGCCCCTCTTTCGGAATCCGGTCCAACTGATGGTCAGGGGTCTGTAAATCGATCCCCATGACCTTCATCGTCGCGGGCCAGAACGCCTGTCCTTTGAATTCGCCCAAACTCTCGAACTGACGGATGCGGCGAATGATGGTGATCTTGCCGGTCATCCATTCGATCGCCTTGATCGTGAAGCGGACGAAAGGACTGGGGAAGGAATTCGCATAGGTCAACGACCGGCGGTCATAGGTGCCCCCCGGCCCGTTCCCACGGGTCGGCGCGGGCGCCGATACATTTCGTGTCGTCAAATCCGTCACGTGCCCTCGTCTTCCGTCATCCATTAAGGCCATTGTCCCAGCCCCTCAGGTATCCTCGCCGAACCGATCGGCGACCAGAGCCTCCAACGCGTCGGCCAAACCCTCCGCTTCGGCCCCGCTGGTTTCAACCTCAATAGAGGTTCCCATGGAAGCTGCCAACATCAAAAGGCCCATGATGCTGTCACCGGCAGCACTCAGCCCATCGCGGCGGACCGTGGCCTCGGCGTCAAACTCTTCGACAACCTCGACAAATCGCGCCGAGGCGCGGGCGTGCAGACCCTTGACGTTCACGATCTTCAGGTTCCGTATCGTGCTTGTGTCGCTCATCACTTTGGCTCTCCCATGGTCATTCCGGCGCGCCGTCGAAGCTGTTGATGTACCGCCGACCGGCCTCCGCCGCGCGCGATACGGCCTCATCCACGCCCAACTGGCGCGACTTCACCAGTTTCACCAGCATCGGCAAATTCACCCCCGTCAGGATCTTGCGATTGGCCGGGCGGCACGCCCGAAGCGACAGGTTCGACGGCGAGCCGCCATACATGTCCGTCACCACCACCACACCATCCCCGCTGTCCACCGCATCGGCGGCATCACAGATTTCGCGGGTGCGCGTGGGGCGGTCGTCTTCGGGGCCGATGGAAATAGCCACCATAGATGGCTGCGCGCCCACGACATGTTCCGTCGCGCGCTTCAGCTCTTGCGCCAAGCCGCCATGGGCGACGATCACGATGCCGATCACGGTTGCTCCGCCTCTCCATCCCCCGTCGAGGCAGAAACCCACGTGATGGGCCCCCGGTCTCGGTCACTGTCCTTGGTGGCGTCCTTGTCCACGTCTCGGTGCCTTTTAGACACATGCCAGCCCTCTTCCGCAAGGCGGCGCTCTGTTATCTCGGCCAAAGTGACCGAGCGGTGCCGCCCCCCCGTACAGCCAAACGCCACCGTCAGATGGCTTTTGCCCTCTTCCTTGAAGGCGGGTAGCAGCAAATCCAGCATGGCGTTGATCTGACTGCGGAAGGTTTCGAACCGTGCATCGGCGGTGACATAGGCCTGGACCTCTGCGTTGCGTCCATCTTTGGCCCGCAGGTCCGCGTCCCAATGAGGATTGCGCAGAAATCGACAGTCAAACACCATATCTGCGCCAATGGGCAACGCGCGCCGGTAGGAAAACGACATGATCTGAATCGCCATTCCAGGAGCCCGGTCCTTGGCAAAGAAACGCCCGACCACTTCGCGGGTTCGATGGGGGGTCAAGTTGGTCGTGTCGATCAACACATCGGCCCGGCCGCGCAGGGGGGCCAGCATTTCACGTTCCATCGCGATCCCATCGGCGGGGTCGGCTTCGGGCGCAAGGGGGTGGCGGCGGCGGGTTTCCGAATAACGCCGTTGCAGCGTTGCGGTATCGCAATCGATGTAGACCAGATCGGCGGCATAGGCCGGATCCTGTTCCAGCTTCTCATGGGCATTGATCAACGCGCGCGCATCGAAGTCGCGGGTGCGCGGATCGATGCAGAGCGCCAGAGGACGCTCAGGCGGCGCGCCTTCCAGAAGACGGGGCAATAGGCTGAGGGGCAGGTTGTCAATCGCTTCGAACCCCAGGTCCTCCAGCGCGTGGATCACCGTGCTGCGCCCGGCGCCAGAGGGGCCGGTGACAAAAACCACATGGGCGGGAGGGGAGGTCGGGGGCATCGGCAAACAATCCGCGGGCTGGGGGTCAGAGGTCGGCCCTGCCATAGCGCAGCAGGTGGATCAGGGTGGGGGCCAGCGTCACCTGTCCTGCGGCAAGGATCAACTCGACTTTTTGGTTATGTATGTGGACCAACCGTCGCGGCGGCAGACGGTCCGTCTCTGCCCGGTCAAGATCCACGACCAACGACAGGGGAGCGCGGGGGCAGATCGGACCGGCATGCAGCAGACCCACGCCCCGCGCCTCGATCAAGTCGGGGGCGCCGTCGGGGCGCGTGAGGTCAAGGCCATCCAGCCAGACGCCATCGTCGCAGATCAATTCGGCCCCATGAGCCAGAAGCGCAAGTGCGAGGGAGGACTTTCCGCTGCCCGAAGGACCCAGGATCAAAACACCCCTGCCCCCGACCGCAACGGCAGTGGCGTGAAAATACAGCCTGTCCCCGTCCCGTGAACTGGCCCTTGTTACCAGCGCTTCAGGCGGGGCAGTCACGGATCAGATCGGCAGGCCGACAACGAAGCGCGCGCCAAGCGGTTCAGAGGTGATATCGGCCTCCGTCGGGCGGATGTTCTCGGCCCAGATGACGCCACCGTGGGCTTCCACGATCTGCTTGGAGATCGCGAGGCCAAGACCCGAGTTGTTGCCGAACTGGCTTGCCGGGCGCTCGCTGTAGAACCGGTTGAACACCTTGGTCAGCGCTTCTTCCGGGATACCTGGGCCGGTGTCTTCTACCACGACCAGCACGCGATTCTCGCGCCGCCGGGTCCACAGCCGCACTGCGTCGCCTTCCTCGCAGAAGGAAATCGCATTGCTCAGCAGGTTCACGAAGACTTGCGCCAAGCGCCCTTCGAGGCCGTGGATCTCGATACGATCCGTCGGCAAATCGGTAATGAACTCGATCCCCCGCTTGCCTGCTTCTTCCGCATGGTATTGCGAGAGGTTTTCAAGCGTCTTGACCAGGTTGAACTCTTCCTCTTCCTCTTTCACCAACTCACTATCGAGCCGCGAGGCGTTGGAGATATCGCTGACCAGACGGTCAAGCCGATGCACGTCATGCTCGATCACGTCGATTAGGCGCTTGCGCTGTTCATCGGTCTTGGCGAATTCCAGCGTGCCCACGGCAGACCGCAGGGAGGCCAAGGGGTTCTTGATCTCGTGGCTGACGTCGGCGGCGAACTGTTCGTTGCTGTCGATCCGGTCATAAAGCGCCGCGACCATGCCACGTAACGCGCCGGACAGGCGCCCGATCTCATCGGGGCGGCCGGTCAAGTCGGGGATGCGCACGCGCGTGGGGGACATCTTGCGGGCGTTCTTGTCACGACCCAATTCGGCGGCCGCGGACAGATCTGCAAGCGGGTTGGCGATGGTCGATGCCAGCACCAGCGACAGCACGATGGACACCAGAAGCGCCACCACGAACATCTGCAACAACTGTTCCTGTTCGACACGGACCAGCTGATCGATCTCTCCGGCGGCGGTTGTCACGACGAGGACACCGATGATACCGCCGACACCCTCGATCGGTGAAGCTGCGGCGTAGATTGTTCCGGTCGCGTTCGAGCCGCGTTGAAGGATCGTAGCCCCGCCCATGGCGGCGGCGACAAGATCCCCGTGGGCTTCCGGCCCGTTTTCAACAGGTGCAGTCTCAACCCCATTGCCCAGAATGCCCGCCAGGCCATCGTAAATGGAGACGAGGAAATCAGTGATCAACAGGGTTTCGCGCGGCTGGCCTTCCAGCCCCCGGACCGGACGCACGCCACTGCGTGCAATATCGCGGGTGGAGGTCACGGGCACGCCATCGGCGGCGAAGATGAAAACCTCCATCCCTTCGGGCACACCAATGCGCGACAGCACCCCCTCGGGGTCAATGCCGTCACCGGTCACCAAGTTGGCGGGCGCAGAGACCGGAAGATTGGCCTCGAAGATATCGGACATCAGCTGCGCTTCGCTGGCCAGCGCCCGTTCACGTTGCAGCACAAGGCTGTCGTGGACCGGGTTCAGCCAAAGGAACACCACACCCAACACCATTATGGCGATCAGGTTGAACAGGATGATCTTGCGGGCAAGCGGCGAGGAATTCAGAGAAATCAGCGACCGGCGCGACCTTGCGGCACGCAATTCAGATTCCACACCGGATTGGGGACGGTCCCAATCCTCGCCCAACACGATATCAGACCGCTCAGTGGCGCGGCGGTTGGTCATCGAGACGTCAGCTGGCACGATGCGCCCCTATTCTTCGTTGTAACGGTAGCCGATGCCGTAGAGCGTCTCGATTGCGGAGAAATCGTTATCGACAGAGCGCATCTTCTTGCGCAGACGCTTGATGTGGCTGTCGATGGTGCGGTCGTCGACGTAGACCTGTTCGTCGTAGGCGACATCCATCAGCTGGTCACGGGACTTCACGAAGCCGGGGCGTTGGGCCAGCGCCTGCAACAGCAGGAATTCCGTGACCGTCAGGGTCACGTCGCGGCCTTTCCACGTCACGGCGTGACGCAGCGGGTCCATTTGCAGATCACCCCGGTCCAGCACGGTGCTTTCTTCGGGCGCGCCAGCGGCGTCGGATGCAATCGCATCCTGGCGGCGCAGGATGGAGCGGATGCGCTCGACCAGAAGACGCTGAGAGAACGGCTTGCGCACGTAATCATCCGCGCCCATGCGCAGACCCATCAACTCGTCAATCTCATCATCCTTGGACGTGAGGAAGATCACTGGCATCTGCGATTTGGTGCGCAGACGTTGCAACAGATCCATCCCGTCCATGCGCGGCATCTTGATGTCGAAGACACCCAGATCCGGCAATTTGCGGTTGAAGGCGTCCAGTGCGGACTGCCCGTCATTGTATGTTTCGACATCGAAACCCTCTGCCTCAAGGGTCATCGATACAGACGTCAGGATATTCCTGTCGTCATCGACAAGTGCGATACGCGCCATCGGCTATGTCCTCAGATTACTGCTCAGTTCTTTTATATTTTCAGGCAGTGTCCAGCTTTCATGCCAGAGAATCAATGAAAATCACGCCATTGACTGCCCGGCTCCACACGACTGTGGCCAAATTGCGTTAATGCCATGTGAAGAATTGTGGCGAGAATGGGGCAAACTTGCCTTATCTCGTGCAGGGCAGCGGAATTCGGCCGCACGAAAGAAAATTTCGTTGTGGTTGCGCTAACTGTGCCCAAGCGTCCTGTTCAGTCTTAAAAACGTCATGTTATAGCGAGAGTACGGCACAGCGCTCGGGTTGCGCCGTCACATCAATACAGGGCCTAGACCGCCCGACAGGAGCTTGGACGCCATGACAGATGCTATGTCACGGGGACGCATGAACCCCGCCCATACACTTGATCAACAAGGTATCACGGGGCTCGGCTCGGTCTATTATAACCTGCTGGAACCGGCCTTGATGCAGGCCGCCGTGGAACGCGGCGAGGGTCGCATCGGCCAAGGGGGCACGTTTCTTGTGTCCACGGGCCAGTTCACCGGCCGCTCTCCCAATGACAAATTCGTGGTGCGTACGCCTGAAGTCGAAGACACCATCTGGTGGGACAACAACGCCCCGATGGCGCCCGAGGCGTTCGACACGCTCCACGCCGACATGCTGGAGCACATGAAGGGCGGCGACTACTTCGTTCAAGACCTCTACGGCGGGGCCGATCCCGAGCATCGTCTGGATGTCCGCGTCGTCACGGAACTGGCGTGGCACAACCTGTTCATCCGCCACCTGCTGCGCCGCCCCGATGCGGATGAACTGGCGACCTTCGTGCCGGAATTCACCATCATCAACTGCCCGACGTTCAAGGCCGACCCGGCGCGCCACGGCTGCCGCTCGGACACCGTGATCGCGCTGAACTTCGAGAAGAAGATGATCCTGATCGGCGGCACCGAATATGCAGGCGAGAACAAGAAATCCGTCTTCACGCTGCTCAACTACATTTTGCCGGGCAAGGGTGTGATGGCGATGCATTGCTCGGCCAACCATGCCATTGGCGATCCCGATGACAGCGCCGTGTTCTTCGGCCTTTCCGGCACCGGCAAGACGACGCTTTCCGCCTGCCCCACGCGGACGTTGATCGGTGACGATGAACACGGCTGGTCCGATAGCGGGATCTTCAACTTCGAGGGCGGCTGCTACGCCAAGACCATCAACCTGCGCGAAGAGGCAGAGCCCGAGATCTACGCCACGACCCGTAAGTTCTCGACCGTGATCGAGAACATGGTCTACGACCCCGACACGCTGGAACTGGACTTCGACGACGACAGCCTGACCGCGAACATGCGCTGCGCCTACCCGATCGAGATGATCTCCAACGCGTCGGATACCGGCCTTGGTGGCGCGCCCAAGAACATCGTCATGCTCACTTGTGACGCCTTCGGTGTTCTGCCCCCCATCGCGCGGCTGACGCCCGCGCAGGCGATGTATCACTTCCTGTCGGGTTTCACCGCCAAGGTGGCCGGCACCGAGCGTGGCGTGACCGAACCCACGCCGACCTTCTCCACCTGTTTCGGCGCGCCTTTCATGCCCCGTCGCCCCGAAGTCTACGGAGAGCTGTTGCGCGAAAAGATCGCCAAACACGGCGCAACCTGCTGGCTGGTGAATACCGGCTGGACCGGGGGGGCTTTTGGCACCGGGTCGCGCATGCCGATCCGCGCCACGCGGGCGCTGCTGACGGCAGCGCTGGACGGGACGCTCAACAAGGGCGAATTCCGCAAGGATCCCAACTTCGGCTTCGACGTGCCGCTGCATTGCACCGGCGTGGCCGATCTGCTGCTGGATCCCCGTCGTACATGGGACCGGCCCGACAGCTATGACCGGCAAGCGCAACGCCTGGTCGACATGTTCGCCGAAAACTTCGCCCAATACGTGGATCACATCGATGCAGATGTGAAAGCGGCGGCGATCTGAAGCCCATTGGCGGGTTTTGAACACGGCCACCCCCATCGGGTGGCCGTTTGCATGACTGCAGGAAATCCGGCGTAGGCACAGGGTACGCGGCGGGCTAGCGTAAGGCATCCAATCCCCCCGGAGACCGCCATGCGCCTTCTTCCCTTCGCCCTTCTGGCCCTCGCCACGCCGCTGCATGCCCAAAGCGCCTCGATCTATGCCTCGCCCGAGCTGAACAGCTTCAACTACGACATCCTGTGCTACTACGATAACGATAACCCCAACGTACCGATGACCCCTGCCGAGATCGCGCAGATCAATGCCACCACGGCCTTCTTCGACGACGTGAGTACCGATGGCGCCACCAAGATCCCCGTCGGCGCGGGAGTGACCTTCGGGGTCCTGTCGAACTATCCGGAAGGCGTCGCCTATGATGTGACGTCAACCATCACCCATATCGCCCGCGACGGCACGGTGACGGAGGACACGGTAACCCTGCGCTTCGACGACGTGCTGGACATCGATGGCTGGACCTTCGATTCCGCCGCGCCCGGCAACCTTGGGATTTACAGGTTCCAGACCTTCCGCAACGGGCAAGTGATCTACGATCTGTCGTTCGATGTCGTCACCGCCGAGGAATTCGCAGGCCCGCTTCCGCCCTGCGTGACCCTGCCGTAACACCTCGTCCCATTTCCTGCCGATGCGCCTTGGCCTATCGTCCGGGTTATCACTTCTTACAAGGCCGGTCTTTGCCATGCGCGCCCTCTCGTTTCCTGTTCCGACCCGCCTTGCCCTATGCCTGCTGACGCTGTGCCTGATGCTGTTGCCACCACCGTCCACAGCGCAAGAGGCCAACCCCCGCGTCAGCCCCCTGCTTGCCGAGCTGGTTTATGGCCTCTATTGCGCCCAGGAACCTGACCGCCGCGACCCGGCGCCCGGAACGGCCTCAGGCGTGATCAACATGGTGCCCATGATCCCGGATTTTCAG